>CAZTIF010000111.1:0-10249 GCA_964613635.1 uncultured Bifidobacterium sp. | reverse complement strand
TCTTTCGACTCGCGCCTGGTGGTGGGGGCTGGATTCGAACCAGCGTACTCGTAAGAGGGCAGATTTACAGTCTGCTGCCTTTAACCACTCGGCCACCCCACCGCAGGGAACCCCAAACTATAGAGGTGTCGATTGGCTTTGTCAATCGAAATAATGCTTCCGATACTTTTTAACGCGAAAGCCCCCCTTTTTCCGGCCGCATGCCGCCGCCTCGCGCTCACGCCAGCTTCAATACCTGCGCCAGCGTGAACGCGACGGCCGACCACAGCAGGGTCGAACCAAACGGCAGGCAGAATACCAGTTGCCTGAAACGGAAGCGGATGTCGCCAGGCATACGCCCTACCCGCACCTTGTCGAGGAAGGGCAGCAGCGGGTAAAACACCGCAAGCAGCACGAAGATGGCGAGAAACCAGCGGATCATTCGATTTCAGAGCAGCTTGGCGATCAGGAAGGCGACCAGCGACAGCAACACGGTCGACGCAAAGGGCAAGAAGATTTTCAGGCCGAACAAGCTGAACCTCAAGTCACCCGGCAAACGACCGACCCCGAGCTTTTCCAGCCACGGCAGCAGCGATGAAAAAATGATCAGCGCGAGAAAAATCGTCAGCAACCAGCGAAACATCGTCGTCCTTTTGTGAGCGTGCGCCTACTACAGTCGGTGACTGCGATCCTGCGTCAGGAAACGCGGCGGCAGGTCCAGGCGATGCGTGAACAGCAGCACTTTGAACAGTTCGCCCATCTCGGCCGGCGACGTCAGCTTTTGCACCGCATTCGCCATCGGCAGCCACCGCTTCACCTCGTCGGGCGACTCGGCCTGCAGCAATGCCGGCAAACCTGCTGCCAGCAGGAACGCCGCCTGACTCATATAGGCCGCAAGCTCAAGGCCGGCATCCAGGCCTGCCCGCGCAACTTCAGTGAAATCCACATGCGCGGTGATGTCCTGCAACCCCGGCAAATAAAACGGATCCCCATGCGCATGATGCCGGTAATGACACATCAGGGTGCCCTGCGAACGTTGCGGCAGGTAATACTCAAGCGCAGGAAAACCGTAATCGATCAGCACCGCCATTCCGCCCTCGCCACCCTTGAGCATATCCGCAAGCATGCGGACAAAACCGGATTGCTGCGGATGAACCTCGGTGACGTAGCCATCCGGCAACTCTTCGGCGTGCGGAATCTGGGCCGCCAATGTTTGCGGACACTCACGCTCGGCAAAGGCCAGACGACCAGATTCAATGCTCACGCCGCGTTCCAGCCAGCGACCGTCCTGCCTGAGCAGCAGGGGTACCGGCATGGCATCGAGAACTTCATTGGCAATGATCATGCCACTGAAAGCAGCCGGCGGCGCATCCAGCCACTGCACTTGCGGATAACCGCCCAGCACCTGCTGCTGGCGGGCGCGCAACTCGGCCGACAATTCGACGATCTGATAGCTGGCAACCTCGACCCCTCGCTGCGTGAGCGTCTGCAACAGATCGGCGGCCAGCTTGCCGGTACCGGCGCCGAACTCCAGCAACCGCAGCGGCCTGCCCGCGAAGAGTTCGGCAGCGAACAGCGCCAGCGTCGCGCCGAACAGGGGCGTAATCTCGGGCGCGGTTGTAAAATCCCCGTCTTTTCCGAGCTTTGCGGAGCCGCCGGCGTAATAGCCGAGTCCTCTCGCGTAAAGCGCGAGCTCCATGTAGCGGGAAAACGGGATCCAGTCGTCATTCGCGCGGATCGCTTCCCTGATCAGGCGTTCCAGCGCGTGCGACGCGGCGAGGGCGTCGGCTGAGGGCTCGGGCAAAGACATGGCGCGTATTGTAGTGAACCCGGTCCGGCCGCGACATGCCGGTGAAAAATTTCCCAGACAACCGCACCTTTCCAGCGACTGCAGACATCGATGAACCCGAGCTTTCGCAAGACTGCGCTCGTGACCGGGGCCGCAAAGCGGCTCGGGCGCGAAATCGCCCTTGGCCTCGCCCGCGAGGGCTGGGATATCGCCGTGCATTACCGCGCGTCCGAAGCCGAGGCGAGCGCCACCGTCGCCGAGATCGAGGCGCTCGGGCGGCGCGCCGTCGCGCTCGACTGCGACTTGTCCGACGAAGCCGGGACAAGGCAGCTGGTGCCACGTGCCATCGCCCGTCTCGGCAGCCTCGGCTGCGTCGTCAACAGCGCGTCCCTGTTCGATTACGACGACGCGCTGAGCTTCGGGCAGTCCAGGCTCGACGCCCACATGCACTGCAATACCGTCGCCCCGATCCTGCTTGCGCAGGCATTGCACGCCGCCACGCCTGACGGCGAACAGGCCGTCGTGATCAACCTGCTCGACCAGAAACTGTTCAACCAGAACCCCGATTTCCTGTCCTATACCCTGTCGAAGGCTGCGCTGCACACGGCGACTGCGCTTCTGGCAACGGCTCTGGCCCCGAAGCTGCGTGTGGTCGGGCTGGCGCCCGGGCTCACGCTGGTGTCCGGCGACCAGACCGAGGAAGGTTTCGAGAACGCACACCGGCAGACCGTGCTGGGCAAGAGCAGCACCGCCGCCGACATCGCGCAGGCAGCCTGCTACCTTGCCGGTGCGCGCGGCGTCACCGGCACCACGCTGCTGGTCGATGGCGGGCAACACCTGCTGCCGATGAATCGCGACGTCATGTTCGTCGCCAAATAAGCCGTACCCACCAAACGATCCAAGGTTTTTATGACTTCCCTGCTGATGCACCCCGCCCTGTCCGACTGCCGTCGCGTATTCCTGCGCAATTTCCAGGTGATGAGCAACATCGGCGTACACGACTTCGAAAAGCGTGGTGAGCAGCGGGTGCTGTTCAATGTCGGGCTGTACGTGCCGCTGGTCGATTCCACGCCGACGCAGGATGAGCTGCACGAAGTGCTGGACTACGACTTCATCCGCGACACCATCGTGCAGCGGATCGCGCAGGGCCACACGCAGCTGCAGGAAACCCTGTGCGACGATATCGCCCGCACCCTGCTCGCGCACCCGAAGGTGCGCGCCGTGCAGGTGTCGACGCAAAAGCCCGACGTCTACCCGGACTGCGATGCGGTCGGCGTCGAAGTGCTGCATATCAAGGAGCGCGCATGAGCGAGCTGGCATCCCCCGGGCTGACCGCCCGCCAGGCGGAGAAGGCCGCCTACGAGAACAACAAGCTGCACAAGCGGCTGTGCCGGCAGGTCGGGCAGGCCATCGGCGACTACAACATGATCGAGGACGGCGACAAGGTGATGGTCTGCCTGTCCGGCGGCAAGGACAGCTACGCGCTGCTCGACATCCTGCTGACGCTGCGTGAACGCGCGCCGATCTCGTTCGACATCGTCGCCGTCAACCTCGACCAGAAACAGCCGAACTTCCCGGCCGACGTACTGCCCGCCTACCTGCGCAGCATCGACGTACCCTTCCATATCGAAAACCAGGACACCTACAGCATCGTCAAGCGCGTGATCCCCGAGGGGAAGACCACCTGCTCGCTGTGCTCGCGGCTGCGGCGCGGCATCCTGTATCGCGTCGCCGGTGAACTCGGTGCGACCAAGATCGCGCTCGGCCATCACCGCGACGACATCATGGAGACCTTTTTCCTGAACATGTTCTTCGGCAGCAAACTGAAGGGCATGCCGCCGAAGCTGCAGTCCGACGACGGCAAGCACGTGGTGATTCGTCCGCTCGCTTACGTGCGCGAGGCCGACACCGAACGCTACGCCGCGCTGCGCAACTTCCCCATCATCCCCTGCGACCTGTGCGGCAGCCAGGAAAACCTGCAGCGCAAACAGATCAAGGGAATGCTGCGCGAATGGGAGAAAAAATTCCCCGGCCGCGTGGACAACATCTTCTCGTCGCTGCAGACCGTCGTGCCGTCGCACCTGATGGATCGCGGCCTGTTCGATTTCGCCGAGCTGCAGGCCAGCGGCGTGGCCGACGCCAACGGCGACATCGCATTCGACGACGAGCCCTGCTCGACCGGCGAGACGAACGTGATCAAGCTGCACATGGCCGGCGACGATGACTGAACGGCGCGCTTGAGCGCAGGCAAATGCCCCGCTTTCCGCGCCAGCCGGTCGCGGGCACCGAGAGGGGCGCGTGCTAGAATTTTCCCACTCTCCAAGAACCGCCTATGAACGTTGTCATACTCGCTGCCGGCATGGGCAAACGCATGCAGTCGAACCTGCCGAAGGTCCTGCACCCGCTGGCTGGCAAACCCCTGCTAGGCCACGTGCTCGACACCGCGCGCAGCCTTTCCCCGTTCCGCATGTGCGTGATCTACGGCCACGGCGGCGACGCTGTACCTGCGCGCTTCGAGGCCGACGACATCGATTTCGTGCTGCAGGAGCCGCAACTGGGCACCGGCCATGCGGTAATGCAGGCCGTGCCGCACCTGAATGACGCCGAATCCACGATGGTGCTGTATGGCGATGTGCCGCTGACCTCGCTGGCCACGCTGAAAGCGCTGGCAGAAAAGGCCGGCCGCGACCGGCTGGCCGTGTTGACGGTCAGCCTCGACGACCCGACCGGCTATGGCCGCATCGTGCGCGACGCCGAGGGTCGCATCGTGCGCATCGTCGAGCAAAAGGACGCCAACGAAGCCGAACGCGCGATCCGCGAAGTCAACACCGGCATCGTGGTCGCGCCGACGCGAGCGCTGAAAACCTGGCTGGCAAGACTGTCGAACGACAATGCGCAACGCGAGTACTACCTGACCGACATCATCGCAATGGCGGTGCGGGACGGCGTGCCGGTCGAATCGGCGCAGCCGACGCACGCGTGGGAGACGCTCGGCGTGAACAGCAAGGCGCAGCTGGCGGAACTGGAGCGCGTACAGCAGCGCAACATTGCGAATCGGCTGCTGGAACAAGGCGTCACGCTGGCCGATCCGGCACGCATCGATGTGCGCGGCGAACTGGTCTGCGGCCGCGATGTCGAGATCGATGTCGGTTGCGTATTCGAAGGCAGCGTCACGCTCGCGGACGGCGTTCGCATCGGCGCGCACTGCGTGATCAGGAATGCCAGCGTGCAGGCAGGCACGGCGATCAAGCCGTTCTGCCATATCGAAGATGCGGTGGTCGGCGCCGGCTCGCAGGTCGGCCCGTATGCACGCCTGCGCCCCGGCACCGTACTGGCCAACGACGTCCACATCGGCAATTTCGTCGAGGTGAAGAACAGCGAGTTCGGCGCGCACAGCAAGGCCAACCATCTCGCCTACGTCGGCGATGCGACGGTTGGCTCGCGCGTGAACATCGGCGCCGGCACCATCACCTGCAACTACGACGGCGCGAACAAGCACCGCACCGTCATCGAGGACGACGCATTCATCGGCAGCGACAGCCAGCTGGTGGCGCCGGTCACCGTTGGTCGCGGCGCGACCATCGGCGCAGGTACCACGCTGACCAAGGATGCGCCGGCCGGCAGCCTGACCATTTCGCGTGCGCGGCAGGCCAGCCTGTCGGGCTGGCAGCGTCCGATGAAACAGAAAAAACAGGATTAACCATGTGCGGCATCGTAGGCGCCGTCGCCCGGCGCGACATCGTCCCCGTCCTGATCGAGGGCCTGAAGCGGCTCGAATACCGGGGCTATGACTCGTGCGGCGTCGCCGTGCACCAGCAGGGCCTGAAGCGCTCACGCAGCGTGGCGCGCGTCGCCGAGCTTGAATCGCAGGCAGCCGCCACCGGCTTCTCCGGCCAGGTCGGCATTGCGCACACGCGCTGGGCCACCCATGGCGCGCCGGCGACCAACAACGCGCATCCGCACTTCTCATCGCGTGACGGCAAGGCGCGCATCGCCGTCGTGCACAACGGGATCATCGAAAACTACGAAGCGATTCGCGGCGAACTGAGCGGCAAGGGCTATGTGTTCGAGTCGCAGACCGACACCGAAGTCATCGCCCACCTGCTGAACGACATGTACGACGGCGACCTGCTGCGTACCGTGCAGAAGGCGGTCAAGCGCCTGCATGGTGCGTTCGCCATTGCGGTGTTCTGCGACGACGAGCCGACCCGCGTGGTCGGTGCCCGCGTCGGCTGCCCGCTGGTGGTCGGCCTTGGCGAGGGCGAGAACTTCGTCGCCTCCGACGCCATGGCCCTGTCCGGCACCACCGACCAGATCATCTACCTCGAAGAAGGCGACGTCGTCGACGTGACGCTGGACGGCATCGCGATCACCGACAAAACCGACGCGCCGGCGCTGCGCAGCGTGCAGACCGTGCATGCGTATTCGGGCGCAATCGACCTCGGCCCGTACCGGCATTACATGCAGAAGGAAATCTTCGAGCAGCCGCGCGCGATCGGCGACACGCTCGAAGGCGTGCTCGGCTTCGGCCCCGACCTGTTCGGCAAGTCCGCCGGCGAAGTTCTCGGTCAGGTAGACGCCATCCAGATCCTCGCCTGTGGCACCAGCTATTACTCCGGCATGACCGCGAAGTACTGGCTCGAGTCATTGGCCGGCATTCCGACGCAGGTAGAGATCGCCAGCGAGTACCGCTACCGCGATCCGGCGGTCAACCCGAATGCGCTGGTCGTCGTGATTTCGCAGTCCGGCGAAACCGCCGACACGCTCGCTGCGCTGAAATATGCAAAAGAACTCGGCCACAAGCATTCGCTCGCCATCTGCAACGTCGGCACTTCGGCGATGGTGCGCGAGACCACGCTGTCCTACCTGACGCGTGCCGGCGTCGAGATCGGCGTCGCATCGACCAAGGCCTTCACCACGCAGCTGGCGGCACTGTTCCTGCTGACGCTGACGCTGGCGAAGCTGCGCGGCCGCCTCGATGCCGACGCCGAGGCAGCGCACCTGAAGAATTTGCGCCACCTCCCGGCGGCACTCGGTGCCGTGCTGGCGCTCGAACCGCAGATCATTGCGTGGGCCGATGCCTTCGCGCGCAAGGAGAATGCGCTGTTCCTCGGTCGTGGCCTGCACTATCCGATCGCGCTCGAAGGCGCGCTGAAGCTGAAAGAAATCTCCTACATCCACGCCGAAGCCTACCCGGCCGGCGAACTCAAGCACGGCCCGCTGGCGCTGGTCACCGAGGAGATGCCGGTGGTGACGGTGGCGCCGAACGATGCGCTGATTGAAAAGCTGAAGTCAAACATGCAGGAAGTGCGCGCGCGCGGCGGCCAGCTGTATGTGTTCGCCGACGCCGATTCGCGGATTGCGTCCAGCGACGGCCTTCATGTGATCCGCCTGCCCGAGCACTACGGGCTGCTGTCGCCGATATTGCATGTGGTGCCGCTGCAGCTGCTGGCCTATCACACGGCGCTGGCACGCGGCACGGATGTGGACAAGCCGAGGAATTTGGCGAAGTCGGTGACGGTGGAGTGAGCGACGGGGATTTCCAGCCTCGGGCAGATTCCCTCAGCTTTCCGCAAATTGTCGCCAGCACCCAATTCCTTGGGTTCTACTCAAAGGTTCGGGTCAACCTGTCCGTCCTCTGTCAAGGACCCGCCAAGAGGCCGTGATATTGGGAAATAGACTTGTCCGCCCAAGCCAGACTGATGTTCCGACTGTCCAGCGCGCTTTCGGACAAACGCGCGAGAAACTGCTCCGGCATTTGTACATATAGCCCGTCTTCCAAACGACCAAGCGCTTGTTGGGATGAGCAATAGTGAAGCTCTTTCAGATACTTGATGATTGCATCACGTACTCCCAGTCGTTGAGCCTCTCTCGCAAGAGCACTGCGGAAAAGCTGCTGGTGATGGAATTCGGCGGCATCCTGCTTGGCTCCTTTCAAAAAGGAGAGATACCGGCTCGCAAAATGACCAGGCGTGATGCACGGGTAATGAACTATGACAGCGTCTTGCCGATTCAATTCGCACCGGATTATTTCGCGGCTGGCATCCTCATGAATTGCACCGTGAATGCCTTGCTTGATCTTTGGCCGATTCCTGACAAACGACTTGCCATGGAAGTAGTTGGACATGCCGAGACCAAAAAATCCTGAACTCATGCCGTAATGCTTTTCTAGCAGGTGGCTTTTCTGAGTCCGCACTCTCAGATAACCGTCGATCCAGGCGTTTTTTCCAAAGGCGAGTACTCGCTCGACATTCTGAATCCGAATTTCGGAGATTTCCCGCGGCAAGTCGAAAATACCTTCGACATCCCCCCGATCGTACAGATGGAGAAATTCATCGATATCAATATGCAGAATCCATTGCAGATCCTGCATTTTTCGGGCGACTCGAAGATTGACTAGTTGCCGCAGGACTGGCCTCGCGGGCCTTCCCCCGATCGAATTCCAATATGCATCATCACACGGAATGATCGTTGCGCATTCAGAAAGCAACGCCCGTTCCTCGGGCGAATACTTTTGTGGGGCATCCAGAAAATAAACGGGCGTACGCGCTCCCAAGCCTCGATGATATTGCGCATGCAATGCGATCATCCAGCTTGGTGCACTCACTGTCGTAACGGTTGTCCAGTCAGACATGAAAAAAGTGAAATATCGAAGGAGGTCAGGTGGACAAGCATAGGCTATCTTGCCGGGACAATAATAAAATAAATTTTCGAAATCCTTGCCGAATTGATTGCACTCAGCCGGGACTTCCGGGCCCGACTGTGCTTCATCTGGATGCCCGGGTCTGACCAATCGACGAGGCAAGCCCGTTCCGGATGTCGCTTTCCCCTGTCGTTCAGCTGTTCGGGAACGAAAATATTCAACTGCGCGGCAACCTCTGGCTCCGATTCTGAAAATCAATCCATTGTCGAAATCGCCTACACAGGAATTTAAGAGGCACCTTCAAACTGAGCACCGCGAAGCGGTACAGTCGCTGGCAAGGCGCGCATGTGTGAAAATGCACGTACTGCCTGATCTGCGAAAACTGCATCACAAAAAGCTGAAATGAATATTCACGGAGTGATTCTTTCCCGGGACGATTAGGGCCTGCTTGCGCTTTCAATCTGTCACGCGTTCATCAATCATGCAGACGTTGTTCATGTGGTAGATCATGGGAGCGTTGACCAGACAGACGGGGGCCTGCAAATTCTCAAGGATGTCTGGGGAGACCGCTTGATTGTCTACTCGACAGGGCTTGGCATACCGTTCAAACAATCATCGCTGACCAACATGGTTGTTTCGTTTGCCGAGGCCCAGGGGGCGGACTGGACATACGTTTTCGATGCCGACGAGTTTTTGCTTGCCAAACCGGGATTCAACCTCCGGCAAGAGCTTTCAAAACTGGATGACCGTGTTGTCAGCGTTCGCTATTCGTTGAGCAATTAAGAGCCTATCCCGATAGGGCGCGATGCCAGACGATCAGACCACACGCAAAGTACAGCATTGCGAGATACGTGTCGGCACGCTTTTCCCAGCGAATGAGCAAGCGTCGATAGCGATTGAGCCAGCTATGCGATCGTTCGACGACCCAGCGACGTGCCCGCGCACCTTCGCGCTTTGCCTTGCGTTCGTGCCGACGGCCACGAATCCGCGGCACCATGCCGATCTGCCAGACATGGTCGCACACACGACGACCGACATAGCCCAGATCCAGGCACAGCCACGAGCACGGCGCCGTCGCCGGCTTGTCGATGACGATCTTGGCCAAGGTCTCTTCCAACAGCATGCTGTCGTGCCGATGGGCGCCCGCGATGACCAGTGCCAGCGGCAGGCCGTGTCCATCAGTGAGCAGGCTGCGCTTGACGCCCCCTTTGCCGCGGTCGGTCGGGTTCGGGCCGATTTTTTTCCCCGCCCAACGGGGCCTTGGTCATCGTCCCGTCGAGCGCCAGCCAACCCCAGTCGATCTTCTCCAGTGCCTCGCATGCCAGCAGTCCGTCGTGCCAGAAGCGCTCGAACACGCCCGCGTCGGTCCACTCGCGAAACCGCCGGTGCGCCGAGGAGTGCGAACACAACCCGGTGGCATCGAGCGCTCCCCAATGCATACCGGTGCGCAGCAACAGCAGGATCGCATTCATCGCGACCCGATCCGAGATGCGCGGTCGGTGGCAGCCCAGCGGATGCGGTTTTGGCGGCGGGATCAACGGTGCCATCCTGGCCCACATCGCATCGCTCAAGCGCCAGCCATCATCATGCTGCGTACTCATCGCCTTGCCCTCCGAACAGAGAATCCAGTTCGTTGGACAAGCAAAAAAGCATTTATTTCAACCTACCGAGATGGGCTCTAAATACGGTCACCCAGGAAGTTGCAGGAAATTCCGGCTGTATACAGCCCCGCAGCGAAACGGCGCCGCCAAAAGCGCTGGCCCGTCTTCGCCCCCTCCCTCGCCGGCCGATTGATCGTTGCTTGATGCCCTGTCAAGAGGCATGAATCCCCGTCAAAT
>CAZTIF010000110.1:0-10468 GCA_964613635.1 uncultured Bifidobacterium sp. | reverse complement strand
CGCTTCGGCCTGCATCCGCGCGCGGCGCTGCTGTCGCATTCGAACTTCGGCACCAGCAACAGCGAGTCGGCCGTGAAGATGCGCACGGCGCTGGGCATCATCCGCGAGCGCGCACCCGACCTCGAGGTCGACGGCGAGATGCACGGCGACACCGCGCTTGACGCCCACCTGCTCAAGAGCACCATGCCCGACACGGTGCTGAAGGGCGACGCCAACCTGCTGGTGCTGCCGAACATCGATGCGGCCAACATCGCGTACAACCTGCTGAAGGTCGCCGCCGGCCATGGCGTCGCGATCGGCCCGGTGCTGCTCGGCTGTGCGCGGCCGGTACACATCCTGACGCCGTCGGCGACGGTGCGCCGCATTGTCAACATGACCGCACTGGCGGTGGTGGACGCGGTACAACGCTGATCCGCTGACATCCGCACGCGCAAGCCGCCGTTCCCGCAAGGGGCGGCGGCTTCGTTGTTTCCGGCGTCTGCGGGGCCGCTGCTGAATTACAATACGCGCGCGCAAGCCGGCCCCGGAGGCCGGCGATTTTCCCCATGAGGACTAAGGCTGTTCACTTAAGGCGAAGTGCCTCAAAGACACTGGGTCCCGGCCTGCGCCGGGACGACGTTTCAAGCGCAAACGGCTCCAAAATCGTCGTCCCGGCGCAGGCCGGGACCCAGCGACTTTCAGATTTTTCGTTAATCGCGGAATGTTTTACGCTTAACTGACTGGCATTACCAAGAGGACAGGCTTTTGAATTCCATCCCGCTCGCCGTCGACCTCGACGGCACGCTGGTCCGGTCGGACACCCTGCACGAAGCGGCGCTGCGCGCGCTGCGCGACAGCCCGCTGGCGCTGCTGAAGCTGCCGCTCTGGCTGTTGCAGGGCAAGGCGGCGGTCAAGCAGGAACTCGCGGCGTTGTCGGATTTCGATCCGGCCACGCTGCCCTACAACCAGCCACTGCTTGACTGGCTGACCGTGCAGCGCGCGCATGGCCGCAAGCTGGTGCTGTGCACCGCGGCCGACCGCAGCATTGCGGAAGCGATCGCCGCTCACCTCGGCATCTTCGATGAAGTGCTCGCCAGCGACGGCGACACCAACCTTGGTGGCCGCCGCAAGGCCGAAGCGCTCGAACGCCGCTACGGCGCCGGCGGCTTTGACTACGCCGGCAATGCGAAGGTCGACCTGCAGGTGTGGCGGCGTGCGCGCAAGGCCGTGGTGGTGAATGCATCCGGCGCAGTCGAGCGGCAGGCCAAGGCCATTGCCAACGTCGACCAGACCTTCGCATCACCACGCGCCGGCCTGCGCGTGTTGCTGCGCGCATTGCGCGTGCACCAGTGGGCGAAGAACCTGCTGCTGTTCGTCGCGCCGCTGGCCGCGCACCTGCTGCCGGACGCCGACCTGTCGCTGCGCCTGCTGCTGGCCTTCGTGGCATTCAGCCTGTGTGCGTCGGCTGTCTACATCGGCAACGACCTGCTCGACCTCGACAGCGATCGCATGCATCCGCGCAAGAAGGCGCGCCCGTTTGCGGCCGGCCACTTGCCGGTGGCCTTCGGCATACTGATTGCGCCGCTGCTGCTGGTGGTGGCGCTGCTGTGCGCGCTGCCGGCCGGCCCGGCCTTCACCGGCTGGCTGCTGCTGTACTTCGCGCTCACCTGTGCGTATTCGCTCGGCCTGAAGCGGCTGGTGCTGGTCGACTGCCTGCTGCTGGCGATGCTGTACACGCTGCGCGTCATCGCCGGCGCGGCCGCGGCCGACATTCCGCTGTCCTTCTGGCTGCTGGCCTTCTCGGCGTTCATGTTCCTGTCGCTGGCCTTCGTGAAGCGCTACGCCGAGCTTGCCGTGCAGGCGCGGCACGGGCGCGAGCGCGCACACGGCCGCGGCTACCTGACTTCCGACGCGCCGCTGGTGCAGAGCCTCGGCATCGTGTCCGGCTATGCATCGGCACTGGTGCTGGCGCTCTACCTGAACAGCGATGCGGTGCTGCGGCTCTATCACACGCCGCAGCTGATCTGGTGCGCGGTACCGGTGCATCTGTTCTGGATCAGCCGCGTCTGGCTGAAAGCGCACCGAGGGCAGATGCACGACGATCCCTTGCTGTTCGCCTTGCGCGACAAGACCAGCCTGCTGGCCGGCGCCGCCTTTGCGCTGGTGCTGCTGGCCGGCTCGCGCAGCTGGACGCTGGCATGGTAGACATCCGTTCCTGGGGACGGCTGGGCGCGCATGCGCACACGCTGCACCCGCTGGCCGACCGCAGCCGCGTGCCCGCGATGCTGGCGGCCGACCGCAGCGGACTCGCGATGGGCATGGGGCGCAGCTATGGCGATGTCGGCCTGAACCCCGGCGGTGTCCTGTGGGACATGCGCCCGCTGGATCGTTTCATTGCGTTTGACGAGCAGGCCGGCCTGCTGCGCTGCGAGGCCGGCACGCTGCTGCGCGACATACAGCGGCTGTGCGTGCCGCGCGGCTGGATGCTGCCGGTAGTGCCGGGCACGCAGCTGGTCACCGTCGGCGGCGCGATCGCCAACGACGTGCACGGCAAGAACCATCATGTGTACGGCAGCTTCGGCGACCAGGTCAGCCGGCTGGCGCTGGCACGCACCGACGGCAGCGTCGAAGAGCTGCGTCCGGGCGATGCGCGCTTCGCCGCGACCATCGGCGGCCTCGGCCTCACCGGCGTGATCGTCGAGGCCGAGCTGAAGCTGCGCCGGATTCGCGGCCCGTGGCTGGACGTCGAAACGCTGCCCTACCGCGACCTCGCCGAATTCTTCGACCTTGCCGACGCCTCCGAGGCCGGCTGGGAACATACGGTGTCCTGGGTCGATTGCCTGAACCGCGCGGGGCGCGGCATCTTCATGCGCGCCAATCCGTCCGACGCGCAGCGGCCGGCACCCGCTGCGCGGCGCGAGCGCCGCGTGCCCTTCGTGCCGCCGGTTTCGCTGGTGAATCCGCTGTCGCTGCGCGCATTCAATACCGCGTATTACGCGCTGAAGCAGGCGCGCTCGTCCGGCGTGCAGCATTACGAGCCCTTTTTCCATCCGCTCGACGCGCTGCACGACTGGAACCGCATCTACGGGCCGAGAGGTTTCTACCAGTACCAGTGCGTACTGCCGCGCACGCGCGGCCGTGACGGCGTGCAGGCGCTGCTCGATGCCACCGCGCGCGCCGGCATGGGTTCCTTCCTTGCGGTGCTGAAGACCTTTGCCGATCGTGCGTCGGTCGGCATGCTGAGCTTCGCGCAGCCGGGAGTCACGCTCGCGCTCGATTTTCCCAATCGCGGCGAGGCCACGCTGAAGCTGTTCGAGCGGCTCGACGCGATCGTCAGTGAGGCCGGCGGACGGCTGTATCCGGCCAAGGATGCGCGCATGCCGCGCGCGCTGTTCGAGGCCGGCTATCCGCGCCTGAATGAATTTTTGCCGCACCGCGACCCGGGCATCAGCTCGGCGATGGCGCGGCGCTTGATCGATTTTTGAACGGGAGCTGAATTGGCCAGACAGGGCATCGTGATCATTGGCGCGACATCGGCCATCGCCGAGCATTGCGCGCGCCTGTGGGTGCAGCAGCCGGTCGACCTCGTACTGGTCGGCCGGGAGGATGCGCGGCTGCAGGCCGTCGCGGACGACCTGCGCGTGCGCAGCCCGCAATCGACCATCGCCGTGCGGCAGGCCGACTTCCACGCGCCGTCCGCGATTGCGGCGCTGGCCACGGAGCTGGCGCAGCGTCGGATCGACATCGTGCTGGTGGCGCACGGCAACCTGCCGGAGCAGCATGCCTGCGAGCAGGGCCTCGATGCCGCGCGCGACGCGCTGCTGGTGAACGGCGTGTCACCGGTTTTGTTTGCCGAGGCCTTCGCCGCGCAACTGGAACGGCAGCAGCACGGCACGCTGGCCGTGATCGGCTCGGTGGCGGGCGATCGCGGCCGCAAGTCGAATTACGTGTACGGCGCGGCCAAAGGTCTGGTCGATCGCTACCTGCAGGGCCTGCAGCACCGCTTCGGGCGCAGCGCGGTGAAGGTGGTGCTGGTCAAGCCCGGCCCGACCGCAACGCCGATGACGGCGCACCTCTCGCCGCGCGGCCTCGCGCCGGTGGACGCGGTCGCGCGCCGCATCGTCGCCGGTATCGCCGCCGGCAAGCCGGTGGTCTACGCGCCGGCCAAATGGTGGCTGGTCATGATGGTGATCCGCCACCTGCCGCGCTTCGTCTTCAACAAGCTGGATATTTGAATGAACATCGACAAGAGCGCCGACAAGATCATCCTGCCCGGCGGCGCCGGGCTGGTCGGCCAGAATCTCGTGGTCAGGCTGAAGGCGCAGGGCTACACGAACCTCGTGATCCTCGACAAGCATCGCGCGAACCTCGAGGTGCTGCGCCGCCTGCATCCGGAACTCACGATCGAATATGCGGACCTTGCCGAGCGCGGCGATTGGGAGCGACACTTCAGCGAGGCGCGCGCGGTGGTGATGCTGCAGGCGCAGATCGGCGGCAATGACTACCTCGACTTCGAGCGCAACAATCTCATTTCGACGCACAACGTGCTCGACGCGATCCGCGCCGGCAAAGTCGCGCAATTGGTGCACATCAGCTCGTCGGTGGTCGAGTCGGCGGCCGACGATTTCTATACCAATACCAAGAAGACGCAGGAGCGGATGGTGCGCGACAGCGGCATCGCCTGCCCGGTGCTGCGCCCGACCCTGATGTTCGGCTGGTTCGACCGCAAGCACCTCGGCTGGCTGTCGCGCTTCATGAAGAAGCTGCCGGTATTCCCGGTGCCCGGCGATGGCCGCTACATGCGACAGCCGCTGTATGTCGGCGACTTCTGCAACATCATCATCAGCTGCATCGAGAACCGCATCGGCGACGGCGTCTACAACATTTCCGGACATGAGCAAGTCGATTACATCGACATCATCCGCGCGATCAAGCGCACCACCGGCGCCCGCGCGCTGATCATGAAGATACCTTACGGGCTGTTCTACCTGCTGCTGTGGCTGTGGGGCCTGTTCGACCGCAACCCGCCGTTCACCACGCAACAGCTGGCCGCGCTGGTTGCGAAGGACGAGTTCGAGGTGATCGACTGGCCCGGCATCTTCGGTGTGCGCTGCACGCCGTTCGCCGAAGCGATCCGCGAAACTTTCTGCGAACCGACCTATGGTCCGGTTGTGCTGGAGTTCTGATGTTGACGTCCGCGAAACAGCGCATTGCCGTGCTCGGCGCCGGCCCGATGGGACTGGCGGTGGCCTATCAGCTCGCGCGTGACGGCCACAGCCCGGTGGTGTACGAGGCCGACGACCGTGTCGGCGGCATGACCGCCAGCTTCGACTTCTCCGGCCTGTCCATCGAGCGCTACTACCATTTCCATTGCATCTCCGACGCCGCCTTCCTGCAGCTGCTCGACGAGCTCGGCATCGCCGGCAAGATGCGCTGGGTCGAGACGAAGATGGGCTACTGGTACCAGCGGCAGCTGCAGCCCTGGGGCAATCCGGTCGCGCTGCTGAAATTCCGCGGGCTGTCGCTGGCGGCGAAATTCCGTTACGGCCTGCATGCTTTCCTGTCGACCAAGCGGAATGACTGGAAGCCGCTCGACCGTGTCGAGGCCGGCGGCTGGATACGCCGCTGGGTCGGCGCCGAAGCCTGGGAAGTACTGTGGCGCCGGCTGTTCGACTACAAGTTCTACGACTATGCGGACAACCTGTCGGCCGCGTGGATATGGAGCCGCATCCGCCGCATCGGCCGCTCGCGCTACGACCTGTTCCGCGAGAAGCTCGGCTATCTCGACGGTGGATCGGGCACGCTGCTCGAGGCCATGCGCGCCGATATCGAGCGTCACGGCGGCGAGATCCGGCTGAGCACGCCGGTGCGCAAGGTCGTGATCGACGGCGGTCGCGTCACCGGCATCGAGACCGGCGCGGGCGTCGATGCTTTCGACAAGGTGGTCAGCACGATACCGCTGCCTTATGTGCCGAAAGTGATGCCTGATTTGCCGGACAACGTGATGCAGGCCTTCCGCTCGGTGCGCAACATCGCGGTGGTTTGCGTGATCGCGAAACTGGCGAAGCCCGTCACGGAAAATTTCTGGCTGAACGTGAATGATCCTGAGATGGATATCCCGGGCCTCGTCGAGTATTCGAACCTGCGTCCGCTGGACCAGTCCGTCGTCTACGTGCCGTTCTACATGCCGGGCGAACATCCGAAGTATGCCGAGGGCGACGAGGTGTTCATCGCCAAGGTGAAGCATTATCTGAAGACGATCAACCCGGCGCTGACGGACGAGGATTTCATCGACATCCGCGCCAGCCGCTACCGGCATGCGCAGCCGATCTGCGAGCCCGGCTATCTCGACCGCCTGCCGCCGGTCGCGTTGCCGGTGCAGGGGCTGTGGGTTGCCGACACTTCTTACTACTATCCGGAAGACCGCGGCATCTCCGAGAGCATAGGCTTCGGCCGCAAGATGGCGCGCGATGCAGTTCAGGGTGGGCCGCGATGATCCGTCAGTTCATGACGCGGCAGTTTTTCATCTTCGTGCTCACCGGCGGGCTCGCCGCCAGCGTGAACTTCGGCTCGCGCATCGTCTACAACCAGTGGTTCGATTTTTCGACCTCGGTGGTGTTCGCCTACCTGACCGGCATGGTCACCGCGTTCATCCTCGCGCGCGCGTTCGTGTTCGGGCAGGGCACGCAGTCGGTGCGGCGCAGCGTGTTCTTCTTCGTGCTGGTGAATGGCGTCGCGGTGCTGCAGACCTGGGCGATCAGCATGGCGCTGTACTACCTGCTGCCGCTGGCCGGCGTCAGCCGCTTCGTGCCCGAGATCGCGCATGCGGTCGGCGTCACGGTGCCGGTATTCACCAGCTACCTCGGGCACAAGAAGTTCACGTTCAGATGAAGCCGTAGCGCTCCAGGAACTCGCAGCCGTACAGCGGCAGGAAAGACGGCACGCGGTAGTACTTTGCGGCGACCGGCTTCAGCACCCGCTCGAAATACGGCCGGAAGCGGAATCCCCGGCCGTCGATCACCCAGGCAGTCGCGCCGCCGATCTTTTTCTCCTGTACCCGGACGCGGTCGAAGTAAGGCGCATAGGCGGCCGGATCGAGCGGCTTGGTGCTGGTGATGCGGAAGTCGCGGCCGTCGAGCGACTTGAAGTCGGTGATGTCGTCATCGAAGCGCGCATGGAAACTGCCACTGCCGAACACCGGCACATACTCGCCCGCGTGATACGCCAGCACCGACGCCGGGCTGTACGAGGTCGCCATCAGCACGGTCCCGGGCAGCATGTCTTCCTTCAGCGCCGCCACCCAGGCCTTGCCATCGCGCTGCATGACCAGGTCCGCATGGATCTTCATCGACTTGAAACTGTCGGTCGGCACATAGGCGATCGCCAGCAGCACGATCAGGTGCGGCAGGCCCAGCCACAGGTTCCAGCGGCACTGGCGCGCAAGCTGCGATTCATCCAGCCGCAGTCCGGCGAACAGGAAGGCGAACGGCAGGAAGGCCAGTACCCAGTGCAGGCCGATGGTCTTGAAGAACGACAGCAGCAGGAACAGCGCGAACGGCACGACAAACAGCGACAGCAGCGTCCATTGCCCGCGCCAGCGGCCGGCGCGCCACAGTGCGATCGCAGTCCACGGCGTCAGCAGGTACAGCATCATGCCGAGGTAGGTGCCGGTATTCCCGAACGAGAAATGCGAGCCCTGGTTCCGGTTCATCAGGTTGAACAGGATGTTGTTCCAGCAGTTCGTCGAATTCCATGCGAGGTTCAGCAGCATGAACGGCAGCGCGCACAGCGCGATGAGCAGCAGCCGCTTCAGGCCGCCGCGTCGCGGCAGCAGATACACCGCGTAGGTGATTGCGAGCAGTCCGGCAAAGTACTTCGACAGCAGTGCCAGCCCGAGCAGCACGCCGGCGGCAGCGTACCAGCGCAGGTCGTCCTCGCGCTCGGCGCGCAGGAAGGCGTAGCCGGAGAAGAACAGGAAGAAGATCAGCGGCGTATCGGTCGTGATCAGGTTCAGCGCCCAGGTGAAGGGCAGTGCGAGGAACAAGCTGCCGAGCAGCCAGCGGCGCTGCTCCTCCAGCGGCTGCTGGCGGCGCATCAGGTCCATCATTCCGAAGGTGACCGCGATCCACAGCAGCACCGCCGGCAGCCGCAGCACCAGCGGATGCGACGACAGCTGCTGCAGCGCCCACAGCCACCAGCCCGCCATCGGCGGATGGTCGTAGAAGCCGCCCCAGTCCGGATGCGCGCCCCATTGATAAAAGTAGGCTTCGTCGCTGGTGAACGGTATCGCGGCCGCAAGCCAGAGCTTGAGCAGCGTGGTGATCGCGAGCAGCGTGAAGAACAGGCGCTTCGGGCTGCGCAGCATGGGCGGGAATTGCATCAGGTGGAGGATTCTGCGGGAATTGGTCATCAGCGCGGTAATGCCGGCGCGCCCGGGACAGCGCGCCGCAGACCCGAATTCTAATTCAACGCGCTCCCGGACTGTCCCCCGTCGGGGCTGCGCTGATCCTGCTTCGCACCAAAATTCATGACAGTCGCCCGGCCGGGATTTAAACTTGGAAACAGTTCAACCAACCAGATCACCGAAATGCCCATGACTCCTGCCCGGTTCGCCTTCATCGCCGGCGCGCTCGCCGCCTGCTGTGCGCTGCCTGCCAGCGCCGTCACCTATTCGCCGACCTTCACGGATGCCGATGGCAACGTCTATGCCATCGAGAAAGAAAGCATGTCCCGCAAGGGCTACATCGTCCATGCGTGGCAGCTGGTGAACCTGGCTGCGCCGAAGGAGGGTGCGGTGCGTTCGACCCGTTCGCTGGTGGAATTCAATTGCCGCTTCCGGCAGGCGCGCACGATGTGGGTCGCCGAGCATGCGCAGCGCGATGCCGGCGGCGAGCCGGTGAAGTCGGGTCAGGTCGCCAATCCGGAATGGTTACAGCTCGAGCCGGGCGCGCTGGCAGAAAAGCTGCTTGAGTTTTCTTGCAGCCACATCATGCGCTGAGCAGGGCGGCCGACAGCACGGCAGGAACGGGTCGGCCGGACGTCTTGATGTCGCCGCGCCGACGGCACCTCCGCAGCCGGCTCAGACGCTGACCGATGCGTAGCGCCCTCGGCCACTGCGCTTTGCCTCGTACAAAGCCTGGTCTGCCTGCGAGAGCAGCGTGGTCGGATTGCGCGATTCCCGGGTGACGATCGCGATGCCGATGCTGGTCGAGATTGGATGGGCATGTCCGTCGATGATCATCGGATCGCGCAGCGCTTCGTAAATTTTCTGCGCGACGATCTCGGCCTCGCCCGGCTCGCGCAGGCTTTCCAGCAGCACCACGAATTCATCGCCGGCGAGCCGGAAAAGAAGATCGGTATGCCGGATGGCGCCCTTGACCCGGCTTGAAAAATCAATCAGGACCTGGTCGCCGACCGCATGGCCGAAGTTGTCGTTGACCCGCTTGAAGTGATCCACGTCGATGAACATCAGCGCCATCAGGCTGGCGCTCTCCCTGCGCCTGTCCATCGCCGCTTGCAGAGAATCATTCAGCGCCATTCGGTTGGGCAGCCCCGTGAGCACATCAGTGCCTGCAAGGTGCCTGAATTTTTCCTGCATTTGGTGCAGGTTGGTCACGTCGAGCGCCACGCCGCCAAGCAGCTTCTGGTCATTCGGAATCACGAACTTGTGGGACTGCCACCAGGTCGGATTGCCTGCGCTGTCCGGCGGGCCTGCCTCCGTCAATTCGACGGCCTGGTTCTGCGACATGACGTACCTGTCATGCGCGATCAGCGGCTCGGCAATCGATGATGGCCAAAGATCGCTGTCGCGCTTCCCGAGCAGGTTTTCCGCTTCCACGTCGAAGGCATCGAGGAAACGCTGGTTCGCAAAAACATAGCGACCCTGTCCATCCTTGATGAAGGACACCGTGGGGCCGTTGTCCATGAAGGCGCGGAACTTGTCCTGCTCGCCGCGCAGCTCCTCGACCGCCCTGGCCAGCTGCAAGCGGGCAGTCACCGCCCTGGACAAAGCCTTCAGCCCCTGTATCTGGTCGACGGTGAGCTTGCGGGGAGCGGAGTCCGTCACGCACAAGGCGCCGATAGGAAGGCCCTCGGGCGACAACAGGGGCGCGCCCGCATAAAACCGGATGAAGGGCTCGCCCGTGACGATCGACAGATGCTTGAATCGCGGGTCCCGGGTCGCGTCTTCCACGACCATGACTTCATCCGGGGTCAGGATCGTCGTGCCGCAGAACGAATCCTCTCGCTGCAGTTCGCCGTCGAAACCACAGGAGTGGGCAAGGACAAAAGTCGTGGTTTCCTTGACGATGTCCACGAAGCCCCGCTCCGTTCCGGCGGTCAGCCTCGCAATCAGCGCCAGCTCGTTGAGCACCTGTATCGGCGCATTGCTCAGGATTTTGCTCGCCCGCAGAGCCGCCAGGCGCTCCGCCTCATTGAATCGCCCCGGAATTCGTGGAGGCTGGTTGGTTTAAGTTAAAGCCACCGGAGT
>CAZTIF010000109.1:0-10645 GCA_964613635.1 uncultured Bifidobacterium sp. | reverse complement strand
CCGTGATCAGCGATTGCTCGGGCTTGATCGTGTCGCCCGGCTTGACCAGCAGTTCGATGACTTCCACTTCCTTGAAGTCACCGATGTCGGGGACTTTGATTTCGATGATGCTCATTGTTTGGCTCCGTTATCTTTGCATCGGAAAACTGATCACGCGGCACGGCAGCGCCGAACTCTTGTCGAACTCCGCGCCGGCCTGCACGCCGAGTTCGGCGATCTCCTGTGCGCTGCCGAGGCGCTCGTAGGCCGCGTACATCGCGCCCAGCGCGAAGCACTTGCCGCTGCCGATCGCCCAGAAGCGGTCGAAGCTGAACACCTCGCGATACGAATACACGCCGAAGATGCCGTGCGGGTTCGCGATCAGCGTGGTGATCTGCGACGACTCGTAAGGGTCGTCTTCCTCTTCCTTCACGTTCAGGAAGTACTTGTCCTTCAGAATCTGGTGCGCGCGCGTGAAGGTGTCGAACACCTCGTCGCGCGAGCCCAGCCGGCACTCGTCGCCCATCTCGGCCAAGAGCTTCTTCATCACCGGGAAATGCGCGGTGGTGCCCGACAACGACACATACGAGCCGTTGACCTCGATGATCTTTTCGTTCGCCTCGTAGGCCTGCGACAGCCGGGTGTCCCCGAAGGTCACCAGCGAGTCGGCCGCGATGGCGATCTGACCGTCCTTGCGGACGACGACGCAGGTGGTCATCGCGGCAGGTTTACAGCAGCGACCTGCGCATGTCCGCCAGCACCTCGCCGAGATAGACGATGAAGCGCGCGCCGAGCGCGCCGTCGATCACGCGATGGTCGTAGGACAGCGACATCGGCAGCATCAGGCGCGGCGCGAAGGCCTTGCCGTCCCAGACCGGCTTGATCTCGGACTTCGACAGGCCGAGGATCGCGACTTCCGGTGCGTTGATGATCGGCGTGAACTGCGTACCGCCGATGCCGCCGAGCGAAGAGATCGTGAAGGTCGCGCCCTGCATGTCGGCCGGCTTGAGCTTGCCTTCGCGCGCCTGCGCGGACAGCTCGCCCATTTCCTTCGCAATCTGCGCGAGGCCCTTCTGGTCGGCGTTCTTCACCACCGGCACCACCAGCCCGTTCGGCGTGTCGGCCGCGAAGCCGATGTTGTAGAAGTGCTTCAGGATCAGGTTCTCGCCGGCGGCGTCGAGCGACGAATTAAACGCCGGGAATTTCTTCAGCGCCGACACGCTGGCCTTGATCACGAATGCGAGCATGGTCAGCTTCACGCCGGACTTCGACAGCGACTCGTTGGCGCTCTTGCGGAATTCTTCGAGGTCGGTGATGTCGGCCTGGTCCCATTGCGTCACGTGCGGGATCATCACCCAGTTGCGGTGCAGGTTCGGGCCGCTGATCTTCTTGATGCGCGACAGCGGCTCGAGCGAGGTCTCGCCGAACTTCGAGAAGTCGAGCGACGGCCACGGCAGCAGGCCGAGCGCGGCGCCGCCACCGCCGGCGGCGGCCGGCGCGGCGCTGGCGCCGGACATCACGCCCTTCACGAAGCCCTGCACGTCCTCCAGCAGGATGCGGCCCTTCGGGCCGGTGCCGCTCACGCGGGTCAGGTCAACGCCGAGTTCGCGCGCGAACTTGCGCACCGACGGCGATGCATGCGACTTCGCGCCGCTGGCGGCAGCGGCCGGCGCTGCAGCCACGGCAGGTGCAGGCGCTGCTGCCGGCGCGGCGGCGACCGGAGCCGGTGCTGCTGCCGGTGCCGGTGCTGCTGCCGGTGCCGGTGCTGCTGCCGGTGCCGGTGCTGCTGCCGGTGCTGCTGCGGCGCCGTCGGCCGGCTCCAGCATCAGCACCACGCTGCCCTCGGCGACCTTGTCGCCGAGCTTGACCTTCAATTCCTTCACGACGCCTGCGTGGCTGCTCGGGATCTCCATGCTGGCCTTGTCGGACTCGACCGTGATCAGCGATTGCTCGGCCTTCACCACATCGCCCGGCTTGACCAGCAGCTCGATGACTTCCACTTCCTTGAAGTCGCCAATGTCGGGCACCTTGATTTCTACTTGGCTCATTATTTTTGCTCCGTTGGTTCCCGCCTGTGCGGGACGATCTCGCCGCGATTATGGACGAGCCGTCCTCATGCGGGTTTCTGTCGCGTTAAGACAGGATTAAAAACGCCATGGTTTTTAGCTTCGTTTCCCGCAACCAGCAGCATTTAATGCTGCCGGTTGTTTTTTATGAAGCACAACCTGCCAATGGGCTGAATCAGACGTTGACCGGGTTCGGCTTGCTCGGATCGAGCCCGTACTTCGTGATCGCCTGCGCCACCACGGACGCATCGATCTTGCCGTCGTCGGCCAGCTGCTTCAGCGCGGCGACGGTGACGAAGTGGCGATTCACCTCGAAGAATTCGCGCAGCTTCGCGCGGGAGTCGGAGCGGCCGAAGCCGTCGGTACCCAGCACCTTGTACGAACGGCCTTTCGGGATGAACGGGCGAATCTGCTCCGCATAGCTGCGCATGTAGTCGGTCGCTGCGATCAGCGGGCCTTCCGACGCCTGCAGCTGCGCGGTCACATAGGGCACGCGCGGCGTTGCGGTCGGGTTCAGCATGTTCCAGCGGTCGGCATCCTGGCCTTCGCGCGCTGCCAGCGTGAACGACGGCGCGGACCAGATGTCGGCGGCGACGCCCCAGTCTTTTTCCAGCAGCGCGGCGGCCTCGATCACTTCGCGCAGGATGGTGCCCGAGCCCAGCAGCTGCACGCGCTGCTTCGCCTTGGCCTGCGACGGCTGCAGCAGGTACAGGCCCTTCAGGATGCCTTCTTCCTGGCCCGGCTTCATGCCCGGATGCGCGTAGTTCTCGTTCATCAGCGTGATGTAATAGAACACGTCTTCCTGCTTCCCGACCATGCGCTTCAAGCCATCCTGCAGGATCACCGCGACTTCGTGCGCGAAGGTCGGGTCGTACGGCATGCAGTTCGGGATGGTCGATGCGAGCACATGGCTGTGGCCGTCTTCGTGCTGCAGGCCTTCGCCGTTCAGCGTCGTGCGGCCCGAGGTGCCGCCGAGCAGGAAGCCGCGGGCGCGCATGTCGCCGGCTGCCCACGCGAGGTCGCCGATGCGCTGCAAGCCAAACATCGAGTAGAAGATGTAGAACGGGATCATCACGCGGTTGTTCGTCGAGTATGACGTCGCCGCAGCGATCCACGAGCTCATGGCGCCCGCTTCGTTGATGCCTTCCTGCAGGATCTGGCCGGCCTTGTCCTCGCGGTAGTAGCTGACCTGGTCCTTGTCGACCGGTTCGTACAGCTGGCCCTGCTGGTTGAAGATGCCGATCTGCCGGAAGAAGCCTTCCATGCCGAAGGTGCGCGCCTCGTCAACGAGGATGGGCACCACGCGCGGGCCGAGTTCCTTGTCACGCAGCAGCACGGTCAATGCGCGCACATAGGCCTGCGTGGTCGAGATCTCGCGGCCTTCGGCGGTCGGGTCGAGGATGGCCTGGAATGCGGACAGCTCCGGCACCGGCAGGGTCTCTTCGGCCTGGCGGCGGCGTTGCGGCAGGTAGCCGCCGAGCTGCTTGCGGCGCTCGTGCAGATACTTCATTTCCGGCGCGTCGTCGGACGGCTTGTAGAACGGCACTTCGTGCAGCTTGTCGTCCGGGATCGGGATGCCGAAGCGGTCGCGCATTTCGCGGATCGCCTGGTCGTCGAGCTTCTTGGTCTGGTGCGCCGTGTTGCGCGCCTCGCCGGACTTGCCCATGCCATAACCCTTGACGGTCTTCGCCAGGATCACGGTCGGCTGGCCTTTGTTTTCCTGCGCGGCCTTGTACGCGGCATAGATCTTGTGCGGATCATGGCCGCCGCGGGTCAGGCGCCAGATGTCGTCGTCCGACATGTTCGCGACCAGCTCGAGCGCGCGCGGGTCCTTGCCGAAGAAATGCTTGCGCACGTATGCGCCGTCCTTCGCCTTGTAGTTCTGGTACTCGCCGTCGACGGTTTCCATCATGATCCGCTGCAGCACGCCGTCCTTGTCGCGCGCCAGCAGGTCGTCCCAGTTCGAGCCCCAGATCACCTTGATCACGTTCCAGCCCGCGCCGCGGAAATCGGCCTCGAGCTCCTGCATGATCTTGCCGTTGCCGCGCACCGGGCCGTCGAGGCGCTGCAGGTTGCAGTTGATGACGAACACGAGGTTGTCGAGCATCTCGCGGCCGGCCATGCCGATCGCGCCCATCGATTCCGGCTCGTCCATCTCGCCGTCGCCGCAGAACGCCCACACCTTGCGGTTCGCGGTGTCGGCGATCTGGCGCGCGTGCAGGTACTTCAGGAAGCGTGCCTGGTAGATCGCCATCAGCGGTCCGAGACCCATCGACACGGTCGGGAACTGCCAGAAGTCCGGCATCAGCTTCGGGTGCGGATACGACGACAGGCCCTTGCCGTCGACTTCGCGGCGGAAGTTCAGCATCTGGTCTTCGGTGATGCGGCCTTCGAGGTAGGCGCGCGCATAGATGCCGGGCGACGAATGGCCCTGGATGTACAGCAGGTCGCCGCCGTGGTTCTCGTCCGGCGCATGCCAGAAGTGGTTGAAGCCGATGCCGAGCATGTTGGCCAGCGATGCGAAGCTGGAAATGTGGCCGCCGAGGTCGCCGTCGGCGCGGTTGGCCTTGACCACCATCGCCATCGCGTTCCAGCGCATGTACGAGCGCAGCCGCTCTTCGTATTCGAGGTTGCCCGGGCAATGCTCGCCGAGATGCGCAGGAATGGTGTTCACATAGGCAGTGTTGCTGGAGAACGGTATGTGCGCGCCGCGGCGGCGCGCGAGGTCCACCATGCGTTCCAGCAGGTAATGCGCGCGCTCCGCGCCTTCGTGCTCGATCACGGATTCGAGGGCGTCGAGCCACTCGCGGGTTTCCATCACATCGGGATCGTTGGCGGCTTGCGCCAGGATAGTGTCGATTTGCGCTGCCATGAGGAGTCTCCTGGTTTCTTGTCGAGGCCGGTTTCAGGGAGTGCCCGCAGATTCACCTTACAGCGAAATCTGACGGAATTTCAATGGCGCGGAGTGTATCAGCACTTTCGGGGTTTTTCAAAATACGGTAACTGATTTCATTATACGGAATTAAAATAAAGAAAATCCGTAACGCCGGACACTCTATAGCGCGCGCGGTTTGCGCGAACCCGGGGAACGACGCGGCTTTGCTGCGCATCAAACGACGACGCCCGTGCCGGGGCGGGCCGGCATTCGTCAGGCCGCGCGCCGCGTCTTCCTGCCCCCGCTCTTATAATTGCTCTTCGATCACACTTACCGATACCGCGAGAATCCATGCCCGCAAAAATCATCGACGGAAACCAGTTGTCGCGCGAACTGCGCACCGAAGTCGCGCGCCGCGCGGCTGCCCTGACCGCGCGCGGCCACCAGCCCGGCCTCGCCGTGGTGCTGGTCGGCGACAATCCGGCATCGCAGGTCTATGTGCGCAACAAGGTCAAGGCCTGCGAGGACAACGGCATCCATTCGGTGCTGGAGAAGTATGACGCCAGCCTGTCGGAGGCCGAGCTGCTGGCGCGCGTGGACGCGCTGAATCGCGATCCGCGGATCAACGGCATCCTGGTGCAGCTGCCGCTGCCCGCGCACATCGATGCGCACAAGGTGATCGAGGCGATCGCGCCGGAAAAGGATGTGGATGGTTTTCATATCAGCAATGCCGGCCTGCTGATGACAGGCCAGCCGCTGTTCCGTCCGTGCACGCCGTACGGCGTGATGAAGATGCTGGAATCGATCGACTATCCGGTGCGCGGCGCGCATGCGGTGGTGGTCGGCGCTTCGAACATCGTCGGCAAGCCGCAGGCGATGCTGCTGCTGCAGGCGGGCGCGACCGTCACCGTCTGCAACTCGAAGACGCGCGACCTCGGTCACCACACGCGCGACGCCGACATCCTCGTGGTCGCCACCGGCAAGCGCAACATCGTCACGGCCGACATGGTCAAGCCGGGGGCGGTAGTGATCGACGTCGGCATGAACCGCGACGACGCCGGCAAGCTCTGCGGCGATGTCGATTTCGCACCGTCCGCCGAAGTGGCCGGCTGGATCACGCCGGTGCCCGGCGGCGTCGGCCCGATGACGATCACCATGCTGCTCGTGAACACGATCGAGGCCGCCGAGCGCGTGGCCGATGCAATCTGACCGATAGGGAAATTAAAACCATGACGACCAACGCCCTGCTCGACTTTACCGACCTGCCCCGTTTCGACCTGTTCATGCCGGACCACGTGACGCCGGCGGTTGCGCAACTGCTGGACGACGCGCGCCGCGTCGTCAGCCGGCTGGAGGCGGCCGACGCGCCGTCCGGCTGGGATCAGTTCGTCGCGCCGCTGGAAGCCGTGACTGAACGCCTCGGCCGCGCGTGGGGCGTGGTCGGCCACCTGAATGCGGTGGTCGACACGCCCGAGCTGCGCGCCGCGTACAACGAGAACCAGCCGAAGGTCACCGAGTTCTGGACCGAACTCGGGCAAAACCTGAAGCTGTTCGAAAAGTACAAGGCGCTGCAGGCCAGCACCGAGTACGCGACGCTGCCGGCCGCGCGCAAGAAGATCATCGACAACGCGGTGCGCGACTTCCGCCTCGGCGGCGCCGAGCTGCCGGACGACAGGAAGGCGCGCTTTGCCGAGATCCAGGAACAGCAGGCGGCGCTGTCGACGCGCTTCTCGGAGAATGTGCTCGATGCGACCAATGCGTACGAACTGATCGTCGACGACGAAGCGCGCCTCGCCGGGCTGCCGGATGACGCAAAACACGCCGCGCGCGCATCGGCCGAGCGCGAGGGCAAGCCGGGCTGGCGCTTCACGCTGCACTTCCCGTCCTACTTCCCCATCCTGCAATACGCGGACGATCGCGCGCTGCGCGAGACCATCTACCGCGCGAACGCGACCAAGGCGTCCGAGCTCGGCGAGAAGCCGGAATGGGACAACACGCAGAACATCGCCGAGATCCTGAAGCTGCGCGACGAAGAGGCGAAGCTGCTCGGCTATGCGAACTTTGCCGAAGTGTCGCTGGTGCCGAAGATGGCGACCTCGCCGCAGCAGGTGATCGGCTTCCTCGATGACCTCGCACAGCGCGCGCGCCCGTTCGCCGAGAACGACCTGGCCGAGCTGCGCAATTTCGCGAAGTCCGAGCTCGGCCTCGACAAGCTCGAAGCCTGGGACATCACCTATGCGTCGGAAAAGCTGCGCGAAAAGCGCTATGCCTTCTCCGAGCAGGAAGTGAAGCTGTATTTCCCCGAGCCGAAGGTGGTCGGCGGACTGTTCCGCCTGATCCAGAACATGTTCGGCGTCGACATCCGGCCCGACAGCAGCCCGGTCTGGCATCCGGACGTGCAGTTCTTCCGCATCGAGAAGCAGGGCCGGCTGGTCGGCCAGTTCTACCTCGACCTGTACGCGCGCAGCGGCAAGCGTGGCGGCGCGTGGATGGACGATGCGCGCGGCCGCAAGAACCTTGCCGGCGACCTGCAGACGCCGATCGCCTACCTGACCTGCAACTTCACCGAGCCCGCCGTGGTCGACGGCGTGAAGAAGCCGGCCTACTTCACGCATGATGAAGTGATCACGCTGTTCCATGAGTTCGGCCACGGACTGCACCACATGCTGACCGCCGTCGACGAGCTCGGCGTGTCCGGCATCGCCGGCGTCGAATGGGACGCGGTCGAATTGCCGTCGCAGTTCATGGAGAACTTCTGCTGGGAATGGGACGTGCTGCAGCACATGACCGCGCATGCCGAGACCGGCGCGCCGCTGCCGCGCGCGCTGTACGACAAGATGATCGCCGCGAAGAACTTCCAGTCCGGGCTGCAGATGCTGCGCCAGGTCGAGTTCTCGCTGTTCGACATGCACCTGCACTTCGACCACGACCCGACCGGCAGCAAAACCTATGCCGACGTGCTGGCCGACGTGCGCCATCGCGTCGCCGTGATCGTGCCGCCGGCATTCAACCGTTTCCCGAATTCGTTCTCGCACATCTTCGCGGGCGGCTATGCGGCCGGCTACTACAGCTACAAGTGGGCCGAGGTGCTGTCGGCCGATGCGTACGGCGCGTTCGAGGAAGCGCAGGGCGACCCGAACCGCCTCGCCGAGACCGGCCTCGCGTTCCACCGCGAGATCCTGTCGGTGGGCGGCTCGCGCAGCGCATTGGAATCGTTCACCGCATTCCGCGGTCGCGAGCCGAGCATCGATGCGCTGCTGCGTCACAATGGCATGGTGCAGGCGAACGGATGACGCGCGTCGACTTCCACAGCAAGGTGCCGGACAAGATCGCCTATGCGTGCCGGCTGGTGCGCAAGGCGCGCGCGGCCGACCTGAAGGTGGTGGTATTCGCCGCCGACCGCGCGCAGCTGGCGGCGTTCGACGAAGCGCTGTGGACCTTCTCCGACCAGGACTTCCTGCCGCATGTGCCGGCCGGCGACGAACTCGCCGCAGTCACGCCGGTGATCCTCACGCACGACGCCGGACAGGCGCTGCCGCATCACCAGGTGCTGGTCAACCTGTCGCGCGAGACGCCTGCGCATTTCGCGCGCTTCGAGCGGATGTTCGAGATCGTGTCGACCGACGAGGACGACCTGCTCGCCGGCCGCGAACGCTATCGCCAGTACCAGCAGCGCGGCTATCCGCTGACCCATTTTGTGGCTGACAAATCATGAACGAACAAGACTTCGACATCCCGCTGCTGACCGACATCATCGAAGAGCCCGCACATGCCGCGTCGCTGCACGGCGCAGCGCCTGTTGACACGGCCGCATCGCTCGATCCGCTGCAGCAGGCGCTGGCCGAGCGCATCGCTGCCGAGCTGGCCATGCAGGTGCCCGTGCTCGTCGAGAACGCTTTGCGCGAACAGTTGTCCGAGGCACTTGGCGCGAAGCTGCAGGCTGAACTGCTGACGGTGCTGACGAATGCGCTGCCTGCAGCGGCGACGGCGGCGGCGGCGGAACTTTCGGCACAGGTCGCGTACCAAGTCGGCGGATTGCTCGAGCAGCGGCTGCAGAGCGATGTTCGCGAGGCGGTTGCGAAAGAAGTCGCCCGGCTGAACGCGCGAACATACTGAGAACAGGGCAATCCCGGCAGCATTCATCCCGATCGCCCGTTCCCGCCCGATCGCATCACACAGGGTTCAACATGAAAGTCATCGTCCTCGGTGCAGGCATCGTCGGCACCGCTTCCGCATGGTTCCTGCAGAAGGCAGGCCATGAAGTCACCGTCATCGACCGCCAGCCCGGCGCAGCGCAGGAAACCAGCTTTGCCAACGGCGGACAGATCTCGGTGTCGCATGCGGAGCCGTGGGCCAATCCGTCGGCGCCGCTGAAGCTGCTGAAGTGGCTCGGCCGCGAAGATGCGCCGCTGCTGTTCCGGCTGCGTCCCGAATGGCTGCAATGGCGCTGGGGACTGGCCTTCCTGCGCGAATGCACGCCGGCGCGCACCGCGCACAACATCCGCCAGATCGTCGCGATCGCCGACTACAGCCGGCAGACGCTGCAGGCAGTGCGCGCGGAGACCGGCATAGACTACGACTGCGAGACGCGCGGCATCCTGCACTTCTATACCGACGAGGCCGAGTTCCGGCAGTCGCTGCCGGCCGCGCGGCTGATGCGCGAGCTCGGCTGCCCGCGCCAGACCATCTCGGCCGACGACGTCGTGCGCATCGAGCCGGCGCTGGCGTCGATCCGGCACAAGATCGCCGGCGGCGACTTCACCGCCACCGACGAATCCGGCGACATCTGGAAATTCACCACCGGCCTTGCGCAGAAGTGCGCCGAGGCCGGCGTGCAGTTCGCGTTCAACACCACGGTCACGCGCCTGCTGACCGAGGGCAGCGGTGCATCCGCGCGCATTGCCGGCGTCGAAGTGATCGACGAACACGGCCGCCACCGGCGGCTGCAAGCCGACAGCTACGTGCTGGCCGCGGGCAGCTTCTCGCAGCCGCTGGCGAAGGACATCGGCATCAACCTGATGCTGTATCCGGGCAAGGGCTATTCGGCGACCTACCCGGTGAAGGACAGCGAGCTTGCGCCGCATGTGTCGCTGACCGACGATGGCTACAAGCTGGTGATCTCGCGGCTCGGCGACCGCCTGCGCGTGGCCGGCACCGCCGAGCTGAACGGCTACTCGCGCGAGCTGAACGCAGTGCGCTGCGAGGCAATCACGCGCCGCACCCGCGAGCTGTTCCCGGATGCGTGCGACTACGACCATCCGCAATACTGGACCGGCCTGCGGCCGCTGACGCCGTCGAACGTCCCCTACATCGGCAAGACGAAATATGCGAACCTGTTCCTGAACACCGGCCACGGCACGCTGGGCTGGACCATGGGCTGTGGTTCAGGCAAGGCGATTGCCGACATCGTGTCCGGCCGCCGCCCCGACGTCGACTTCGCCTTCACCGGCATGGTGCGCGCGCACGAAACCCGACCGCTGATCTCGATGCCGGCGAAAAGCTGAACAAAACGAAGAGGCCGCTGACCGCCGCCTCATGCGTGGCCCTTCCGTCTCTGCGATTGCCACTGGCGCATTTCTTGTGTGACCTTCTGGGCTGGCAAAACCACGCCTGTTATTCAGCCCACTGCGCATACTATCGATCCGCTATTCCACCATTAGCCTTCCCTGCTCGCCCTGAGCATCGCCGCCCGGGCCGGAGCGAGCATGGGCAAAGGGCGCGCAGC
>CAZTIF010000108.1:0-10722 GCA_964613635.1 uncultured Bifidobacterium sp. | reverse complement strand
TGAAAAAAGCCCGCATCGCTGCGGGCCCGGGCTGTCAGTGACAGAAAAGCGGAGGAGGAGAATCAGGACTTGCGGCCGTTGAGGTAAGCCTGCACCGGCGATTCCGCGACCGAATACCACTGGTTCTGATCCTGGCGGAAGCGACGCCACGGCTCCAGCACTTTCTTGAACTTCGGGTTCTTCGACGCCTCCTCGTCGATCACCTGCAGCGCAGCCTTGTAGCAGGCATCGAGGATGGGACGGGAGAAGGTGCGCAGCTTGGTGCCGTTCTTCATCAGGCGCGCCAGCGCCGCCGGATTGCGGGCGTCGTACATCGCCTGCATCGCGAGGTGCGCCTCGTAGGTCGCCACCTCGAGCGCATGCTGGTACTCCTTCGGCAGCTTGTCCCATTCCTTGCGGTTCACATAGAACGACAGCTGCGCGCTCGACTCCCACCAGCCCGGCGTGTAGTAGTACGGCGCCACCTTGTTGAAACCAAGCTTCTCGTCGTCATACGGGCCGATCCATTCGGCCGCATCGATCGTGCCCTTCTCCAGCGCCGGATAGATGTCGCCGCCGGCAATCTGCTGCGGCACCACGCCCAGCCGCTGCATCACGCGCCCGGCAAAACCGCCGACGCGCATCTTCAGGCCGTTCAGGTCCTTCGGCGAGTTGACCTCCTTGCGGAACCAGCCGCCCATCTGGCAGCCGGTATTGCCCCCCATGAAGTTGACGATGCCATATTCGGCAAAGAAGTCCCGCATCAGCTGACGGCCGCCGCCCTGGTCCATCCACGCAGTCTGCTGCCGCGCGGTCAGGCCGAACGGAATCGCGGTGTCGAAAGCGAAGGTCGCGTCCTTGCCGAAGTAGTAGTACGACGCCGAATGGCCCATCTCGATGGTGTCGGCCTGCACCGCGTCCATCACCTGCAGCGCCGGTACCAGCTCGCCGCCCGGGAAGACGCGGATGTTGAAGCGGCCGTCGGTCAGCTGAGAGACGCGCCTGGCCATGATCTCGGCAGCGCCGTAGATCGTGTCGAGCGATTTCGGAAAGCTCGACGCCAGCCGCCAGTTGATGGCCGGACTGGATTGCGCTATCGCGGGAGCCGCGACGGCACCGGCGGCAAGGCCGGCGGCTGCGGAGTAAAGAAAGCTACGACGTGTCATGAATTTGTCCCCTATGCCTGTTCTCCAATGTGCCGCCAGCCTGCCGACAGGCCTTGCGAGCCGACGCGGTTTTGTTAAAACCTTGGCAATTCTAGGAGGGCGTTTTCAGGGTGGGCAATAGCTATTTCATAACGAAATTCGCGATGTTGGATATGCGCACTACAAACAACATTTCCGGGGCGCTAAGTAAAATTTCTTGTGGCTATGGCGAATGAAGCCGCGCCGACGGGGTGTTGCATCCGCACCGCAGTTTTGAGGAAGAGAAGCAGATTCGCAGAGGCCCGGCGATGAAATCGGGTTCGCCTGCGGCCGACAGCCGCCGGGCAGATCAACGCCAAGGATTGCGAATGCTCAGATTGGTGGAGCGCAAAGCGGCACAAGCATCATGCTTGCATGCCGCATCGGCATCAGGAACCGGCAACAGTCATGTTGCCGATCAGGATGGAGCCGGTGGATTTCGTGCCGCGCACCAGCACATCGCTGCCAATGGCGGCGATGTCGCGGAACATGTCGCGCAGGTTGCCGGCGATCGTGATCTCTTCCACCGGGTATTGGATCACGCCGTTCTCGACCCAGTAGCCGGACGCGCCGCGCGAGTAATCGCCGGTCACGTAGTTGACACCGTGACCCATCAGCTCGGTGACGAGCAGGCCGGTGCCGAGCTTCTTCAGCATCGCGACGAAATCGTCGCCCGGCTGCGTGCGCGCCGACAGCAGCTGCAGGTTGTGCGAACCGCCGGCATTGCCGGTGGTCTGCATGCCGAGCTTGCGTGCCGAATAGGTGGACAGGAAATAGCCCTGCACCACGCCGTCCTTCACGACGTCGCGCTGCTGCACGCGCACGCCTTCTTCGTCGAACGGTGTGGAGCCGACCGCGCCGGGGAAGAAAGGGTCTTCGATGATCTGGATGTCCGGGCCGAACACGGCCTGGCCGAGCGCATCGGTCAGGAAGGTGGACTTGCGGTACAGCGCGCCGCCGGACACCGCCTGCACGAACGCGCCGAGCAGGCCGGCCGCAAGCGGCGCTTCGAACAGCACCGGGCACTTGCGGGTGTCGAGCTTGCGTGCGTTCAGCCGCGACAATGCGCGCTCCGCCGCGTAGCGGCCGACGGCCTCCGGCTGCGCGAGCCTGGCCGGATTGCGGTCGGAGCTGTACCAGTCGTCGCGCTGCATGTGGTTGCCCTTGCCGGCGATCGGCGACACCGAAATCGAATGGCGCGAGTAAGGATAGCCCGCGAGGAAGCCGCGCGAGTTGCCGAGCACGAAATGGGATTGCTGCGCGTAGGTGTTCGCGCCTTCGCTGTTGCTGATGCGCGGGCTCACTGCGAAAGCGGCCGCCTCGCAGCGCTTCGCGATCTCGACTGCCTCGGCGGCCGACAGCAGCCACGGGTGGCACAGGTCAAGTTCGCGCGGTGCACGCTCGATCATGTCGTCATCGGGCAGGCCGGCGCAGTCGTCTTCGGCGGTGAAGCGCGCGATGTTGTACGCGGCATCGACCGTGTCCTTCAGCGACTGCAGCGAGAAATCCGACGTGCTCGCATTGCCGCGCCGCACCGCGCGTCCCTGGCCGAGGAACACGGTCACGCCGATGCCCTTGTCCTTGTTCTGCTCGATGGTTTCGACCTGCCCCTTGCGCACGCTGACCGACAGGCCGCTGCCCTCGCTGATCTCCACCACTGCGTCCGAAGCACCCTTTTCCTTCGCGAAGCGCAGCACGTCGCTGGCGATTTCCTTCAGCTGGTCCTGGGTATGGGTGAAGATGTCCTTGTCCATCGGCGCGGTCTCTGGGCTGAGTCAAAGCAGGTATCATAGCAGCCGTTCAAGTTTTACATCGGCCTCCCATCATGCCCAACGCCAACCGCGGCGCGGTCGGATTCCAGTCCAGCGAATTCGAGCAGCAATACGACCGCCCTTCCAAATCCCAACTCAAGCGCGACATGACGGCGCTGCAGAAACTGGGAGAAATCCTGGTCGAAGCCCCGCGCGACCGCGTCAAGAAAGTACCGATGCCCGAGGACGTGCTCGACGCCATCCTGGCGTGCCAGCAGATTACCAGCCATGAAGGCCGGCGTCGGCAGATGCAGTATGTCGGCAAGAAGATGCGTACGCTCGACGAAGCCGAAGTCGCTGTCATCCAGAAGGCCGTCGACAGCTGGCGCGGCGCATCGAAGGCCGAGACGGCCGCACTGCATGCGATCGAGCGCCAGCGCGAAAAGCTGCTGGCCGATGACGCCGCGCTGACCGAGCTGCGTGACCGCCACCCCGGCATCGACGTGCAGCAGCTGCGCACGCTGATCCGCAATGCGCGCAAGGAGCAGGCCGAGCACAAGCCGCCGAAGGCCTACCGCGAAATTTTCCAGATCCTCAAATCGCTGCAGGCACCCGCCGCGACGAGCGACAACGACAACGATAATGAAGAAGATAATGAAGAAGACGAGGACGCATCCTGACGAACTGATCATCGGTCTGGTATCGATTTCCGACCGCGCCTCCAGCGGCGTCTACGAAGACCAGGGCGTGCCGGCCTTGCGCGACTGGTTCGCGCAGGCGCTGGCCAGTCCGTGGCAGATGGAGACGCGGCTGATTCCCGACGAGCGGCCCGTGATCGAGAAGACGCTGGTCGAGCTGGTGGATGTCGTCGGCTGCGACCTCGTGCTGACCACCGGCGGCACCGGCCCGGCGCGGCGCGACGTGACGCCGGAAGCGACGCTGGCAGTCGCAACGAAGGAAATGCCCGGCTTCGGCGAGCAGATGCGGCAGATCAGCCTGAAATTCGTACCGACCGCGATCCTGTCGCGGCAGGTCGCGGTGATCCGCGAGACGGCCGACCATGCGGCGCTGATCATGAACCTGCCGGGCCAGCCGAAATCGATCCGCGAGACGCTCGAGGGGCTGAAGGACGCCGACGGCAAATCCGTCGTCAGCGGCATCTTCGCGGCTGTGCCCTATTGCATCGACCTGATCGGCGGCCCGTACATCGAGACGCATGAAGCGGTCTGCAAGGCCTTCCGGCCGAAGTCGGCGATCCGCGCAAAATAAATCCTCCACGATTCGAACAACACCAAGCGATGAGCAACCTGCCCCTGCTGGAAACCATTGAAGTCTCGACCTCCGAACAGACGACCGCCGCCGTGATCTGGATGCACGGGCTTGGCGCCGACGGCAACGATTTCGTGCCCATCGTGCGCGAGCTCGACCTCGACGGCTGCCCGGGCATCCGCTTCGTGTTCCCGCATGCGGAAGCGATGCCGGTCACGATCAACAACGGCTACGTGATGCGTGCGTGGTACGACATCCTTGGCATGGACCTGGTGCGGCGGGAGGACGAGAACGGCCTGCGCGCATCGCAGAAGCGCATCGAGGATCTGATCGCGCGCGAGATTGCGCGCGGCATCGCGCCGGAGAAGATCGTGCTGGCGGGGTTCTCGCAGGGCTGCGCGATGACGCTGCAGACCGGCCTGCGCTATCCGCAGAAGCTGGCCGGGCTGATGTGCCTGTCGGGCTATTTGCCGCTGGCGACCGCGATCGCCACCGAGCGCAGCAATGCGAACCAGCACACGCCGGTGTTCATGGCGCATGGTCGTGGTGACAACGTGGTGCTGATCGACCGTGCCGAAGCGTCGCGCGACTTGCTGAATTCGCTGGGTTACGAGGTGGAGTGGCGCGAGTACATGATGCCGCACTCGGTGTGTGAGGAAGAGATTGATGACATCGGCGTTTGGCTGAAGCGGGTGTTGAAGGCGGGGTGACGTATCCGGGGCCGACCAAGGTTAAAACGTCATCCCGGCGCAAGCCGGGATCCATCACTGATCGTCCCTGAACTGAATCCCGAGCCAGAGGTTTGCGGCGATGGGTCCCAGCGTGCCCCCAGCTTTCGCTGGGGCGGTGGCTGGGACGACGTGCCTGAGGGCGACGCCCTCCAAACCGTCATTCCGGCGCAGGCCGGAATCCATCCTCGATCGCCCCCGAACGGATGCCGGAGCCGGAGGTTTGCGACGATGGGTCCCAGCTTATGCTGGGACGACTCTTTTAGAGCCGACACCCTTTGAAACGTCATTCCGGCGCAGGCCGGAATCCAGCGTCTTCCCCACCCTTACCTGAAAATCACCGTCTTGTGCCCGTTCACCAGAATGCGGTGCTCGACGAACCACTTCACCGCCCGCGCCAGCACGACACACTCGACATCACGGCCGATCGCCGTCAGCGTCTCCGGGCCCATCGCGTGGTCGACCCGCTCCACGTCCTGCTCAATGATCGGGCCTTCATCCAGGTCGCTCGTCACGAAATGCGCAGTCGCGCCGATCAGCTTCACGCCACGCTCATGCGCCTGGTAGTACGGCTTCGCGCCCTTGAAGCTCGGCAGGAAGGAATGATGGATGTTGATCGCGCGACCGCGCAGCGCGTCGCACATCTCCTTCGACAGGATCTGCATGTAGCGCGCCAGCACCACCAGATCGACACGATGCGTGTCGGCGATCTCCAGCACCTTCTGCTCCTGCGCACGCTTGGCCTCGGCCGACGCGCCGGCCATCAGCGGGAAATGATGGAAGGGGATGTTGTAGCTGGCCGCCAGCTGGTAGAAATCGGTGTGGTTCGACACGATCGCGACGATCTCCACCGGCAGCAGGCCGCTCTTGTAGCGGAACAGCAGGTCGTTCAGGCAGTGCCCGATCTTCGAGACCATGATCAGCACGCGCGGCTTGCGCGACGCATCGTTCAGCTGCCAGTCCATCCCCATCGCCTGCCCCAGTTCCGCAAAACCGCCGCGCAGCTTTTCCTCCGACACGCCCGCATCCTCCAGCGCGAAATGCACGCGCATGAAGAACTGCTGCGCCTGCGCATCGCCGAACTGCGCCGAATCGATGATGTTGCAGCCATGGTCGGCCAGGAAACCGGACACGCGCTGCACGATGCCGCGCTGGTCCTTGCAGGACAGGGTCAGGATGAATTCGGGATGGGACGGGTGGGACATCAGGCAAATCCTCGTGATGAAGAGTCGGACAATTAGGCAAAGCCTGCGAAAAATGTAACCAATCCCCGCCATTGTCGCATGCCGCAGCGGGCTTGCCGCGCTGCGTTTATGATGTGCGCCATCATTTCCAGCCATCGTTTGCCATGACCAGAAACCTGTGCACCGCCCTCTTCACCTTCTCCCTGCTGCCTGCTTTCGCAACGGCGGCCGACCTGAACTGCACGATCACAGGCGCCTCCGAAGTCACCGCCGACGGCCGGCTCGACGCGCTCGAGGGCAAGAAGAACTATTACGAAACGGTCGCCGGCGCAGAATTCATCGTCCAGCGCGACAAGGGCCTGATGATGGGCCGCTTCGTCAGCAACGCCGGCCAGAAAATCAGCGTGATCGATCCCGGCTCCGCACAGAATTCGTACAAGGTGCTGTCGGTATCGCCGCGCGCCGGCGGGCGCGTGCAGTCGCAGTATTTCGAGGTGCGGCTGCAGGACAAGGGCGAGAAGAAACCCTTCGTGCTGGTCGCCGCCGACGTGCTGCACGGGTATTGCACGATGTGAGCAGACCGGGATCGCGCCGGCATGACTTTTCACATTGCGACTCACTCTGATGAGTCGTACCAGCGAAGGCCGGGATCCAGCGACTGCTCCTCCCCCTGCCCGTCCCCTCAGCCCCCCTCGCAAGCGCCCCGCCCCATCCTGAGCTATACTTCGCCGCTCAATAACCTCGCGCGTGCGCGGGTTCCCTCCATGGTTTCATCCCGTACGCTTTCTACAATCCGATTTTCAAAGGACATCCACGTGTCATACCTGGATACGCTCAATCGCGTCATTGCCGATCAACTCGAAGCGCTCGCGCCTGAAACCGACCGCGAGGGACGCTTCCCGCGCCCCGTCATCGACGCCCTCGGCCAGGCCGGCCTGCTCGGCCTGATTAGCAGCAAGGACGTCGGCGGCATGGGGCTCGGCCTTGCCGAAGCCAGCCAGGTCGTGTCGTCGCTCGCGCAGCACTGCCCGTCGACCGCGATGATCGTCTGCATGCACTATTGCGCCACCGCCGTGCTCGAGCAGCTCGGCCCGGAAAGCGTGCGCCGCGACATCGCCGCCGGCCGCCACCTGACCACCCTCGCCTTCTCCGAAGCCGAGTCGCGCAGCCACTTCTGGGCGCCGGCCAGCACCGCCACCCGCGACGGCGAACACGTCGTGCTGGACGCGCGCAAGAGCTGGATCACGTCGGCCTTCGAAGCGAATTCGTATGTGTGGTCGAGCAAGCCGCTGGCCGCCGAAGGCGCAAGCAGCATCTGGCTGGTCGATGCGAAGGCCGATGGCCTGACGCTGGCCGCGCGCTTTGACGGTCTCGGCATGCGCGGCAACGCGTCGTCGCCGGTCACGGCCTCGGGCGTGAAGATCCCCGCATCGAACCTGCTCGGCGAAGACGGCAAGGGCTTCGACATCATGATGGGCGTGGTGCTGCCGTGGTTCTGCTCGCTGAACGCGTCCTGCTCGGTCGGCACGATGGAAGGCAGCCTTGCGCGCGCGATCGCGCACGTGTCGGGCACCCGCCACCAGCATCTCGACACCTCGCTGGCCGACCTGCCGACCATCCGCGCCTATCTCGCGAAAGCGCGCATCAAGGCCGACACCGCGAATGCGCTGCTGCAGGACACCCTCGCCGCCATCGCCGCCGGCCGCGCCGACACGATGCTGCGCGTGCTGGAAGTCAAGCCGTCCGCCGCCGAAGCGGCGCTGGAGGTGACCGACATCGCGATGCGCGTCTGCGGCGGCGCTGCGTTCCGCAAGGAAGTCGGCGTCGAGCGCCTGTTCCGCGATGCGCGCGCTGCGCACGTGATGGCGCCGACCTCCGACGTGCTGTACGACTTCATCGGCAAGGCCATCACCGGCCTGCCGCTTTTCTGAGGCAAGACCATGGCACAACAAGTACTGGTGATGGGCGCAGTCGCGTACGCGCCGAAGGTCGTCACGATCTGGGAAGGCTTCAAGGCCTGGTTCCGCGAGCACGGGCTTGAATTCGACTTCGTGCTCTATTCAAATTACGAGCGGCAGGTCGAAGACCAGTTCAACGGCACGCTGCACCTTGCGTGGAATTCGCCGCTGGCCTGGGTACGCGCCGAGCGCATCGCGCAAGCGAAGGGCGTGAAGGTGTCGGCGATCGCGATGCGCGACACCGACTGCGACCTGACCTCGGTGCTGGTGGTGAAGAACGGCGGCGGCATCGACAGCGTTGACGCGCTGCGCGGCAAGACGGTCGGCTTCGGCGCGATCGACTCGCCGCAGGCCACGCTGATCCCGCTGGACCACCTGCGCCAGGCCGGCCTGGTCGCCGGACGCGACTACAGCGCGCAACGCTTTGACGTCCTCGGCGGCAAGCACGGCGACCATGTCGGCGGCGAACTCGACGCGGCGAAGGCGCTGGTGCAGGGCAGGATCGATGCGGCATGGATGATCGACGGTAACCACCTCGCGTTCTCGTCGGATGGCACGCTGCCGTCCGGCCAGACAAAGGTGCTGGCGCGTACCGCGCCTTTCGATCACTGCAATTTCACCGTCAGCCCGGATGCGCCGCAAGACCTGATCGCGCGCTTTACCGAGCTGATCCTCGGCATGCGCTGGGACGATCCGGCGGTGCGCCCGCTGCTGGAACTGGAAGGGCTGCGGCAATGGAAGAACGGCCGCACCTCAGGCTATGCCGCGCTCGAGCGCGCGGTCGACGACGAGAAGTTCTATGACGCCAACGGCAACATCCTCGCTGCAGACTATCGCTATTGAGTCGCTCGGCCTCGACCAGGGCGCGCACCTGCTGATCAAGCGCGCGCTGGACGAGGTGGCGGTCGGCGGCACGCTGCGCGTGACCGCCAGCGCGCCCGACTGGGACATGCACCTGCTCGCCTGGTGCCGTGCGAACGGCCATGCGGTGACCTTCGCCGGTGACCATGCGGACATCGTGCGCGGCCCGTTCCAGCAGGGCCGCTGGGCCGGCGCAGTCAAGGGCGGCGACGCCGACCGCAGCGCGCCGCAGGCCATCGCCGAGCATGCCGATGCGCGCTGGGGACTGGCGGCGCGCGGCGCGACTGTCGAGGCCGGCAGTCCCGGCTTCGATTTCCGTTTCAGCGAGAAATCCGAGATCTGGGCCGAGACCGCTGCGGAGCTGTACAAGCAGGCGCTCGCGGGCCAGTGGGACCCCGAGACCGCCATCGACTGGACTGACACGCCCGCACTGCCCGACGAGGTCGAGGATGCGGTGGTGCAGGTGATGACTTACCTGATCGAGAACGAGAATGCCGCGCTGCTGGTGCCGGCGCGCCATCTCGGGCAGGTACATCCGCATTTCCGTGAGGTGATGCAGCTGCTGGCCATTCAATGCGCGGACGAAGCGCGGCATGTGGAAGTGTTCACGCGGCGCGCGACTTTGAAGCGCTCGAACCCGGCGCTGTCCGGCGCGGGCGGTCAGGCGTCACTGAAGACGCTGTTCGAGACCAGCGATTTCTCCAGCAGCGCCTTCCTGCTGTCGGTGCTCGGCGAGGGCAGCTTCGTGAACCTGCTGAACTTCCTGCACGAGTGCGGGCCGGATCCGCTGACGCGGCAAATCGCGCGGCTGGTTGCGCGCGACGAGGCACGGCATGTCGCGTTCGGCATGGCGCATCTCGAGTACCGGCTGGCGCAGGATCCGGGCTACCAGTCGGCGCTGAAGGCGGCGATCGAGCAGCGCTATGACACGCTGGCGGCCAGCGCGGGGTTGAACGAGGAAGTGTTCGATGCGCTGATCTTGCTGGCGGCGGGTGATACCGATGCGGTATCCGTGAAGCGCGGCTTCGAGCGCGTGCAGCGGCTGAAGCAGGAGATGGCGACCGGGCGCAAGGCGCGGCTGGTGCGGCTGGGATTTCCGGTGGATGAAGCAGACCGGCTGTCGGGGCTGCATACGCGGAATTTCATGTGATGTCGCTTGAAGCCAGGGTCAACTGAGAGACGCTGGATCCCGCCTTGCAGGCCGCGCATCGGCGAATACGCCGATGCCGTTCAGCGGGCAGAGCGCATGCGCTCTGAAACCCCCGCTTCACCCTGCGCCGGGATGACGATTTTGGAACCATCTGTACTTAAATCGTCATCGCGGCGCAGGCCGGGATCCATCATCGATCGCCCCCTGACAGATGCGCGAGCCGGAGGTTTGCGGCGATGGGTCCCAGCTTTCGCCGGGACGACGGTTTCGAGGAACGACCGCCCCACGCCCTGGCTTGCAAGCCAGGGCGCTTCGGCAGGCGCAACGCATGCGTTGCGAATTCCCTGCCTCACCCCGGCGCAGGCCGGGATCCATCATCGATCACCCCCTGACAGATGCGCGAGCCGGAGGTTTGCGGCGATGGGTCCCAGCTTTCCCCCAGCCTTCGCTGGGGCGGTGGCTGGGACGACGGTATTGAGGAACGACCGCCCCACGCCCTGACTTGCAAGCCAGGGCGCTTCGTTCTGAAAGTCGCTGGGTCCCGGCCTGCGCCGGGACGACGTTTTAAGCACCGACGCCCTCAAAACCGTCATCCCGGCGCAAGCCGGGATCCATCATCGATCACCCCCTGACAGATGCGCGAGCCGGAGGTTTGCGG
>CAZTIF010000107.1:0-10958 GCA_964613635.1 uncultured Bifidobacterium sp. | reverse complement strand
GCCGGCCGTCGTCCGCGGGCTTGATCCATGCGATGTCGTCGCCGATGGTCGTGACCTTCCAGCCCTTCAGGCTCTCCGGCGGGATCAGCATCGCGAAATTGGTTTTGCCGCAGGCGGAAGGGAAAGCGGCCGCGACATAGTGCTTGTCACCTGCAGGCGACTCGACGCCGAGGATCAGCATGTGTTCGGCCAGCCAGCCCTGGTCGCGTCCCATGGTCGACGCGATCCGCAGCGCGAAACACTTCTTGCCCAGCAGCGCATTGCCGCCGTAGCCGGAACCATACGACCAGATCTCGCGCGTCTCCGGATAATGGACGATGTACTTGGTCGCATTGCAGGGCCAGGGCACGTCCTTCTGCCCCGGTTCGAGCGGCGCGCCGACCGAGTGCACGCAAGGCACAAAGTCGCCGTCGCTGCCGAGCACGTCATAAACCGCCTTGCCCATGCGCGTCATGATGCGCATGTTGACCGCCACGTAGGGCGAGTCGGACAGTTCGACGCCGATATGCGCGATCGGCGAGCCCAGCGGGCCCATCGAAAACGGCACCACATACATCGTGCGGCCGCGCATGCAGCCTGCAAACAGACCGCCGAGCGTGGTGCGCATTTCCGCCGGGTCGATCCAGTTGTTGGTCGGGCCGGCATCGTCCTGCTTTGTCGAGCAGATGAAGGTCCGGTCCTCGACGCGCGCAACGTCCGACGGATCGGAGTTGGCCAGATAACTGTTCGGCCGTTTCGCCGGGTTCAGTTGCTTCATCGTGCCGGCCGCGACCATCTGCGCACACAGGCGGTCATACTCTTCTTGCGAGCCATCGCACCAGACGATGCGCTCAGGCGTCGTCAGGGCGGCGATCTCCGTCACCCAGGCAATCAATTGCCGGTGCTTGACGTAGGCGGGCGGATTGACCGGCGCAACGCCGGCCATCACGGGCTGATTCATTCACTTCCTCCATGCCATGCAGCAGGCCTGGCCGGCAGGATCGTCGTCAGCTTGTGGCACCCGGAAAGGGTGAACGGCGGTCATGTCGAGGGCGGCGATGTTCACCGCATTGCCTGCCCGGCGCGGGTGTGGGCGGCGGGCGTCTGGCTGAGCTGTCTCGTTTAGAATAGGTCTATCCCCGAGAGGGGTGGGCCGATTGTACTCCCGACCGGGCTCCTGCTTCGCTGGTCTCTGTCAAATCGATGACGGGAATTATTCAACTCCCGGCTTTGTCGCTCAAAACTCAATAAAAGCAAAATTCCAGCCGGGTTGCCCGCCAAGCTTGCCGGAAATTGCTGACACCATCCTGACCCGATGAAAATCGCCATCCTCGACGACTACCAGGACGCCGTGCGCCGCCTGCCCTGTTTTTCACTGCTCGACGGCCTCGACGTGAAGGTGTTCAACCATGGCGCCAGGGGCATCGGCCAGCTGGCCATCCGCCTGGCGCCGTTCGACGTGCTGGTGCTGATCCGCGAGCGCACGCGATTCGACCGGGCGCTGCTGTCGCGCCTGCCGAACCTGAAACTGATCTGCCAGACCGGCCGCCTCGGCGCGCATGTCGACGTGGAAGCGGCGCGCGAGCGCGGCATCGAGCTGGTCGAGGGGCCGGGCGATCCGGTCGCCACCGCCGAACTGACCTGGGCGCTGATCCTTGCCGCGAGCCGCCAGCTGCTGCCGTATGCGAGCCTGCTGAAGCAGGGCTTGTGGCAGCAGAGCGCCATCGCGCCCGAGCGCAGCACGCTCGGCCGGGTCGTGCATGGCCGCCGCCTCGGCATCTGGGGCTATGGCCGCATTGGCCAGCGCGTGGCCCGTTATGCGCAGGCCTTCGGCATGCAGGTCAGCGTCTGGGGCAGCGAAGCCAGCCGGGCAAAGGCGGTTGCCGACGGCTTTGCTGCAGCCGCCAGCCGCGAAGCGTTCTTTTCAAGCGTCGATGTGCTGAGCCTGCACCTGCGGCTGTCCGACAGCACGCGGCACCTTGTTACCGCCGATGACCTCGCGCGGATGAAACCCGACGCGCTGCTGGTCAACACCAGCCGGGCCGAACTGATCGCGCCCGGTGCGCTCGAGGCTGCCTTGCGCGACGGGCATCCGGCTGCGGCGGCGATCGACGTGTTCGAGACCGAGCCGCTGCCGCCGACGGCACCGCTGCTGCAGCTTGAGAACCTGCTCGCGACGCCGCACCTCGGCTATGTCGAGCAGGACAGCTACGAGATGTATTTCCGCCCGCTGTTCGAGGCCATCGCGCAGCGTGCCGCTGGAGCGCCGACATGAAGATCCTCGGCGTCCACGCCGGCAAGGTCGCGCCGCTGTTCGTCGGCGCGCAGGGGCAGGCGCAATCGGTGATGTCGGCCATCCGCAAGCAGGCGCTGCACGGGTCGGTGCAGGTCGGGCCGCTGGGCATTGCCGGTGACGAGCAGGCCGACCTGAGTGTGCACGGCGGGCTCGACAAGGCGGTCTACCTGTATCCGGTCGAGCATCATCCGTTCTGGGCTGAACAGATGCGGCAAGCGCTGCGACGCGACGTCGTGCCCGAGCCCGGCCTGTTCGGCGAGAACCTGTGCAGCGAAGGCTTGCTGGAAAATGCGCTGTGGGTCGGCGACCGGCTGCGCATCGGCAGCGTGCTGCTCGAAGTGACCGAGCCGCGCCAGCCCTGCTTCAAGTTCGGCGCGCGCCTCGGCTACGCACATGCAGTGAAGCAGATGCTGCAGTCGGGCCGCTCCGGTGTTTACCTGAAAGTGATCGAGCCCGGCCAGCTGCAGGCAGGTGACGCGATCGAACTGATCGCCGGGCGCCGTGAGATGTCGATAACCTCGATCAACGATCGGCGTCTGAGGGGACGCCAGCGCGAACTGTTCGAGTGACGATGATGCGCGGCTCGCTGCCCGACGCCTGCGGCAGGTTGCGCCACAGGTGTTTCCAGCCCGGCGGCCACGGCAGCGCCCGTCCCTTGTACGGCCGCACATTCGCGCGCAGCGGAATCACCGGCAGGTATTCCGGCTGCGGGCCGGCCGCCTGGTCCCATCCGAGCGAGAACGCATAGTTCGGCAGCAGCGCATCGCAGACATCGGCAAACCAGTCGGCATGGTCGTCATCGCGACCAAGCGCCTGCGCGAGTCCCTGCGGATCGAATTTCGCCAGCGCCGACAGCAAGTCGTGCGGCGAATCGCCCGGCTTGTCGCCCCAGCCCAATACCGGATTCAGGTTGTAATCCGCCCCCGAGCCATACCAGCCTTCGCGCCAGCTGCGCTGCAGCCACTGCCGCGGGCCGGTGAACAGGTGCCAGCGCCAGTGCAGTCCGGACGGCTTCGGCCAGCTGTACAGATAGAGCCGCTGGTAACCGGCACGATGCAGTTCGCGCACCATTGCCATCAGCCGACCATGCGGCATGCGGTCCGGCTGCGCACGGCGAAAGCGAATCGGCTCGCCGTCCGCATGCTGCACCTGGTCGCACGACAGGTTCAGGTCGAGCGTGCGCCCTTCGCTGCCGAAGCGTGCCGAGATCCAGCCGGTCAGCAGGTTGACCGACGTGATCACGCCGTAGCCGCGATAGCGATGGAAGATGACAGTGCCGGGTGCGATGGGCTTCATCGTAGCTTGCTCGGGAATGCGATCAGAACGAACGCCGCAGTGTAACGGCAGACGGCGACGGTGTGAAAACAGAATATTTGTTCGATGGTCAGAACTTCTTTGGACTGTTCGGGTCGCCTTGCGCTGGCGGGAAATGCAGCGAATACGTTCATGACAACATAGCATTGGATTCGTCGCCGACTCCTCTCTTACCATGCAAGTCCATCTTGTCTCGGATGGCGGGTGGCACAAGCGTTATCGCCTGCGCTGCCCAGCTTTTTCGGGAGTGGGCATACGTCCCACTCCCCTTTTTTTGTCTGCGCGTTTTTTCCTTCCCGTTTCCATCTTCCTTCGCGTCGCGTGGTCCGCGCTATCATCGGCGCTACCTGTCATTTTCTTTACGCGACTTCCATGAGCCTGCGCATCATTGCCACCGGCGGTACGTTCGACAAGCAGTACGATCCGCTGACCGGCCAACTCGTGTTCGGCGACAGCATCCTTCCGTTGCTGCTTGAGCGCGCGCGCATCACGCTGCCGCATCAGTTCGAGCCCCTGCTTGCGCTGGACTCGCTCGACATGCAGGACGCTCACCGTGAGCAGGTACGCGACGCCTGCGTACGCAGTGAAGAAGCCAGCATCGTCATCGTGCACGGCACCGACACGATGCGCGAGACGGCCGAGGTGCTTGGCTACGCCGCGCTGGCGAAAACCATCGTGCTGACAGGCGCGATGGTGCCGTGCCGGATCGATGGCTCCGATGCGCAGTTCAACCTCGGTTTTGCCTGCGCTGCGGCGATGCTGTGCGAGCCGGGGGTGTACATCGCGATGAATGCCCAGGTCTTTGCGTGGAATGCGGTGCGCAAGAATCGCGATGCCGGCTTGTTCGAAGCGACCTGACGCCGCCGCCTGCATTTGATCCTGCTCGCCTGAGCCGCGCAGCTTGATTTTCATCGTGCTGCGCCGCGCTGGTCCGAGGATCCGCCGTCCAGAACCAAAGCCTGTTGAACCAGTCGAATCTTCGCTGCCTGCGCAGCACAGGACGTGTCCCGTGCCTGCAGCGGGAACGCATCGACGGAGATCTCCATGCATATCGGCGCGCGGGCGGCAAGGCTGGCGGTGGGTATCTTTATCATCACTGTCTTCGCCATCGTCACCGGCTGCGGTGACGGCGACGGCAGCACATCGACAGGCACCAGCGCGACGCAGCTGACGGCGCAGGAAAGCGGCGGCCCCGTCAGCAGCGGCGATGTCGCCGGCGACGGACTGGCGTGGATCAATTACCGCAGGACTCAGGCCGGACTGCCGCCGGTGGCGCGCGATGCGCGCATTGACCGCGCGGCCGCCGCGCATGCCACTTACCAGCAACTCAACAACCTGATCACGCACGACGAAAACCCGTCACGGCCCGGCTTCACCGGCGCGACCGCGACCGAGCGCGTGCGCGCGGCCGGCTACCCGCTGGCCACGCAGGCGCAGGCCGACGGTGAAGTGATCGCCGCCACGGCCGAGCCGGATGGTTTTGCGGCGGCCGAAGGTTTGCTGGGTGCGATCTACCACCGCTACCTGATGCTCGAACCGGCCTTCGACCTGGCCGGCGCCGGTGATGCGCATCGCGGTGGCGGCTACTACTGGCTGAACGTGAATTTCGTCGCATCGCGCGCTCGCAGCGCAGCGCTCGCCGGCCGCGTCGTCGTCTGGCCGATGCCGGACCAGCGCAATGTCAGCACCCAGGTCTCCAGCGACGAAGAGACGCCGGACCCGGTCGCAGGACGCGACACCGTCGGCTATCCCGTCAGCGTGCACGCGCCGCTGGGCAGCCGGTTGCTGGTCAGCCGCTTCTCGATACGCGAGCAGGGCGTACAGGCCGCGCTGAAGGTCGCGCAACTGGACGGCAGCAGCGACAGCGACACGCCGCCATCGGCGGCAGCGATCATTCCGCTGGCGCGGCTGCGCAGCGGCCTCCTGCATGAAGTGGAATTCGCCGGCAGCATCGACGGCGTGCCGGTGGAAAGACGCTGGTACTTCACCACACGCTAGGCGCGTGACGCCCCTGCTTCAGCCGGCCAGCCGCAGGTACAGCTCGGGCCGGCAATGCCACAAACGCCAAGGCGGCCGGTCAGGTTCAAAGGCCATCGAAGCGGGCAAAAATTCAGATCAGTCATTCGACGCAGTCCGCTGCGCGCAGCGGACCGCGCGCGCCGGCGTTCAGCCCGTCACGAGGCCATGCGCGACGCCACCAGCGCGGCGGCCGCCGAGCGTGTCTCCACGCCCAGCTTCACGTAGATGTGCTCGAGGTGCTTGTTCACCGTGCGCGGGCTCATGCCGAGGATCTCGCCGATATCGCGATTGGTCTTGCCCTTCGCGACCCAGCCCAGCACGTCGGTCTCGCGCGGCGTCAGCTGGTACTGCTCCAGCGAGCCGGCACCATCCGCCTCGACCGGCTTTTCCTCCAGCAGCAGCAACAGCTCATGCCGGCGACGCGACAGCGACAGGTGCAGCGCCATCCCGTCGCGCGCGACCGACAGCGGTGCGGCGTCGGTGTCGGACGCCAGCGCCTGCTGCAACCAGTCGCGCACCGCAGCCGGCAACTCGCGCGGCGTGATCGCATGGTCCGGGAAAAAGCTCGTGAGCCATTCGCCGGCCTGCTTCGTCTGCCACAGCGGCACGCCATCGGCGCGCAGCGACACCGCCGCATGCGACACCGCGTCGATCGCATGCGCGGCCTGCGCCATCATCCGCGCATTGCGGATGTGCGTGGCCATGCGCGCAAGCACCTCTGCCGGTTCGATCGGCTTGGTCACATAGTCGAGCCCGCCCGATTCGAAACCTTTCACGACATGCTCGGTCTCGGTCAGGCCGGTCATGAACATCACCGGCACATGCCGCACCGCGTCCATCTCCTTGATCCGGCGGCAGGTCTCGAAACCGTCGATGCCGGGCATCACCGCATCGAGCAGGATGATGTCCGGCGTCACCCGCTGCAGCAGTTCCAGTGCCGATGTGCCGTCGGTGGCGACCAGTACCGAATAGCCAGCCTCCGACAGCGCGTCCGACAGCAACGCAAGATTCTCGGGCACGTCATCGACGATCAGCGCGACGTCACCCTCCAATGCGGTCCACGTCTTCATGTACCCACTCCTTCAAACGATTCATGTATTCAGGCAGGCGGAAACGCTCCACCAGTGTCCTCAGTTCGGCGCAGAACGGCGCATACAGCGGATTGCGCGCGGCCAGCGCGTCGAGTTCCGCATGGATGCCTTTCACATAGCCGATCGCGCCCAGTTCGGTCAGCTTCGCCAGCGCGGCCTTCGGTGGCACCACGCGCACCGATTGCTGCGGCGCCGGCGCGGCGGCCGGCGCCACCGTCCATTCGATGCCGAGGTGCAGCTTCAGCTTCGACAGCAAATCCGGCAGCAGGAAAGGCTTGGCGATGAAGTCATTGCAGAGCATGCTCTCGCCCTTCTTCGCGGTCGGGTCGAACACGTTGGCCGACACCACGATGATCGGCAGGTCCTCGTAGCCGCGCTCGCGCAGCCGTTCGCAGGTCTCCCAGCCGTCGATGCCGGGCATCGCGATGTCCATCAGCACCAGGTCGGGATCGCAGTCGCCGATCATCTGCAGGCAGGCTTCGCCGCAGTCGGCCTCGACGATGTCGAAGCCCATCGGCTGCAGCATCTCGCGCAGGATCTCGCGCTGCGACGCGTTGTCGTCCACCACCAGCAGCCGCTTGCGCGGGCCGAGATAGCCTTGCGGCTGCGCGGACGCGGCGTCGGGTTGCGTCGGCTGGCGCACCTCGCGCAGGTAGATGCGCAAGCGGAAGCGGCTGCCGCGGCCGACTTCGCTCGTCACGCTCAGCTCGCCGCCCATGATGTGCGCAAGCATGTTCGAGATCGCCAGCCCGAGGCCGGTGCCGACTTCCTTGCGTTGATTGGCCGACTTGCTGCGCTCGAACGGCAGGAAGATGCGGTCGATGTCTTCCTGCGCGATGCCGATGCCGGTGTCCTCGACCTCGAACACCGCGATCTCGCGCGCATAGCTGGCGCGCAGCGTCACCGAGCCGGCGTCGGTGAATTTCATCGCATTCGCCAGCAGGTTGATCAGGATCTGCCGCAGCCGCTTCTCGTCCGCATGCACGGCCTGCGGTATGCGGCCCGATTCCTCGAAATGGAAGCGCAGCCCCTTCTGCGCCGCCTGCGGCGCGACCATCTGCACCAGCTGGTCGACGAATTCGCGCAGCCGCAGCTCGCCGGAATCCAGTCGCATCTTGCCGGCCTCGATGCGGGCGATGTCGAGCATGCCGTCGATCAGCGACAGCAGGTGTTCGCCGCTGCGGCGGATCACGCTGACCGCGTTCTGCCGGTTGTGCGGCAGTGACGGGTCGGTCTGCAGTATCTGCGCATAGCCGAGGATGCTGTTCAGCGGCGTGCGCAGCTCATGGCTCATGCCGGTCACGAAGCGGCTCTTTGCGAGGTTGGATGCCTCCGCCTTGTCCTTGGCCAGCTGCAGTTCGCGGTCGGTCTGTTCGTGTGCGTTGATCTCTGTCATCAGCAGCCGGTTCTGCCTTTCCGATTCCTGCTGCGCCTGCCGGCGGCTTTCCGCATTCAGCACCAGCCACCAGGCGCCGATGCCGGTCAGCAGGAACAGCGCAGCGAACAGCTTGACGAACAGGCCGTGCAAATCAGGCGGGCCGTAAGACGGCAGGCTGGCCACCTGCGCCATCTCGAGCGCATACAGCGTGCCGAGGGTGCCCAGCAGCACCGCGGTGAATGCCGCGAGCATCACGAGGTAGTGGCCGACGTCGGTCTTCAGCCAGGCGGCCGGGCGTGGCGGCAGCAGCCGGTCGGCCACGGCATGGAGCTGCTCGGTCAGCTGCGAGCCGCTCTTGCAGCGGTCTTCGCAGCGCGCATCGAGCGAGCAGCACAACGAGCAGATGTCGCCGGCATAGGCCGGGCAATGCGTGATGTCGGCCGGCTCGAAATGGTTCTCGCAGATCACGCACTGGCGACTGGCGTCAGTGACCGGCACCTCCGGCTCGCGCGCGATGTAGTAGCGGCCACGCGTGAGAATCGCCAGCACGGGCGCCAGCGCCAGCGCCGACAGCAGCGCGATGAACGGCGCCAGTGCGGCGGCGGTCGCGCCGAAGGCGCCGGCCAGCGCGGCGACCGACAGCAGCGTGGCGATGCCCATCGCACCGACGCCAACCGGGTTGATGTCATACAGGTGCGCGCGCCGGAACTCGATGCGCGCCGGCGACAGCCCGAGCGGCTTGTTGATCACCAGGTCCGACACCAGCGCGCCGATCCACGAGATCGCCACCATCGAATACAGCGTCAGCACTTCCTTCAGCGCCGCGAACACGCCGATCTCCATCAGCAGCAGCGCGATCAGCACATTGAACACCACCCACACCACACGCCCCGGATGATGGTGCGTCAGCCGCGCGAAGAAATTCGACCACGCGAGCGAGCCGGCGTAGGCATTCGTCAGGTTGATCTTCAGCTGCGACACCAGCACGAACAGCGCGGTCGCGCCGATCACCCAGCTTGGGTCGGAGAACACATAGCCGAACGCGAGCAGGTACATCTGCGTCGGCTCCACCGCCGCGGCCGCCGGCATGCCCTTCTCGATCAGCAGGAAGGCCAGCAGTGCGCCGCCGAGCATTTTCAGCGCGCCCATCAGCACCCAGCCGGGGCCGGCCAGCAGCATCGCCGACCACCAGCGCGCCTTCCTGCCCTGCCTCGTCTGCGGCAGGAAGCGCAGGAAATCGACCTGCTCGCCAATCTGCGCAATCAGCGAGAACACGATCGTCGCCGCCGAGCCGAACAGCACCCAGTCGAACTGCCCGCCCTGCGGCAGGCCGGCGTCGAACGCCAGCAGCCGCGACACCGCCTGCGGCTCCTTCATCAGGATCGCAATGAAGGGCAGCGCCATCAGCACGCCCCAGATCGGCTGCGTCCACGCCTGCACCCGCCCGAGCAGCGTCACGCCGTGGATCACCAGCGGAATGATCACCACCGAGCACAGCACATAGCCCCACGCGAGCGGCACGCCCCAGACCATCTCGGTGGCCTGCGCCATGATCGACGCCTCGATCGCGAAGAAGATGAAGGTGAAGCTTGCATAGATCAGCGAGGTGATCGTTGAGCCGATGTAGCCAAAGCCCGCGCCGCGCGTCAGCAGGTCCATGTCGACGCCGTATTTCGCGCTGTAGTAGCCGATCGGCAGGCCGGTGATGAAGATCACCAGCGCGACGACCGCGATCGCCCACAGCGCATTGGTGACGCCGTAGGACACCGTGATGGCCGCGCCGATGGCCTCGAGCGCCAGGAAAGATACCGCGCCGAGCGCGGTATTGGCGATGCTGAACTCGGACCAGCGGCGAAAGCTCTGCGGCGTGTAGCGCAGTGCATAGTCTTCCAGGGTCTCGTTCGCGACCCAGGTGTTGTAGTCGCGCCGGCTCTTGACGATGCGTTGGACAGACGTTGATTTCAAGCTTCGCTCCGGACTGCGAGGATGGTTATGTTTTGTGGGATGGTTATCGAGGCGGGCGCTGCGGCCCGGCATGTCGATGGCGCTTCCCGATTAGCAATTTCTGCACCACGCCTTGCAGAGAGGCCCCGATCGGCCTACGTCAAATGACGTAGACAGGCATCCGCGGCCTGCCCGGGGGGGGCAGCGACCGCGGCGCACCTGCAAGGTGCAAGGCTTGCCCCGCGATGGGGCGCGGGCTGTCCGTGTCCAGCGGCTGCGCATGCCCCATGTCGGAGCGCTCGCCTCTGTGACCGACACGCCGAATGCTTCTGTCTGCGCGAACTGCGCAGGGCTTACGTCAAACAGCGTATTGATGCAGCGCGTCGCAAAAACCTACCCTTGCCTCCAAGCCATGCAACCAAGGGGGCGCCATCACCGCGATCCCGCCACCTGCAGCAAGGCCATCGACAGTGTCGCTGTCATCTCCCCTGAAACGCCATCGTGTGAAAGGAAATCGAATGTCTGATCAATCCATCAAATCCGCAGGCCGCCGCAAGGCGCTGCTGAGCCTCGCAGCCACCGCGGCCGTCGCACTGCCCGGCTTTTCATTTGCAGCGCCGCCGGCCACGGCTGCGGTCAATACCACCAAGCTCGCCGTCACCGACACCGAAGTGATCGTCGGCCAGCTGCACTCGGCCACCGGCACCATGGCCATCTCCGAGACCGGCTCCATCCAGGCCGAGCGCCTCGCGATCGAGCAGATCAACGCTGCGGGCGGCATCCTCGGCCGCAAGATCAAGATCATCCAGGAAGACGGCGCGTCCGACTGGCCGACTTTTGCCGAGAAGGCGAAGAAGCTGCTCGCCAACGACCGTGTCGCGGCCATCTTCGGCTGCTGGACCTCGGCCTCGCGCAAGGCGGTGCTGCCGGTCGTCGA
>CAZTIF010000106.1:0-11004 GCA_964613635.1 uncultured Bifidobacterium sp. | reverse complement strand
GAATTCTTAACGGGTTTTTTGGTTGTCGCCATGGATCGATCCACCATTGGGAATTTGCCGATGCTGCATAGGGAACCAGAGGGTGGCCGCGCTAATATTTAGCTTTATTCGGGCAGTGGGGTCGCGTATCGCGCCGCTTCATTCTGCCGCTCCCGGGTGGCCGCCTGTCCGGCTGGGTCAACACTGTAAAACTGTCGGTGAAACTCTGTAAGACTTTGAATCAAAAGCTTTTGATTGTACCACAACGGGGCCTGTTTTCCCCTGCGGAACGCCCGCAAAACGGCATTTCATTGCCTTATGATTAATAGCTGTGCGCGCACGATTCGAAAGGTCGACGACCGGTATTGCCGGTGCCGGCGTTGCCATGAAATCATGCTGTGAATTCCTGCAGCGAATTCCGTCGGCGAGTTCAGGTCGCGATGTCGCGCTCGCCGTCGGCGCGCAGGCGTTCCAGCGTGGCGGCCAGTTCGCGGTAGCGGTTGCGCGAGGCCTCGTCCGGCAGGCCGGAAGCCACCAGCCGATCTTGCTCGGCACGCAGGATATTCATTGTAGTTCGCCTGACCGCGCCGGCAAGTTCGCGCCGTGCCAGATCCGGCTCCGATGGCGTCTCGGCCGCAACTTCGGCGATCAGCTGGCCGAGGTCGCCGCGCTGGTCGCGCAGCTGCTCGGCCAGCGCGGCGAAGCCGGCATTGCCCGACACGTTGCGCGCGGCCTGCACTACCGCGCGCAGCATCTCGCCGCGGTCAGGTGCGCTCTCGCCGATGGCCTGCAGCGCCTGTTCGTCGAGGTCGGCGGCAAATTCCGGATGGGCCAGCACGATGCGCAGCACCTTGCGCTCGAGCTCGACCGGCGGACGGCGGCGCAGGGCCGGCGGCGCGGCCTTCGCGTAGCGGCCGCCCGAGGCCGGCTTGGCCAGCTCGAACAGGGTCTCGAGTTCCTGCACCGTGCTGTCGGTGATCTGCGCCAGCTGCCGCAGCAGCTGCAGCCGCAGCGCCGACGGCGGCATCGCCTGCAGCATCGGCTTGGCGTCGAACTGCGCGCGCGCGCGACCCTCGGCCGTCGTCAGGTCCTTGTCTTCGGTGACCTGCGTGATCAGGAACTGCGACAGCGGCGTCGACTCGTGCACCATGCGCTCGAAGGCCTCGTGGCCGTGCTCGCGGATGTAGCTGTCGGGGTCGTGCTCGGTCGGCAGGAAAAGGAATTTGAGCGTGCGGTTGTCCGTCGCATGCGGCAGGCAGGCTTCGAGCGCGCGCCGCGCGGCTCGCCGTCCGGCGGCATCGCCATCGAAGCTGAAGATCACCTGGTCGGTCTGCCGCAACAGCTTCTGCACATGCACCGGCGTACAGGCGGTGCCGAGCGTGGCCACTGCCTGCCCGAAGTCGAACTGCGCGAGCGCGACCACGTCCATGTAGCCCTCGGTCACGAGCACGTAACCGGCGTCGCGGATGGCCTGGCGCGCCTCGAACAGGCCATACAGCTCACTGCCCTTCTGGAACAGCGGCGTCTCCGGCGAGTTCAGGTATTTCGGTTCGCCCGCGCCGAGCACGCGGCCGCCGAAGCCGATCACCTGTCCCTTGGTATTCCGGATCGGGAACATGATGCGGTCGCGGAAGCGGTCATAGCGCTTGCGCGTCGAGCCCTGCTCGTCGCTCTTGTCGATCACCAGGCCAGCCTCGACCAGCGCCTCGTCGTCGTAGTTGGCGAATACGCCGCGCAGCGCGTCCCAGCTATCCGGCGCATAGCCGACCGCGTATTTCGCGGCGACTTCGCCGGTCAGGCCGCGCCCCTTCAGGTAGTCGATGGCCTGGCGGGCGCTGCGCAATTGCTGGCGGTAGAAATTCGTCGCCTGCGTCATTGCCTCCGACAGCGCGAGGCTTTTTGCCTGCACTTCGGCGCGCTGCGCCGGCAGCAGCCGGTCTTCCTGCTCCGGCACGGTCATGCCGACGTTCTGCGCGAGGTCCTTCACGGCCTCGATGAAGCCCATGCCGGAGAATTCCATCAGGAAGCCGATCGCGGTGCCGTGCGCGCCGCAGCCGAAGCAGTGATAGAACTGCTTGGTCGGGCTGACCGTGAAGCTGGGGGATTTTTCGTTATGGAAGGGGCACAGCCCCATGAAGTTCGCGCCGCCCTTCTTCAGCTGGACGTAGCGGCCGACCACGTCGACGATGTCGACGCGGTTCAGCAAGTCCTGGATGAAATTCGGCGGGATCACGGCGCGTACAGGCAGGGCCCGGTAGGCCCGGCCGGCTTACTTGACGAGCGCTGCCTTCACCATCGCCGACACGGCGGTCATGTCGGCGCGACCGGCCAGTTTCGGCTTAAGTACGCCCATCACCTTGCCCATGTCCTGCGGGCCGGCGGCACCGACCTGCGCAACGGCAGCCTGTACCTCGGCCTGCACTTCGGCGTCCGACATCTGCGCGGGCATGTAGGCCGACAGCACCGCCATCTCGGCCTTCTCGATGTCGGCGAGGTCCTGGCGACCGCCTGCCTCGAACTGGGTGATCGAATCCTTGCGCTGCTTGATCATCTTCTCGATCACGGCCAGCACCTGGTCATCGGTGAGCTCGATGCGCTCGTCGACTTCGCGCTGCTTGATGGCGGCGGTCAGCAGGCGGATGGTCGCCAGCTTTTCGCTTTCCCTGGCGCGCATCGCGGCCTTCATGTCTTCCGTGATTTTTTCTTTGAGGCTCATTGCTTCTCCAGAATCAAGCCAATAAATACTAAAACCCGCTGCGGCGGACACCGGAGCGGGTTTGCAGTCTGCGTCGCCTCACCGAACGGCGAGGCCGTCGATCAGTACAGCTTCTTCGGCAGGAGCTGGCTGCGGATGCGCTTGTAATGGCGCTTCACTGCAGCTGCCTTCTTGCGCTTGCGCTCGGACGTGGGCTTCTCGTAGAACTCACGTGCGCGCAGTTCGGTCAGCAGACCGGTTTTTTCAATGCTGCGCTTGAAGCGACGCAATGCGACTTCGAAGGGCTCGTTTTCTTTAACGCGGATAGTGGTCATGAATTAGTCTGTATTCGTTGGATGACGCAGAGTCGGCGATTATAGCAGCGAAGTCTTGCAAAAGGAAGCTGCCCGGCAAAACGGAATTCCCGGTCGGGAAATGCGCCGGACAATTATCAAACCGATAATCCTGCCGCAACGCCGGAAGCCCAGGCCCACTGGAAATTGTAGCCGCCCAGCCAGCCGGTCACGTCGACCGCTTCACCGACGAAATACAGCCCCGGCTGCCGGTTTGCCATCATGGTCTGCTGCGACAGCGCGCGCGTATCGACGCCGCCCAGCGTGACCTCGGCCTTGCGGTAGCCCTCCGAGCCGTTCGGCACGATGGTCCAGCGGTTCAGCGATTCACCCAGCCTTCGCAGCTGCTTGTCCGGCAAGTCGGGCACACGCGCGTCGGCGCTGAAGCCATTGGCCGCCAGCCAGCCTTCGGCCAGCCGCGTCGGCAGGTGCTGCGACAGCCAGTTGCCCAGTGTCTTCTTGATTCGGGTTTTCTCGTCGACCAGCACCTGCCCGACGTCGATCGCCGGCAGCAGGTTCAGCGTCAGCGGCATGCCCTCGCGCCAGAAGCTGGAAATCTGCAGTACCGCCGGGCCGGACAGGCCGCGATGCGTGAACAGCAGGTCTTCGCGGAAGCGGCCACGCGACTTCTTTTCGCCGGCCTCGATGTCGATTTCCAGCGAGATGCCGGCCATCGCCACGAAAGCCTGCCAGCCCTGCGCATCGAAGGTCAGCGGCACCAGCCCGGGCCGGGTCTCGACCAGCGGCAGGTCGAACTGCTTCGCCAGCCGGAAGGCAAAATCGGTCGCCCCGATCTTCGGTATCGACAAGCCGCCGGTGGCAATCACGACGCTGTCGGCAAGGACCTCGCCGCCGCCGGTCGAGAGACGAAAGCGCTCGCCTTCGCGAACCACCGACTTCACGCCGGCCGGCATCATCCACTGCACGCCGCCGGCGTCGCATTCGGCCTGCAGCATCGCAATGATGTCCTCGGCCGAGCGGTCGCAGAACAGCTGTCCCTTGTGCTTTTCGTGGAAGGGAATCCGGTATTTCTTCACCAGCGCGATGAAATCCTGCGACGTATAGCGCGACAGCGCGCTGCGGCAGAAATGCGGATTCTGCGACAAGTAGTTCGCCGGCCCGGCATCGACATTGGTGAAATTGCAGCGACCGCCGCCGGAGATGCGGATCTTCTCGGCGAGCTTGTCCGCATGGTCGATCAGCACGACGCTTCGGCCGCGCTGCCCGGCCACCGACGCACACATCATGCCGGCCGCGCCGGCGCCGATCACGGCCACATCGAAGGACCGCGTCATTGCTTCATCTGCCGGGCAACCTGAACGCACTGCGCGACCTGCTCGGCGATCGGCGCCGGCACCAGCTGCCTGCCATCGAGCGCCTCGCGTATCCATGCGGCCGTGACGGCCGCTTCGCTGCTGGCCGGCAGCGGCGGCATTTCGTCGACCGGTTCCTGTCGCTCGATCAGCTGCGTTGGCTGGTTGCCATGAAACCAGATGACCGCATTCGCGCGCTTCGCGTTCGCGACCGTCTCGCCTTCGGTACCGCGCATCAGGAACACATCGCCGCGCGACGCCGGTGCGGCGCTCGAGAAGTAGTCGGTCAGCATCGTCAGGTATTCGGGATGCGTGTACGACACCAGCCGCAGCGCAGGCTGTGCGAACGGCTGCATGATCTTCACCAGCGTATGCGTGGAGTTGCGCAGGCCGAGCACGCGGCGCAGTTGCAGCAGCCGGTCGAGCCGGGGCGCGAGCGCAGCGATCGGCATGAACACGGGCTGGCGCTTGGCAAATGCTGCGGCGGCTGCGGCGGCAGAAGTCGCCGGCGCGATGCCGAGTTCGCTCAAGATCTCCGCCGTCGTCACGCGGCCCGGATCGGTCGTCACGCCATGGATCAGCACCGGCACGCCCTCGCGCGCCAGCAGCAGCGCCAGCAGCGGGGTCAGGTTCGGCATTTGCCGCGAGCCGTTGTAGCTCGGTATCACGACCGGCGCGAACTCGCCGTCCGGCGCCTGCAGCGGCGAGAACGACGCTTCGGCCGCATCGAGGAAGCCGGCGATCTCGGACACCGACTCGCCTTTGATGCGCATGCCGATCAGGAAGGCGCCGAGTTCGAGATCGGATACCCGACCTTCGAGCATCGCGGTGTAAATGGTGTGCGCATCGTCGCGCGACATGTCGCGCGCGCCCATCTTGCCGCGACCGATTTCGCGGATGAAGGGGGCGGCGTTGAAGTTGTGGTTTGTTGCAGGAGTTTCGGAATTCATCGCGCAAGGGTACTACGAAGCCGGCGGGCTTCGCAGACTTGCCTTGCGCGATCAGGCGGCCGGCAAGCTCACGATGCGCTTGAGTTCCGGAACGCAGGAGCCGCAATTCGTGCCGCATTTCAGCCGCTGCTTCAGCAACTCGACGCGGGCATTCGCATCGGCAGCATCGGCACCCGCCAATGCCGCTTCAATATCGGACTCGGCGACATTGAAACAATTGCAGACAATCTTGCCGCGCTCCCTGAACCCCTGCGGCGCCTGCGCGGTCGGCTGCAGCAACTGCCGTCCCAGCGCCGACACCGGATGACCTTCCTCGAGGAAGGCGCGCAGCCAGCGCTCGGCCGCCACGTCGCCGGCCAGCGACACCGCTGCCAGCTTGCCGTCGGCCACGCGCACGCGACGCCAGACGGCGCGGCGCGCATCGTCATAGCGCAGCACGTCCGACGCATCGAGGCCGAACTCGCGCTGTATCGCCGCGATGTCGACCGCCTGTTCGTTCGCGGCGCGGAACAGCACACCGACCTTGTCGCGACCGAACAGGGTCACGGAGGCGAAGGCGAAGTCCTTCATACGCTCGCGCAAGCGCTGCTGCAGCAGCAGCGCGCGTTCGGCATCGACCCAGCCGAAGGCCAGGAAGCGCCACGGCAGCTCGGCCTTCCTGATCGATACTGCGGCATTCTTCAGCTCCGGCTGCTTCGATACCGGATCGAAGGCCGGCAGGGTCAGGCCGTTCACGCCGAGCGCATCGCGGCCGCCGAGATATTCGTCGCCCCAGTGCATCGCGATGTACGCGTGCCCGCCGCGCATCTCGTCGCTGGCCTGCACCGGCAGGATCTGCGCGCCGCGCCGGCTCTTCACCTCAACCAGATCGCCTTCATTCAGGAAGCGCCGCTGCATGTCTTCGGCGGCCATCAGCACGACCGGCTCGGGCGCATGCGCGAACAATTGCGCAACCGTGCCGGTGCGGCTCATGCCATGCCACTGGTCGCGCAGGCGGCCGGTGTTCAGGCGGAACGGAAAACGCGGATCGGGCTTTTCCGCGACCGGCTGCCACACCGTGTTGGCGAATTTCGCGCGGCCGCTGGCGGTGGGGAAGATGCCGTCTTCGTACAGGCGCTTGCGCCCTGCGGCAGCACCTTCCGGGAACGGCCATTGCTGCGGCCCCTGCTCGGCCAGCAGCGCATACGACAGCCCGGTGATGTCGAGGTCGCGGCCGCGCGTCGATTCGCGGTGCTCGTTCCAGACCTGCTCCGGTGTCTCATACGGAAACAGCGTGCGCACCGCGCCGCGCATGGCTTCGATGCGGCGCGCGATGTCGACCACGATCTCCCAGTCATGCCGCGCCTGCCCGGGCGGCGCCAGCACCGGATTCACGCGCGTGATGCGACGCTCGGAATTGGTGACCGTGCCTTCCTTCTCGCCCCAGCTGGTGGCCGGCAGCAATACGTCGGCATAGGCGGCCGTCGCGGTGGTCGCATACGCTTCCTGCACGATCACGAGCTCGGCTTTCTGCAGCGCCTCGCGCACGAGCTTCTGCTCGGGCAGCGACTGCGCGGGATTGGTACAGGCGATCCACAAAATCTTGATCTCGCCGTTGCGCACCGCTTCGAACATCTCGACCGCGGTCTTGCCGGGCGTGGCGGGCACGTCGTCCACGCCCCACAGCGCGGCGACTTCGGCGCGATGCTCCGGATTGGCCAGGTCGCGATGCGCGGACAGCAGGTTGGCGAGGCCGCCGACTTCGCGGCCGCCCATCGCATTCGGCTGCCCGGTCAGCGAGAAGGGGCCGGCGCCCGGCTTGCCGATCTGTCGCGTCGCGAGGTGCAGGTTGATCAGCGCCGCATTCTTCGCCGTGCCCTGCGTACTCTGGTTCAAACCCTGGCAGTACAGCGACAGCGCCGCCTTCGCATTGCCGAACCAGCGCGCCGCGGTGACGAGGTCTTCCTCGCGGATGCCGCAGGTCTGCGCGACGAAGGCCGGCGTGTAATCACGCACAGTCGCCTTCAGCTCGGCAAAGCCCTCGGTGTGGTTCGCGATGAAATCGAGATCGACCCGGTCTTCCCACAGGCACAAGTGCAGCATGCCGTTGAACAGCGCGACATCGGTGCCGGGCTGTATCGGCAGGAACAGGTCGGCGTCGCGCGCGGTGTCGGTGCGGCGCGGGTCGGCGACGATCAGCTTCAGGTCCGGGTTCTTCCGCCGTGCATCTTCGATGCGGCGGTACAGGATGGGATGCGCATACGCGGTGTTCGAGCCGGCGATGAAGATCAGGTCTGCGTGGTCGAAATCTTCATAGCAGGCCGGCGGCGCATCGGCGCCGAGCGTCTGCTTGTAGCCGGCGACTGCGCTCGACATGCACAGCCGCGAATTGGTGTCGATGTTGTTCGTGCGCAGCAGGCCCTTGGCGAGCTTGTTGAACACGTAGTAGTCCTCGGTCAACAGCTGGCCGGACACATAGATGCCGACGCTGTCCGGGCCGTGCCGGTGGATCGTCTCGGCAATCTGGCCGGCGACGAAATCGGCGGTCTCGTCCCACGACGCTTCGGCACGCGGCTCGGAGCGCGAGGTACGCAACTGCGGCGCGAGCAGACGCGCCTGCTGCTGCAGCGCCGGCTGCATCGTCAGGTGCAGCGTGCTGCCCTTGGTGCACAGGCGGCCGAAATTGGCCGGATGGTCGGGATCGCCGCGCACCGCGGTGATGGTGTCGCCATCGGCGGTCGCAATCACGCCGCAGCCGGTGCCGCAATAGCAGCAGGTGGTCTTGACTTCCTTCATGCCGCCTTCGACGAATCGGCGTTCAGTTCAGTCAGGTCGAGGAAGACCTTGCCGTCCTCGATTTTCACGCTGAAGCGCTGCGTACAGCCTTCGTCGGGCGTGACTGCGCAGCCGGTCGGCAGCTCGATGTTCCAGTTGTGCAGCGGGCAGGCGACGCGCTCGCCGAAGACGATGCCCTGCGACAGCGGGCCGCCCTTGTGCGGGCATTTGTCGAGCAGCGCGAAGACCTTGTCTTCGCCGTTGCGGAAGATCGCGACATCGGTCGCACCGGCGCGGTTGACCACGCGCGCGCCGAGCACCGGGATGTCGGCGATGGCGCAGATGGGTTTCCATTGTTGGGTCATGAGGGTTCCTGTGAAATCTGGTTCGAGGTTGTTCGGGCAATGGGTCCCAGCGTTCGCTGGGACGACGTATCAAAGGTCAGTCGGTTCTCATTTCCCGTCGTCCCAGCGAGCGCTGGGACCCACGTGCCCCTGACAGACGCGTGCTTACACCGTCAACGGCACAAACTGCCGCGCATCCACATGCGCTTCCAGTTGCTGGTGCCATGGATCCGGTTCGCCGTCGAGCGAGAACAGCAGTCGCTCGTACAAGGCCTTGCGCCGCTCGTGATCTTCCAGGATCGCCTTCTTCACATAGTCGAGCCCCACGCGCGACACATAGTGCACCGTGCGCTCCAGATACCAGCCTTCCTCGCGATACAGCTGCAGGAATGCGCCCGAATATTCCATCACTTCCTCGTGCGTCTTCAGCTTGCACAGGAACTGCGCGACCTCGGTCTTGATGCCGCCGTTGCCGGCCACATAGATCTCCCAGCCCGAATCGACGCCGATCACGCCGACGTCCTTGATGCCGGCCTCGGCGCAGTTGCGCGGGCAGCCCGATACCGCGAGCTTCACCTTGTGCGGCGCATACATGCGTGCCAGCGCGCGCTCGAGCTGCTGACCCATCAGCGTCGAGTTCTGCGTGCCGAAACGGCACCATTCGGAGCCGACGCAGGTCTTCACCGTGCGCAGACCCTTCGCATAGCCCAGGCCCGAAGGCATGCCGAGGTCTTGCCAGACGCCGGGCAGATCGGCCTTCTTCACGCCGAGCAGGTCGATGCGCTGGCCGCCGGTGACCTTCACGGTCGGGATGTTGTACTTGTCGACCACGTCGGCGATGCGGCGCAACTCGGACGCATTGGTCTCGCCGCCCCACATGCGCGGGATCACCGAGTAGGTGCCGTCCTTCTGGATGTTTGCATGCGAGCGCTCGTTGATGAAGCGCGACTGCGGATCATCCTTCGCCTCGTGCGGCCAGGTCGAGATCAGGTAGTAGTTCAGCGCAGGACGGCAGCTGGAGCAACCATTCGGCGTGCGCCATTCGAAGAATTTCATCACGTCCGGAATCGTCAACAGCTTCTGCTCGCGTATCGTCTCGCGCACTTGCTGATGCGTGTGGTCGGTGCAGCCGCACATCGGCTTGGTCTTCGGCGTGGCCGAGTAGTCGCCGCCAGCCGTGGCCACCAGGATCTGTTCGACCAGACCGGTGCACGAGCCGCAGGACGCGGAAGCCTTCGTATGCTTCTTCACGTCGTCCAGCGTGAACAGGCCCTTCTCCTTGATCGCCTTGACGATGGCGCCCTTGCAGACGCCGTTGCAGCCGCAGACTTCGGCCGTGTCCGGCATGTTGGCCGCCTGGCTGAAACCTTCGTGGCCGACGTCGCCGGGGCGACCGAGATTGGCCTCGCCGAACATCAGCGAATCGCGGATCTCGGCGATGTTCTTGCCTTCGCGGACCATGCGGAAATACCAGCTGCCGTCGACGGTGTCGCCATACAGGCAGGCGCCGACCAGCTTGTCATCCCTGATCACCAGCTTCTTGTAGACGCCGCCAATCGGGTCCGACAGCATGATCTCTTCGGTGCCCTCGCCGCCCATGAAATCGCCGGCCGAGAACAGGTCGATGCCGGTGACCTTCAGCTTGGTCGACGTGACCGAGCCCTGGTAGCGGCCGATGCCGAAATTCGCGAGATGGTTCGCCGCCACCTTCGCCATCTCGAACAGCGGCGCGACCAGGCCGTACGCGATGCCACGATGGTTCACGCATTCGCCGACGGCGTAAATGCGCGGATCGAAGGTCTGCATCGTGTCATTGACGACGATGCCGCGGTTGCAGTGCAGGCCGGCGGATTCGGCCAGCGTGGTATTCGGACGAATGCCGACGGCCATCACCACCAGGTCGGCCGGCTGCTCGCTGCCGTCCGTAAAGCGAATGGCCTTCACATGGCCGCTTTCGTCGCCGACCAGTTCCTTCGTGTTTTTCTCGAGCAGGAAGGACAGGCCGCGGTCTTCAAGCGACTTCTGCAGCATCTTCGCCGCGGTCGGGTCGAGCTGGCGCTCCATCAGCCAGGCCGGCAGGTGAACGACGGTGACGTCCATGCCGCGCAGCTTCAGGCCATTGGCCGCTTCGAGGCCGAGCAGGCCGCCGCCGACCACGATCGCGTGCTTCTTCGTCTGCGAGGCGTCGATCATCGCGTTGGTATCGGCGATGTCGCGGTAGCCGATCACGCCCTTCAGGTCCTTGCCCGGCACCGGCAGCATGAAGGGATTCGAACCGGTGGCCAGCAGCAGGCGGTCGTACTCCGCCGTCGTGCCGTCCTCGGCGATCACGATGCGCCTGGCGCGATCGATCTGCGTGATCTTCTTGCCGACATGCAGGGTGATCTTGTTGTCCGCATACCAGTCGTAGTCATTCAGGATGATTTCCTGAACGGTCTGCTCGCCGGACAGCACCGGCGACAACAGGATGCGGTTGTAATTCGGATGAGGCTCCGCGCCGAAGACGGTGATGTCATAGATATCGGGCGCGATCTTGAGGATCTCTTCGAGTGTACGCACTCCGGCCATGCCATTGCCGACCATGACCAATTTCAGCTTCTTCATTAAAGCTCCTGC
>CAZTIF010000105.1:0-11066 GCA_964613635.1 uncultured Bifidobacterium sp. | reverse complement strand
GCGAAGCTGATCCTGATCCTGTCCAACCATATCGGCGACATCGCCGTGCTGCGCGAGGCGATGGCGCTCGCGCGCGCCGGCACCGTCCAATCCTGAGACCCGGAGGCCCCATGCTGATCCAGCACATCCACCATGTCGCGTATCGCTGCAAGGACGCGAAAGAGACTGTCGAGTGGTACACGAAGCACCTTGGCATGAAGTTCGTGCTGGCGATCGCCGAGAACGAGGTGCCGTCGACCAAGGCGCCGGACCCGTACATGCACATCTTCCTCGATGCGGGCAATGGCAACATCCTCGCGTTCTTCGAGCTGCCGAGCCAGCCGCCGATGGACCGCGACCGCAACACGCCGGCCTGGGTGCAGCATCTTGCATTGAAGGTCGACTCGAAGGAGACGCTGCTGGCGACGAAGGAAAAGCTGCAGGCCGCCGGCATCGAGGTGATCGGGCCGACCGACCACACGATCTTCAAGAGCATCTATTTCTTCGACCCGAACGGGCACCGGCTCGAGCTGGCCTATGATTGCGGCACGCCGGAGATGTACCGGAAGCTGGATGAAGTGAAATGGGACATGCTGGAGGAATGGAGCAAGACGAAGAAGGCGCCGGCGCATGCGGCGTGGATGCATGACGGGAGTATGGCGAGCTGATTCGATGAGCTCACCCACGAGGCAGGCTCGTCGTTGGTCAGGCATGGATCCCAGCGTGCGCTGGGATGACGATTTTGTGGCCATCGGCGTTTAAAACGTCATCCCGGCTTGCGCCGGAATGACGTCATCGAGACCGGCCAAATTTAAAACGTCATCCCGGCGCAGGCCGGGATCCATGGTCGCATCGCGATGGCAAACGCAATCATTTCATCGACGATGAATTCCAGCTTGCGCCGGGATGACGATTTTGTGGCCATCGGCGTTTAAAACGTCATCCCGGCGCAGGCCGGGATCCATGGTCGCATCGCGATGGCAAACGCAATCATTTCATCGACGCTGGATTCCGGCTTGCGCCGGAATGACGACATTGAGACCGGCCAAATTTAAAACGTCATCCCGGCGCAGGCCGGGATCCAGCGTCTTTTGTCACAGACCTAGATAAAACCATGACCACCCTGAACGAAACCCACTCCCCCACCCTGCGCAGCTGGGTCGCCGCCGCCAACGAATCCGGCACCGACTTCCCCATCCAGAACCTGCCGTTCGCCATCTTCAAACGCAGGGCATCGAACGAAGCCTTCCGTGGCGGCGTCGCCATCGGCGACCAGGTGATCGACCTCGCGGCCGCCAGCGCGCAAGGCGTGTTCGCAGGCGATGCGCAAACGGCCGCACAAGCCGCATCCGCCACCACGCTGAACGCCTTCATGGCGCTCGGACCGTCCGCATGGAGCGCGCTGCGCCTCGCGCTGTCGCGCGCATTGCGTGAAGGCTCGGCGCAGCAAGCAGCGCTGTCGTCCTGCCTCGTGCCGATGGCCGACGTCGAATACGCACTGCCCGCGCAGATCGGCGACTACACCGACTTCTACACGTCCATCCATCACGCAACCAACATCGGCAAACTGTTCCGGCCGGACAATCCGCTGCTGCCGAACTACAAGTGGATACCGATCGGCTACCACGGCCGTGCGTCCAGCATCGGCATCTCGGGCCAGGCCTTCCGCCGCCCGCAAGGCCAGCTGATGCCGCCGGGCGCGCAGCAGCCCGTGATCGGTCCGTGCAAGCGGCTCGACATCGAACTCGAACTCGGCATCTTCATCGGCGCCGGCAATGCACTCGGCACGCAGGTACCGATCACCGAGGCCGAGCAGCAGGTGTTCGGCCTGTGCCTGCTGAACGACTGGTCCGCGCGCGACATCCAGGGTTGGGAATACCAGCCGCTCGGCCCCTTCCTTGCGAAGAATTTCGCGAGCACGATCTCGCCGTGGATAGTCACGCTCGAGGCGCTCGCGCCCTATCGCCTGCCGTTCACCCGCCCCGACGGCGACCCGCAGCCGCTGCCCTACCTCGACAGCGAAGCCAACCGCGCACAGGGCGCGTTCGACATCCGCCTCGACGTTACGCTGCAGACGGAGAAAATGCGCGCGGCCGGCGAGCGCGGCCATACGCTGTGCGCCACCAGCTACCGCCATGCGTACTGGACCATCGCGCAGATGGTCACGCATCACACGGTCAATGGCTGCAACCTGCAGCCGGGCGACCTGTTCGGCAGCGGCACGCTGTCCGGCCCGACGCCGGATCAGGCAGGCGCACTGATCGAGCTGACCGAAGGCGGCAAGAAGGCCATCGCGCTGCCGAACGGCGAGCAGCGTACCTTCCTCGAAGACGGCGATGCGGTGATCCTGCGCGGATGGTGCGAAGCACCGGGTGCGGCGCGCATCGGCTTCGGCGAGTGCAGCGGGCTGGTACTGCCGTCGGCGTGACGGCTTCGGCCGTCACTCACTCGTACAATTGCTCAAGCACCAGGCTGTCGGCGACCTGCCGGCACAAGGGCTGCAGGCGGCGGAAGCGCTGTTCGACCAGCGCTGCCCCGCTCTCTGCGCCAAGGTTCATGCACATCAGGCTCACCGCCTTGCCGCGGAAATAGATGCGGTAGACCTGCACCCACGAGACCATGCGCGCGCCGGCCCGCTCGAGCGGGCTGCGCACGACTGCCGAGAACCCGGGCTGGGTCTCGAGCGTGAACAACGACGCATCCGTTACCTCGCCGCCCTCGACGGCAAGCTCGCGCGCGCCGCCGGCGGCAAGGAAACGCTCGATCTCGACGCGTGTCGGCGAGACACCCTGCGCGTCGCGCACATCCAGCAGGATCGTCGCCGGGCCGTTGCCGCCTTCGCTGGTCCATTTGCGCACGATATGGGGAAGCTCTCCGTCCGCGCCGGCCCAGGAACGCGGCAGCTGCAATCGCAGCCGCAGCCCCTGCGCCTTGCCTGAGCCGTCGCTGCGATAGCGTTGCCGGAAACCGTCGGAGAACTCTGCCGAAGGCCGGTCGGCATAGGTGACGGCCAGCAGGTAATCGAAGACATCCTGCTCCATGCCTTCGCCCTGCGCGCGCCGCTTCACGCCGGCGATGTAGTCACGCGCCTGCTCCGCGGACAACTGCTGCTTCTGCAGCACCCGGGTCATCAGGTCGAGCGTCTCTTCCCTCATCGCGGCGAAGCTCTTTTCGCCGAAGACAGCGGCGAGCTCGGCTTCGAGCTTTTCTTCCGCCTCCGGAAACGCCGCATCGAATGCCGCGCGCGCCGCCAGCGACTCGGGCTCCAGCTGCGGATGCGCGTCCTCGATCAGGTCGAGCACAATCGACTGGCCGACGACAAAGCCATAGGCCCGCGAGACCGACCTGACCGCCTCGCGCGAATGATTCAGCGCAGCCGCCTGCGCGACCGCAGGCAACAGCAAGGCGAGCAACAGCCCGAGGCAACAGGCCTTCAGGCCGGGAAGAAAACGTGCTGGAATCATCGGGAAGGCATGGCGGCGCTGCGGGCCGCATCAAATGGACTGGCCGCAGAGTGTTGCCGAAATCGCGCGTGCTTACAAGTTTTGTAGCGCTGCGCACCGTGGGCGGACCGGGCGGGCATGCGTCCCGCCGGTCCGCACCCGCATCAGATGCCGGCGATCTTGCAGCCGAGGTCGGCCAGCGGCACGGCCTTCCTGCCGGTCTCGACCGCATCGGCCGAGTTCGCATTGCCCTGCTGCGCGCGTTCGGCGATCCCGTGCAGGATGGCCGCCATGCGGAACAGGTTGAACGCGAGGTAGAAGCGCCACGCATCGTCCGCAATCGCGCCGTGCTTCTGCGCATACAGCGCGCGGTAAGTCGCCTCGTCCGGTATGCCGAGCGATGCGAGATCGAGGCCGCCGATGCCGCGCCACAGGCTGTGTGGTATGTGCCAGCTCATGCAGTGATACGCGAAGTCCGACAGCGGGTCGCCCAGCGTCGACAATTCCCAGTCCAGCACGCCGATGATGCGCAGCTCGGTCTTGTGGAACACGAGGTTGTCGAGCCGGAAGTCACCGTGGATCAGCGCGCCGCGCTGCTGCTGCGGCATCGCGCCCGGCAGCCAGTCGATCAGGCGGCGCATGCCGTCCGACGGCGCAATCGTCGACTCGTTCAGCTGCTTCGTCCAGCGCGTGATCTGGCGCGGCAGGTAGTTGTCTTTCTTGCCGTAGTCCGACAAGCCGACCGCATCCACATCGACCTCATGCAGCGCCGAGATCACGCGATTCATCTCGCGGTACAGCGCGTCGCGCTCGGCGGCCGACAGCGTGGGCAGCGCCTGGTCGACGAACACCCGGCCATCGAGGAAGGACATCAGGTAGAACGGCGTGCCGACAACGGACTCGTCATCGCTCCAGGCCAGCGCCTGCGGCACCGGCACCTCGCTGCCGGCCAGCGCGCTGATGACCTTGTATTCGCGGTCGATCGCATGCGCCGACTTCAGCAGCACGCCGGGCGGCTTCTTGCGCAGCACCAGCTGGCGGTCGCCGGCGTGCAGCAGCCAGGTCGGGTTCGACTGGCCGCCGGTCAGCGGCTTGATCTCCAGCTCGGCCGCGCCGATGTGGCCATGCTCGCGCAGCCAGCCGGCCAGCCGCGCCTGCATCTCTGCGTTCACGGCGCTCATAGCGAACTCACCAGGTGGCCGCGGTCGACCGCGAGGCAGGCGCCGGTCATGCCCTTGCCGGCGTCGGAGGCCAGCAGCAGCAGCGGCGCGTCAAGGTCGCTGATCTCGCCGAAGGTGCGGGTCGGCACGCGCTGGCGCAGCTTCTGGCCGGGTTCGCTGTCGAGGAAGTCCTTGTTCAGATCCGTCACCACATAGCCCGGCAGCAGCGCATTCACGCGGATCTGGTAACGCGCCAGTTCCAGCGCCATCACCTTGGTAGCCTGCACCACGCCGGCCTTCGAGATCGCATACGGCGCCACCGCCGACGCGACGCGCTCGCCGAGGATGGACGCAATGTTGACGATACTGCCCGCGCGCTTCGCGTCGCGCAGGCGGCGCGCCGCTTCGGTCGCCACCAGGAAGCAGCCCTTCAGGTTGGTATCGATCACGCTGTCCCAGTCCTCTTCGGTCTGGTCCAGCAGCGAGCGCGTGACAGTAATGCCGGCGTTGTTGATCACGATGTCGCAGGCGCCGACCTGCTCGAAGCAGGCGGCCACGCTGTCCTTGCTCGACACGTCCAGCGCGACCACACCGGCCTTGCCGCCGGCGCGCTCGATGTCCTCGCGCAGTGCCTGCAGCTTGTCGGTGCGGCGCGCGGCGAGTATCACTTCCGCGCCGGCGGCGGACAGCAGCTTCGCAAAGTGCGCGCCGAAGCCGGACGACGCGCCCGTCACCAGCGCGCGCTTGCCGTCGACCCGCAGCAGGGTCTCGATCTTGCTCGTCATCTTGCTTATGCCTTTCCCGCGGCGATTTTCTTCGCCATGCTCCAGCGATGCACCTCGCTCGGGCCGTCATACACACGGAAGGCGCGCATGTCGGTGAAGATGCGCATCACGGCGGTCTCGTTGGTCACGCCCAAGCCGCCCATGATCTGCACCGAGCGGTCGACCACGCGCCATTCGGCTTCCGAGCAGACCACCTTCGCGCGGCTCGATTCGAACGCGCCGCGCTCGCCCTGGTCCAGCAGCCAGGCGGTGTGCCAGATGTGCAGCCGTGCCGTCATCAGGTCCATGTCGTTGTCGGCGATCTGGAAGCCGACGCCTTCGTGCTCGACCAGCGGCTTGCCGAAGGCTTCGCGACGGCGCACGTAGTCCAGCGCGATTTCGTGCGCGCGGCGCGCCTGGCCAAGCCAGCGCATGCAGTGCGTCAGGCGTGCCGGCGCGAGGCGCACCTGCGCATAGCGGAAGCCCTTGCCGATCTCGCCGAGCACGTCGGTGGCCGGGATGCGCACATTGGTGAAGCGCACCACGCCGTGGCCGCCGGAGAAGCAGCGATCCATCGCGTCAAGGTTGCGCACGATCTCGATGCCTTCGCGGTCCATGTCGGACAGGAACATCGTCGCGGTGCCGTCCTCCATGCTCGCCATGATGATCGCGTAGCTGGAGCCTTCGGCGCCCGTGATCAGCCACTTCAGGCCATTGATCACGTAATGGTCGCCGTCGAGCACCGCCTTGGTCTTCAGCATGCTCGGGTCGGCGCCGGCGCCCGGTGCGGGTTCGGTCATGCAGAAGCAGGAGCGGGTCTTGCCTTCAACCTGCGGGCGCAGCCAGCGTTCCTTCTGTTCATGCGTGGCCACCTCTTCCATCAGGTGAATGTTGCCTTCGTCCGGCGCGTGAATGTTCAGCGCGGTCGGGCCGAGCCACGAATAGCCGGCTTCCTCGAACACCACCGCCTTTTCGATGTGGGTCAGGCCCATGCCGCCCATCTCGCGCGATGCGTGCGGGGTCAGCAGGCCGGCGGCGCGCGCGCGGGAAATCAGTTCGTCGCGCAGTTCCCTGTGCGGGCCGTGGCTGTCCTGCCGCGGGTCGTTTTCGAGCGGGATCACCTGCTCGGCGATGAAGCTGCGGACGCGCTCGCGCAGCGCCACGAGTTCGGGGGTCAGGGCGAAATCCATGTCGTCTTGCCTTTCTTAATTGTTGTTCTCACGCCATGCGCGCTCGGCTTCTTCCCAGGCGCCCAGCGGTTGCAGGTCCGGCACCCAGGCGAGGCCGGATTTGCCGTCCGAGGATTTTGCCTCCGGAGTGACCCTCACGTCGAGCAATGCCGGCAGATTTTTCATCGCCTCGTCGATCGCCGCGCCCAGATCCTCGGCACGCTCGACCACCACGCCATGCATGCCGAAGGCACGCGCCATCGCCGCATAGTCGGATACCTGCAGCTTCGTGCCGACCACCTTGCCGTGCGTATCCTGCTGGTCATGCACCTCGATCTGCCACGCGCCATTGTTGGCGACCACGATCAGCGGCTTCGCGCCGTGGCGCACTGCGGTGTCGATTTCCATCGCATTGAAGCCGAACGCGCCGTCACCGGTCGCAACCACCACCTGACGGTGCGGGTAAGCAAGGCTGGCGGCGTTGCCGAACGCGGTGCCGATGCCGATGCAGCCGAGCGAGCCCGGATCGAGATAGCGGCCGCCGGACAGGCCAACGCGCGCAAAGCTGAGGAAGTCGCCGCCGTCGGCGACCACGATCGCATCATCCTTCAGCCGCTGCTGCAGTTCGTGCAGCACACGGTTCGGATGGATGCGGCCTTCGCTGTCCGACGGCGCAGCAGCCATCGACAGCTTCAGCTTGGCCGCGCGCTCTTCATGCTGCCGGCGCAGGCCCTGCGCCCAGTCGCGATCCACGGCGGGCTGGCGCGAGCCGGCCTTCGCCAGCATCGCTTCGATCGCCACCGACGGCGTCGCCAGCAGTTCGGCGTCGCCACGGCGGTTGTCGCGGATTTCGGTCGGGGTGTCGGAGATGCGCAGGAAGCGCGCATTCGTGAATACGGCCGGCGAGCCATAGGCCAGTTGGAAATCCAGCTTGCGGCCGATCGTGATGACGAGGTCAGCCTGCCCCATCACGGCGCCGCGCATCGCGCCGATCACGGACGGATGGTCGTCGGAGATCAGGCCACGGGTCTCGCCGGTATCGAGGTAGACCGCGCCGGTGGCGCGCAGCAGCCGGTCCAGCTCGGTGCCGGCCGCGCGTGCGCCACGGCCGCTGATCACCAGCGGACGGCGTGCGTTCCACAGCAGCTCGACTGCGGCTTCGACGGCCGCATCGTCCGCATGCGTGACCGTGCGCGGCTTGGCGCGGAAATGCTCATCCATCTGGAGGACCTTCGGCACGGTGCCGCGCTGGGTGTCGACCGGGAAGTCGATGTAGACCGGGCCCGGGTCGCCGCCGTCGCCGAGCGCGCGTGCGACCGCTTCGTCCAGCTCCTGCAACACCAGCGAAGGCTCGCGCACGGTGCGCGCATAGCGGGTGATCGGCTTGACCATGTCGATGTGCGGCATGTCCTGCAGCGCGCCGCGGTTTTCCTGTGCGCGCGGCGGGCCGCCGGACAGCACCAGCACCGAGGCGCGCGAGGTGTGCGCATTCGCAATGCCGGTCATCGCGTTGGTCATGCCGGGGCCGGCGGTGACCAGCGCGACGCCGAGGCCGCCGGTCAGTTCGCTGTGCGCGTGCGCCATGTAGACGGCGGCGCGCTCGTCACGCACGTCGATGATGCGGATGCCGACAGCGTCGCACTGCATCCAGATCGGCATGATGTGGCCGCCGCACAGTGCAAACACGCGGTCGACGCCGCGCGCCTTCAGGAAGCGCGCAATGACGCCCGCGGCCATGTCGGCATGGAGTGCCGGTGGTATCAACATGATTTCTCCTTGTCCTTGGTCCGGGCGCGCGTCAGTGCGCGACCTTCTTCTGCTTCTTCTGCGCGCGCAGGTCGATCACGCCCGGCTGCGTGCGCGGGTCGACGCCGGCCGGGAAGATGTGGATCTTCTGCACCTTGGCCGACGTGCCCATCGGCAGGCTGTCGATGAACAACACCCAGGCCGGCGCCTTGAAATACGCCATGCGCTCGTAGGCCCAGTCGAACAGGTCCTGCGCCAGCGCAGCCTTCGCGGCATCGGTCGAGATGTCGGTGCCTTCGCGTACCACCACGCAGGCCATCACTTCTTCTTCGCGCACTTCGTCAGGCGCGGCCAGCACGGCCACCTGCCTGGCTTTCGGATGTGCGTTCAGGCAGGCTTCGATCTCGGCAGCGGCGATGTTCTCGCCGGCGCGGCGGATGATGTTCTTCTTGCGGTCCATGAAGAAGAACATGCCGGACGCATCGCGCACGGCGGCGTCGCCGGTATGGAACCAGCCGCCCTTCCACGCTTCCTCGGTGGCCGCCTCGTTCTTCAGGTAGCCGGAGAAGAAGCCCTTGCGCGGCGCTTCGGCGCTGTGGCGGATCACCAGTTCACCCGGGGTGTCGGCCGGCAGCTCGTTGCCGTTCTCGTCAACGATCATCGCCTCGGTCCACGGATTGTTGCGACCGAACGATCGCGTGTGGATCTGGCGCGGCTCGTGGTTGTCGGAGATCAGGCGGCCGACTTCCGTCATCGACCACATCTCGACCACGGGCAGCTTGAAGCGCTTCTCGAACAGCTCGTGCAGGCTGGGCTCGACGCCGGCGCACAGCGCAAAACGCACGGTGTGCTGCGTCTCTTCCGGGCACTCCGGAATCTTCAGCAGGATGTTCGGGATCACGCCCTGGAACTGCACGACGGTCGCGCGGCTGGCGACGAGGTCCTTCCACCAGGTGCTGGCATGGAAGCGGTCCGGGAAGATCAGGCAGCCGCCCGACATCAGCATCGCCGGCATCGAGATCGACAGGCAGTTCGCATGATGCAGCGGCAGCGGGTTGTACATGCGCTCGACGCCTTCGTGCATCGTCAGCGCGCCGCCGAGTTGCAGGTAGCAGGCGCCGAACGAATGGAAGTATTCGTTGGTCAGGATGCAGCCCTTCGGCTTGCCGGTGGTGCCGGAGGTGTACAGCAGCGCGGCCTCGGTCGCATGGTCCGGCGTGCCGCCCTGCGCGGGCGTGCGCGGCGCCGGCACCGTCGCCGGGAACTGGTCGAAGGACGCGCGGCTGCAGGCACCGCCGAGCGTCTTCACGACTTCATCGAGGTCCGCGGCACGCTTGTCGACGCCGACGATCAGGCTGGACTCCGAGTGCTCGACCACGTAGTGGATCTCCTCCACACGGTAGTCCGGGTTGATCGGCACGACCGACACGCCGAGCGCATTCAGCGCGTAATAGTGAAAGACGAATTCGGGACGCTGGTCGAACAGGATCGCCACGCGATGGCCGATACCGTAACCCGCCTGCGCATAGATCGCCTTCATGGCGTCGACCTGTGCGGCGGTCTCGCGATAGCTGATCTCCCAGCCGTCAGGATGGTAGGCGCGGCCCGCCATCGGCGGTACCGAATAGGCGGCGTTGTCGGGGAAGCGCTGCACGGCTTTCTGCAGCGACTGGTAAAGGGTGCCGTAGTGACTGGCGTCCATCATGGTGTTCTCTTTCTGATTACCTTTGCCGGCGGCGAGGCCGCCGGCGTTTCATTGCCGTTGTTGCGTTGTTACTTGTTGACGATGCGGGCCGGCAGGCGCAGCACCATCAGGCCGCCGATCACGGCCAGGCCGGAGAACAGGTAGAGGCTGCTGTTCGGCGTGCCGGTCAGGTCGGTCAGCCAGCCGACCAGCGAGGTGCTGGCCATGCCGGCGATATTGCCCAGCGAGTTCACCAGCGCGATGCCGGCCGCCGCTGCGGCGCCGGTCAGGAAGGACGACGGCAGGCTCCAGAACGACGCCTGCGAGGTCGACGCGCCGGCGGCGCACAGCACCAGGCCGAACATGGCCGGCACGATCGCCAGGCCCGGGGTGGCGGAGATAGCCAGGCCGATCGCAGTCACGAAGCACGGGATCGCAGTGTGCCAACGGCGCTCATGGCGATGGTCGGCGCTGACGTTGCAGAGCACCATCGAGATGATCGCGGCGACATACGGGATCGTGGTCAGCCAGCCGATTTGCAGCGGGTCGTTGATGCCCAGCTGCTTGATCAGGGTCGGCATCCAGAAGCTGGTGACGTAGATCGAGCTGGCGATGCAGAAGTACGCGACGCCCAGCCACCAGACGCGGCCGCTCTTCATGGCGTCCATCACGCTGGTATGTTCGGCCGACTGCTGCGCCTCGAAGGCGATGTCCTTGCGGATCACTTCCTTCTCATGCTCTTCCAGCCAGCGCGCATCGTCGACGCGGTTGTCGAGGAAGGCGAGGATCAGGAAGCCGAGCACGATCGACGGAATGGTCTCGATGATGAACAGCCACTGCCAGCCGCGCAGGCCGCTGACGTCGCCCATCGACGACAGGATCCAGCCCGACAGCGGGCCGCCGATGATGTTCGAGATCGGGATCGCGGCGAGGAACAGCGCGATGATGCGACCGCGCCACGCGGCCGGGAACCAGTAGGTCAGGTAGAGCAGCACGCCGGGGATGAAGCCGGCCTCGGCCACGCCGAGCAGGAAGCGCAGGATGTAGAACTGCGTCGGCGTCTTCACGAAGGCCATCATCGCGCCGATCAGGCCCCAGCTGATCATGATGCGGGCGATCCA
>CAZTIF010000104.1:2011-11199 GCA_964613635.1 uncultured Bifidobacterium sp. | reverse complement strand
TTCAGGCGCGACGGGCTGCGCAGCATGTCGAGGATGCCGGCGCCTTTCGGGCACAGCGTGCCGCGGTTGACCGGATGATCCGGATCGCCTTCGATATGGAAGACCTCGGCCTTCACGTTCTTGGCCTTGTCGCCGGTGGCGTACATCAGGATGCCGCAGCCGACCGAGCAATAGGCACAGGTATTACGAACCTCCGTCGCGCGGTCGAGCTTGTAGGCTCGCATCTCGGCATGCGCGACCGAGGGCGCCAGGCCCATCACGGCAAGGGTCGAACTGCCCAGACCCGCCGCGGTGATCCTGAAGAACTGCCGTCGATTCATGGGGGCGTTCATCAAAAACTCCAGGGAAATTGCTGTCGTAAGAGCGGTGCAGGACGCTAGCCCCGGACGCCGGCTGAAGAATGGCCGGCGGCCCGGGCTAGCGGGCACCACGAGCGAACATCAGCACCTTCGAAACTTTATTTTCCAAAGGGCTACTTCGCGCGGCTGCAAGTTTATCATGCACGGCGAAGCAAGTTGTTTATGTGCCTGATCGAAATATCTGAGGAAATATGCGGGATATGGCCGATTTGCCAAAGAAAAAATAGGCTGTTTTCAGCCTATATGAGATCGAATTCTATTTCTTATAGGAATTTAATTCCGCTCGGCGGGTTGCCGTTCAGAATCCGAAACGGACGGCCGGGCCGGTTTCCAGGTAATCGCCTTCGGTCGGATGGCGGGCGTGGCGAACCATCTGCCTGGCCAGCAGTTGCGGGTGGGAAGCGGCTTCATCGGTGCTCAGCACCGGGCTGACGCAGCAATCCGCCGGCTCGAACAGCGCGGCCCAATCGTCGCGGGTACGGGTGGCGAAGAGGGCGTCGAGTTCGGCGCGAACGGCCATCGCGTCGTCGTCGCCGATGGCCTGGCCGAGCGACCAGTGGCGGGTTTTCAGGTCGGGGCGGCCGAGCACGTCGCAGCAGGTTTCCCAGAATTTCAGCTCGAGCGCGCCGACCGCCATGTAGCGGCCGTCGCTGCAGCGATAGACGCCATAGCAGGGCACGCCGCCGGTGAGGAAGTCGCGCGCCGGCGGGGCGCTGTGCCCGTAATGGTTCAGCGCCAGCAGCGGCATCAGGTTGTGCGCAAACACCGCATCGGTCATCGCCACATCGACGTAGCGTCCGGCGCCGCCCATTTTCACCGCCAGCAGCGCGGCGAGGATGCCTTGCACGGCGGACTGCGCGCCGCCGAGCAGGTCGCCGACCTGCAGGTTGGGCAGCGCAGGCCGGCCGCTGTCGTCGGTGTTCTGCGCGAGCATGCCGGCATAGCCGACGTAATTGATGTCATGGCCGGCGGCGAGTGCCATCGGGCCGGTCTGGCCGTAACCCGTGATCGCGCACATCACCAGCTTCGGGTTGCGTGCTTTCAGCGTCTCCCAGCCCAGCCCGAGGCGGTCCATCACGCCGGGGCGGAAGCTCTCGACGACGACGTCGGCGCTGTCGACCAGCGCAAGGAAGGCTTGCCGGTCCTGCGGATTTTTCAGGTCGAGCCGCAGGAACTGCTTGCCGCGGTTGACGGCGATGAACAGCTGCGACAGCTCGTGCTTCACGTGGCTCATCGTGCGCGCATAGTCGCCGGCGCCCTTGTCCTCGATCTTGATCACGGTCGCGCCCATGTCGGCGAGGTGCAGCGTCGCCATCGGGCCGGGCAGCAGTCGGGTCAGGTCGAGGATGGTGATGCCGGCCAGCGGCAGGCCGGCATCGTGCGAGGAAGCGAGGGGGGAAGAGGGGCGGGTAGTCGTCGTCATGCCGCGATTATGCGGCATGCGACGATGCGCTCAACAGAAGCGCCGCTCAGATGCGCGCCTCCTTGCGCGGCGGCGCGCCGTCCGCTTCGCCGTCGGCCGGCCGCTTGGCCGGGCGTGCGGCCGCCGCCGCCGCTGCACCACCCGCCGCGCCGGCATCCGCACCAGCAACAGCCACCGCACCGGCGGCAGCGCCACCACCGGCAGCGGCGCCACCACCGGCGCCGGCAGCTGCGCCTGCGCCGCTGATGCGCGCTACCCAATTCGTCAAGGCCTGCCGGTCGCTGGCCGGAACGATGGCGACGGCCTCATCGAGATCGAAGGCCACGGCGATATGGGCGGCGACTTCGCGCGCGAGCAGCGCCTGCAGTTCAACCGGGTTGCGCCACCGCCGCGACGTGCGCGCCGTCTCCAGCGCATGCTGCCAGGTACCGGCAATCGCCATGCAGGCAGGCGTTGGCAGGCCGAGCGCCACCTGCAGTGCATCGGCGAGCTCGTTGAGATCGACCGGCTGCAGGTGGTTCCTGTTTTCGAAGCGGCGCAGCCAGCGTACCGGGTCGGCGCAGAACTGTGTCAGCGGCGCCTGCTGCGATGCCAGCGCATTGCCGATCGTCGTGGCGCACTGCTGCAGCAAGGGCTGGCCGGCGCTGTCGAAATTTTCGATCGCCTTGCGCATCAGGTTGCCGGCAGCGATCGCGAGGAAGCGGTTGGCGTCCGCCTGCGAATCCGGCGCCACGTTCCATTGCTGCGCGCGCTGTGCCGCTATTATCCAGCTCGCCCGTACCAGCCGGTTGATGACGTCAGGCAGGCCGAATTCGTCGCTCAGGCGCGCCTTCATGTACTTCGACAGATCTCCATCCGGCGGGCAGGCGAGGTGACACTCCATGAAGAATTCGAGCGTCACTGCATGCCGGAGCTTGGCCATGGATTCCGCGACCAGCGCCGTCGAGCCGGCGAACAGCGCCTGCCGCTGCGCATGGCGGCTGTGCGCCGTCTGCCGCTTCCAGCGCTGGTCCGGCGGTACATCGAGGCTGCTTGTCAGCGGCGGCGGTGCGGGCAGGTCCGGCAGCGTGCGCACCAGTTCCGATGCCACTTGCAGCGCGTCGCGGCGCGACGGACCGGGCGCTGCATCCATGCGCCATGCGGTGAGGTTGGCGTAGGCATCCTTGAACAGCGAGGGAAACAATCCGCCGGACGCAAGCTTCGCGGGATCTTGGCTGCCGTCCAACAGCCATTCGAGCAGGTCGCAGAATTTGTCGGTATCGCCGACAGGTATCGGGCAATGGACCGTGGCCGCCATCAGGTCGAGCATGTCGCGGTCGCCCTGGCCCATGTGTACGGCGACGTCCCAGACCGTTTCCTGCGCGATGGAGTTGTCCTCGATCTTGGCGCCGCAGCCGAGCAGCAGCGCAACGTCAATGGCGTCGCCGAATTCGACCGCAATGCCCAGCGGGGAGTCGATCGAGCCGTCATCCTCGTCGAAGTTGTGCAATGGCGCCATCAGCCGCAGGCAGTCGAGTCCGCCATGAAAATGCAGTATGGATGCCAGCGCCAGCCGGCCCGTCTCATCGACGCTCGACTCCATGTCGGCGCCTTCGTCGAGCAGCAGCGCGACCGTCGTTACATGCCCCTGCCGTGCGGCTGCGACCAGCGGCGAACATCCGCCGGAATGCAGGTCGACGTTGTCTTCGATCAGTGCGCGCGCGATCTCGTCATCGCCGCGCGCGCAGGCGATCATCAGCGGCGTGATTTTTTTTCCTTCGAGATCATGCTCGGTTCCGAAGATCGATGCCAGCTCTGCAGCGGTCATCTTCGTCGCGAAGTCTTCGCCGTTGGCGCCGGCGGTCAGCAGCACCTTGACGGTGTCAGCGGCGCCGGCGATCACCGCATGATGCAGCGCCGATTTGCCGTGATGGTCTTTTTCCCGGAAGCTGAACTTGCCATCGAAGATCAGCGCTTCTGCCATCGCGGTGTGGCCATGCATGCAGGCCTCCATCAGCAGGTCGATGCCGTCGGCAGGCACGGCGGGCAGCTCTGCGCCGCGCGCCATCAGTGCCGCGACCGCCCACGGCCGGTTCGCGCGTGCCGCCCGTACCAGCACGTGCTGGTCATAGCTTTGCGCCTGCGAGAATTGCGCGCCGGATTGCAACGCATGGTCGATCAGGCGTCCGATTTCTTCCTTGCTGCCGTAGTCGATGGCATCACACAGCATGCGCCACGCGGTTTGTTGACGATTTGGATCGACTGCAGGGAAGGCGGGCTGATGAACTGGCGCAGTTTGATGGGTATACATGGTCGGGCTCTCCCGGGTTGAAAAATCCCAGACTGAGTAGCCCGACCTCGGGCAACGTTCCCCTGTGTTTACTCGCTTTGGAGCTGCTCCAGCTCGTCTTGCAACTGCAGCCATTCACCCTCGATCTGCTCGAGCATCTGCTTGCCTTTGGCCTGCTGTTCGAGCAGCGTCTTCAATTCATCTTTTCGTGCAGGCTCATAGATCGCACTGTCGGCAAGTGTCTGTTCAACGGACGTTTGCTTCTGCTGTAGTTCGGCCATCTGCTTCTCAATCACTTGCAGGTGCTTTTCGAGCGGCTTGCGCAGCGCGGACAGACGCTGCCTCTCCTGTGCTTCGAGTCGTTTCTGCTCCTTGCGATCGATGAGCGGAGCTTGTAGTCCGTCGTTCGTCGTGTCGTTTGATGCAGCGGCATTCGCCGCGTCCGCCTTGGCCTTGAACAGCCAGTCGCGATAATCGTCGAGGTCGCCGTCGAAGGGCTTCAGTCGGCCATCGGCAACGATGACGAATTCATCGGTGGTCGCACGCAGTAGATGGCGGTCGTGCGATACCAGCATCAGCGTGCCATCGAATTGCGCGAGCGCTTCGGTCAGCGCTTCACGCGTCTCGAGGTCGAGGTGGTTGGTCGGTTCATCGAGCAGCAGCAGGTTGGGGCGCTGCCAGACGATCAGCGCCAGCGCCAGCCGGGCCTTCTCGCCACCGGAGAACGGCGCAATCGCGCTCTTCACCATCTCGCCGGGGAAGTTGAAGTTGCCGAGGAAGTCGCGCAACTCCTGCTCGCGCACATCGGGCGCGATGCGCATCAGGTGCATCAGCGGCGAATCATCGGGTCGCAGCATCTCGAGCTGGTGCTGGGCGAAGTAGCCGATCACGAGTCCCTTGCCGAGGCGGGCGACGCCATGCAGCGGCGCAATGTCGCCGGCGATGGTCTTGATCAGCGTTGACTTGCCGGCGCCGTTCACGCCAAGCAGGCCGATGCGCTGGCCGGCCTGCAGCGCGAAGTCGATGCCGCGCACGATGACTTTTTCCTGTCCGTCGTCGTTGCGATAGCCGGCGTCGACCTTGTCGAGCACCAGCAGCGGATTCGGTGCGCGCTCGGGCTCGCGGAACTCGAACGAAAATTCGGCGGCCGCCCGCAGCGGCGCGAGCTCTTCCATGCGCGCCAGCGCCTTGATGCGGCTCTGCGCCTGCTTGGCCTTGGTGGCCTTGGCCTTGAAGCGGTCGATGAAGGACTGCAGGTGAGCGCGCTTGCGCTGCTGCCGCTCGACCATCGCCTGCGCGAGTACGAGCTGTGCGGCGCGCTGGCGTTCGAACGCGCTGTAGTTGCCGGAGTAGCGCTTGAGCTTGCGATCGTCGATGTGGACGATCACGTTGGTCACGCCGTCGAGGAAATCGCGGTCGTGCGAGATCACGACCAGCGTGCCCGGGTAGCGCTTGAGCCAGTCTTCGAGCCAGAGGATGGCGTCGAGGTCGAGGTGGTTGGTCGGTTCGTCGAGCAGCAGCAGTTCGGACGGGCACATCAGCGCCTGCGCGAGGTTCAGCCGCATGCGCCAGCCGCCGGAGAAGCTGGCGACCGGGCGGGTCATCTGCTCTTCGGAAAAGCCGAGACCGGCCAGCAGCTGCTCGGCACGCGAGCGCACGGTGTAGGCGTCGGCGTCGGCAAGTTTGGCGTGCAGTTCGCCGATACGGTGGCCGTCGGCATTTGCGCCTTGCGCTTCGAGCGCGGCGAGCTCCTGTTCCAGTGCGCGCAGCTGCGCATCGCCGTCGATCGCATAGTCAACGGCAGGGCGATCCAGCGCCGGCGTCTCCTGCGCGACATACGCCACGCGCCATTGCTTCGGGAAGTCGATGCTGCCGGCGTCCGGATGCAGCTCGTCGCGCAGCATCGCGAACAGGGTCGATTTGCCGGCGCCGTTCGCGCCGATCAGGCCGACTTTTTCGCCGGGGTTGATGGTGAGGTCGGCCAGCTCGAACAGCGGCTTGGTGCCGCGCATCAGGCTGAGTTGTTGGAGGCGGATCATGAGGTCTGGGGTCGGCGTGGTTGGATCCCAGCTTTCGCTGGGATGACGGTTCGAGGGACGCGCGCCTGAAATGCGTCATCCCAGCGGAAGCTGGGATCCATGGTCGTTTACGGATTACAGCTGATCAGCAGTCAGAAGAAACACCGCCTCATCTCCCGCACTGGTCGACAGCCACGTCAGCTCCAGATCCGCAAACGCTGCTTCGGCATAGGCGAATTCATTGCCGATCTCGACCACCAGCACGCCGTTCGGCGTCAGCTTTTCCTTCGCGCCGGCCACGATGCGTCGCACGAGGTCCATGCCGTCTTCGCCGCCGGCCAGCGCCATCTGCGGCTCGTTCCGGTATTCGGCGGGCAGGCGTGCCATCGACGCGCTGTTCACATACGGCGGGTTGGTGACGATCAGGTCGTATTGCTTCTTCTGCACGCTGTCGTACAGGTCGGAGCGGATCAGCGTGACCCTGTCCTGCAGTTCGTAGTCGGCAACGTTCCTCTTCGCCACTTCCAGCGCATCGGCCGACAGGTCGACCGCATCGACCTGCGCATTCGGGAAGGCATCGGCCAGCATGATCGCGAGGCAGCCGGAGCCGGTGCAGAGTTCGAGCACGCGGGTCACTTCATCCGGATCGGCGATCCACGGCTGGAATTGCTCGGGAATCAGCTCGGCGATGAACGAGCGCGGCACGATCACGCGCTCGTCGACATGGAAGCGGTAGTCGCCGAGCAGCGCTTCATTCGTCAGATACGCGACCGGCACGCGGTCTTTCGCGCGGCGCTCGACCAGCGCGAGCAGGCGGGCGATTTCTTCGTCGGTCAGGCGCGCGTCGAGGAACGGGTCGAGCCGGTCGAGCGGCAGGTTCAGCGTGTGCAGCAGCAGATAGGCGGCTTCATCGAACGCATTGTCGCTGCCGTGACCGAAAAACAGTTTCTCGGCGTTGAAGCGGGTGACGGCATGGCGCAGCACATCGCGCAGGGTCTGGAAGGGTACGGGCATTGCGGCAGCCCCGGCGCAGCCGGGGTGGTTCTGTTCAAAGCCGCAAGGATACCGGATTGGCAGGGTGAAGCCCGCAATTCTTGCGGCGAACCGGCCCGCGCGAACCGGTCCGCCGCCGTGACTGCGGGATCAGCTGTCCGAGGCGCTTGAGCTGGCCGCGATCAGTTCGCGCAGCGCCCGCTGGCCGGCGTCGGTCTTTGCCGTGCTCGCGAGATTGTCGTCGATCCGGAAATGCAAGCCATTCAGCCGCGCCGCCAGACCGGTCGGGTCGAGGTCGGCCAGCAGCGGCAGGATCAGTTCGCCCCTGTAATCGATATGCTGCTGCAAATCGAGGCCTGCCTGCATCATCCGGTCGAACCCGCGCAGGCTGCCGGCCTTCAGGACATTTTCGACCATGCCGTTGAGGATGGCGGACTGATCGCCTTCGGCGAGCTGGCGCAGTTTGCCGTTGAAGTCCAGGCTGCGATCCGCAGCAAACTCCCATGCGACCGTGTTGCCGCTTTCCGCCGCGATCATCATCATCTCCTGCAGGCGGGAATCTTCCAGCGAACAATCCAGCATGCCCATGACGGCATCCATGCGCTGGTCGGTGTAGCCCGCCGTACTGGCGAGGACCCGGGATTTTCCAGTCTCGGTCAGCTTTGGCCAGATCAGGCGCACCAGTGCCATGAAGTTGTCGGCACTCATGTCCTTCCGCTTCAGCAGGAGCTGCTCGTAGGCGATCTCGCGCAGGCTGAAGTCGAGATCGGGGCATGCTCGCGCCAGCTGGCCGATGTCCGCCTCGCTGCGGGCAAGCACGAAGGTACGCAGCGCGCGGAGCAGCGCGGCCCTGACGTCCTCGCCTACCCATCGATCCTGTATGTTCTGAATGATGCTGGCGAACGTGGCGACCGTTCCATGTTCCGCCGCGACTTCGAGCGGACTCTTTTGCGATGGCGTCGTGACGAGAGGATCGACTCCGGGGTCGATCGCGTTGCCCTTGCCCTCGCGTATCGTGCGGCACAGCAGGCTCGACCTGGTCTTGTCCTCGTAACTCGACAGGGCAAGGCGCAGTTTCGGGAATTTTTCTGCCAGCGCCAGTACCTCGGCTTCATCCTGCCGCCTCACCCAGTAGGCGAGGCCCAACGGGTCGTTCGAGATCGGATAGGTGAAGTTTTCCGGCCAGCTCGAACTTGCCTGCTCCAGCATCAGGCTGAACACCTCGGTCGGGCCCTTGGCCAGCGCCAGCCGGTAGGCGGAAGGCGCCCGTGCGTCGGCTGCATGCGGGAAATGGCAGGCCACGTCAGGATCCGCGCCGGCGGCCTGCAGCAGGCTGATGTGCACCAGATCGCCGCGCTCGACGGCGATGTAGAGCGGCGTTCGGCCATTGGCATCCGGATTGTCGAGCACCTGCGGCGCGTGTTTTTCAGCCAGCTTGATGACTTTCACGAGGAATTCGACTGGCGCCGGCTTCAGCAGGCACAGGGTGAGCAGGTTGGTGCCGAGCAGGCAGTCGCCATCGCCAACGCTGGTGCTGCCCACACGGTCGATGGCCATGTCGAGGATGGCTTTGTTTTGCGTATCCGGATTGGAGCTGGGCAGTGCAGCGGCCCAGCGCGACGAGTGCAGCGTCGTGGTCTTGAGCTCGGGCGGCCTTTGGGTGGCCGGCGGCAGCCAGCACAGGCTGAGGGCTTCCGGACAGAGCAGCTCGGCAGCGTCGCTCCAATCGTCGTTGACGATGGCTGCGTGCAGTGCGGGCAGCCCGGTCTTCAGCAAGTACTGCTGTTGATCGCCGCGCTTGTTCCAGTCGTGTCCGAGGCTCGCCGCATGCCAGCCGGCAGGGCGCGACTGCATGACGGGCTCGGGAGCCGTAACGGTCGTCAGCAGCTCGGGCGTGACGCTGTCGGTGCTGAGTGGTGGTGTGATGTTCGGAACGACGTTCGATTCTCGGATGGCCACGATAGCCCCTTTCAAGATCGTTGAAAGCAAGCTTCGTGAGGCTGAGGTTCGAGCCGGTTCCTCGCGCGGCGCGGCGGCGGCGCGAGGGGCCATCCATCCGAAGGAATTACAACAGCAGGTTTTCCAGCGTGCGCCGGTAAATGTTTTTCAGCGGCTCGATCTCCGCC
>CAZTIF010000104.1:0-1911 GCA_964613635.1 uncultured Bifidobacterium sp. | reverse complement strand
CAGCAGGTTTTCCAGCGTGCGCCGGTAAATGTTTTTCAGCGGCTCGATCTCCGCCAGTGCGACATGTTCATCGATCTTGTGGATGCTCGCATTGGTCGGGCCGAACTCGACCACCTGCGGGCAGATCTGCGCGATGAAGCGGCCATCCGAGGTGCCGCCGGACGTCGACAGCTCGGTGTCGGTGCCAGTCTCGGTCTTGATCGCGGACGACAGCGCATTGCTGAGTTCGCCGCGCGGGGTCAGGAAGGGCAGGCCGCCGACGGTCCATTTGAGGTCGTAGTCGAGGCCGTGCTTGTCCAGTACCGCATGCACGCGCTGCTGCAGCCCCTCGACCGTGCTCGCGGTGGCGAAACGGAAGTTGAAGTCGACCACGCATTCGCCCGGAATCACGTTCGACGCGCCGGTGCCGGCATGGATGTTCGACATCTGCCACGAGGTCGGCGAATAGTATTCGTTGCCCTGGTCCCACTCGATCGCGGCCAGTTCGGCCAGTGCCGGCATGGCCAGGTGGATCGGGTTCTTCGCCATGTGCGGATAGGCGATGTGGCCCTGCACGCCGTTGATCACCAGCTTGCCGGACATGGTGCCGCGGCGGCCGTTCTTGATCATGTCGCCGATCTGCTTCACCGAGGTCGGTTCGCCGACGATGCAGTAGTCGAGCTGTTCGCCGCGTGCCTTCAGTTGATTGCAGACGATCACGGTGCCGTCGATGGCCGGGCCTTCTTCGTCGCTGGTGATCAGGAAGCCGATCGAGCCCCGGTGGTCCGGATGCGCTGCGACGAATTCCTCGACGGCGACCACCATCGCCGCCAGCGAGGTCTTCATGTCGGCCGCGCCGCGTCCGTACAGCTTGCCGTCGCGATGGGTCGGCGTGAAGGGATCGGAGGTCCATTGCGTGAGCGGGCCGGTCGGCACCACGTCGGTATGGCCGGCGAACACCAGCAGCGGCTGCGCGCTGCCGCGCCGCGCCCACAGGTTGGTCACGTCGCCGGACGCGATGGTCTCGCAGGCGAAGCCGAGCGGCGACAGCCGTTCGGCCATCTTCAGCTGGCAGCCGCCGTCGGCCGGCGTGACGGAGTGCAGCGAGATCAGTTCTTCGGTCAGCGCGAGGGTCTTGCTCATGCTTGCAGGGTCTTCTCGTATTGGGTGGGGTCGAAACCGACCAGCACGTGATTGTCGGTGCAGAGGACAGGGCGCTTGATGACGCTGGTGTTCTCCAGCATCAGCGCAGTGGCACTGGCGGCATTTGTGACCGAGGCTTTCCTCTCATCGGAGAGGCCGCGCCAGATCGTGCCCTTCTTGTTCACCAGCGTTTCCCACGACACTTGCTTCAGCCATTCCGCAACCGTGGACGGGTCGAGGCCGGCTTTCCTGAAATCGTGGAAGGTGTAGGCGATGCCCTGCGTGTCCAGCCACGTGCGGGCCTTCTTCACGGTGTCGCAGTTGGGGATGCCGTAGAGAGTGATCATGATTTGCGGCTCGTGAAAGACGCTGGATCCCGGCGCAGGCCGGGATCCAGCGTCTTGCGTACTTAGTCGCGCAGCAGCTCGTTGATCGAGGTCTTCGAACGCGTCTTCTCGTCGACGCGCTTGACGATCACGGCGCAGTACAGGCTGTACTTGCCATCGGCCGACGGCAGGCTGCCGGACACGACGACCGAGCCTTCCGGGATGCGGCCGTAGCTGACTTCGCCGGTCGCACGGTCATAGATCTTGGTCGACTGGCCGATGTAGACGCCCATCGAGATCACCGAGTTGGCCTCGACGATCACGCCTTCGACGATCTCGGAGCGCGCACCGATGAAGCAGTTGTCTTCGATGATGGTCGGGTTGGCCTGCATCGGCTCGAGCACGCCACCGATGCCGACGCCGCCGGACAGGTGAACGTTCTTGCCGATCTGGGCGCAGGAGC
>CAZTIF010000103.1:10686-11465 GCA_964613635.1 uncultured Bifidobacterium sp. | reverse complement strand
ACCGCGCTGGCCACGCTGGCGCGCGCCTTCGAGGCTCTCGAGCGTGGTCGCGACATGATCCCGGCGCTACGGCTGGCCCAGTCACTGCAGCCGCGCGACGACACGGCGGCACTCTTGGACAGCGCAATCGGGAAGTACGGCTTCCGCGTCGCCGAGACGCAGGTCGACAGCGACAGCGCCGCGCCGCGCATCTGCGCGACATTCAGTGCCGACCTCGTCAAGGCCGGGACGGACTATGCGACCTTCGTGAAGTTGCCAGAAGGCGGCCTGTCGGTCGAAACGACCGGCCGCCAGATCTGCGTCGGCGGGATCGAACACGGCAAGCGTTATACGGTCACTTTCCGCGAGGGGCTGCCTTCGGCGGCAGGCGAGACGCTGTCGAAGGACATCGCCATCACGCAGTACGTGCGCGACCGCGCCCCGGCAGCGCGTTTCCCGGGCCGCGCCTACGTGCTGCCGCGCGTCGGCCAGGGCGGCATCCCGGTCGAGACGGTAAACACCGACAAGCTTGACCTTTCGCTTCTCCGCCTTTCGGACCGCAATCTCATCCGCACGTTCCAGTCCGATTACTTCGGCCGCCCGCTCGACCAATGGGCGAGCGAGCAGTTGAAGACAGAGATCGCCGAAGAGGTCTGGACCGGCACGGGCGACGTGGCGAGCGTTGCGCTGGACCGCCCGATCTATGCCGCCTCCGACGGCCCGCGGGTGGACCTGCGGATCATCGACCAGGACAACCGCGAAATACCGTTCCATCTCCGGATCAAGGCGTCGGCCAAGTC
>CAZTIF010000103.1:0-10676 GCA_964613635.1 uncultured Bifidobacterium sp. | reverse complement strand
GTGGCGATGGAGGTCAACCGCGACATGACCACGCTGCTGCCGCTTGAAGAGGTGATGCGCGATCTCGGGTCCGGGATCTACGCCCTTCAGGCAGCGGTTCCCGGGCTCGATCCCTATGAGTATCCGGCGGCAACGCAGTGGTTCGTCATCTCCGATCTCGGGCTGACCACGCTCAGCGGCACGGACGGGCTTCATGTTTTCGCGCGGGCGCTCTCGGACGCGGCAGCGATCGAAGGGGCGAAGGTGACGCTCCTCTCCCGCGCCAATGCCGTCATCGGGACGGCGGTGACGGCTGCAGATGGCTATGCGCATTTCGAGGCGGGGCTGATCGCCGGGACCGGCGCCGCGGCGCCCGCGCTCGTCACATCGGACAAGGGGGACGACACCGCCTTCCTCTCGCTCGCCGAGGCCGAGTTCGATCTTTCCGACCGCGGCGTCGCGGGCCGCGCGCCCGCTCCCGCCATCGACGTCTTCCTCACCACCGATCGCGGTGCCTACCGTGCAGGCGAAACGGTGAACGCAACCATCCTTGCGCGCGACGCGAAGGTGGACGCGCTTGCCGGGCTGCCGCTGACGGCACGGCTGATGCGGCCCGACGGCATCGAATATTCACGAATCCTCGCGCCCGAGGCGGGGGCCGGAGGTCATGTCGTGAGCATGCCGCTTGCCGGGAACGCGCCACGCGGGACATGGCGGATCGAGACCTTCCTTGAGGACGACAAACCGCTTGCCAGCCAGAGCTTCCTCGTCGAGGACTTCCTGCCGGAGCGCATCGACTTCGCCCTGTCGCTTCCAGAAACTCCGCTGCAGCTTCCCGGCTCCCTGCCGCTCTCGGTCGAAGCGCGCTATCTTTTCGGCGCGCCGGGTGCCGACCTTGCCGTCGAGGGTGACCTGCGGCTTGTCGCGCTCGACCGGCTCGACGCTTTCCCCGGCTACCGCTTCGGACGCTATGACGAGCCTTTCTCGCCCTATCGCGATGCCCTGCCCGACAGCGGCATGACGGACGCGGAGGGGCGCCTGATACTGCCCGTCGCGCTGCCCGATCTTGGCGAGGCCGGCAACCGCCCGCTGGAGGCGCGGGTCACGATCCGGGTCAAGGAAGGTTCGGGCCGGCCGGTGGAGCGCGACATCACCCGGATCGTCCTGCCGGAAAGCCCGGTGATCGGCATCAGGCCGGTCTTCGAGGACGGCGTGGTGCCGCAGGGTGCCGCCGCTGAATTCCAGCTGATCGCCATCGGTGCCGACCAGAAACCCGCCGCGCGGACGGTGCGCTGGACGCTCAACCGGCTGGAAACGAACTATCAGTGGTATTCCCTCTACGGATCATGGAACTGGGAGGTGACGACGACCCGGAGCCGCGTCGCCTCCGGCGATCTTTCCCTGACCGCCGAGGGGCCCGAGACAGTTTCCGCCCCGGTCGACTGGGGCAACTACGAGCTTGTCGTCGAAGCGGCGGACGGCGCCTACACCGCAAGCGCGGTGGACTTCTATGCGGGCTGGTACGCCCCCGCCGACGCCGCCGAGACACCGGACACGCTGAACCTGACGCTCGACAAGCCCGCCTACCGGCCCGGCGACACGGCGCGCGTCAGGATCGAGCCGCGTGCCGGCGGCATCGCCCTTGTCAGCGTTCTCTCGAACCGATTGATCGACATGAAGGCAGTGCCCGTCACGGCGGGCGAAGCCGTCATCGACCTGCCGGTCACCGACGACTGGGGCGCGGGGGCCTATGTCACGGCTTCGGTGATCCGCCCCGTCGCGCCGCAGGCCGACCGCGCCCCGGTCCGGGCGCTGGGCCTCAGCTATGCCGCCGTCGATCCGGGGAAGCGCAAGATGACAACGGCGATCGAGACGCCGGCCGAAGCGCAGCCGCGCGGGCCGTTGCCGGTCGCGCTGAAGGTCGAAGGCGCGACCGAAGGGGAGACTGTCCATGCGACCATCGCCGCCGTCGATCTTGGCATCCTGAACCTGACAGGCTTCAAGTCACCTGACCCGGCGGACCACTATTTCGGCCAGCGCAAGCTTGGCGTCGCCATCCGCGACATCTACGGGCGCCTGATCGACGGCACCAACGGAGCGCCGGGCCGCGTCCGTTCCGGTGGCGATGCGGCAACTGGCCTCAGGATGCAGGCGCCGCCACCGACCGAGGAACTGGTGGCCTATTTCTCGGGCCCGCTGACGGTCGGCGCAGACGGCTACGCGCGCACCGAGTTCACCCTGCCCGCCTTCAACGGAACCGTGCGGGTGATGGCGGTGGCCTGGTCGAAGACCGCCGTCGGTCAGGCCCAGGCCGACGTACTCGTCCGCGATCCTGTCGCTGTGACGGCCTCGGTCCCGCGCTTCCTGTCGCCCCACTGGATACGGTTCGCGGTCAGGCCTTCGCGCAGTGCCTTGATGATCGGGATGCCGCCGGCCACCGCGGCTTCGAACGCAACGACCACGCCCTTCTCCTGGGCAGCGCGGAAGATCTCGGTGCCGTGCGTGGCCAGCAAGGCCTTGTTCGCAGTGACGACATGCTTGCCGTTCGCGATGGCCTTCATCACCAGGTCGCGCGCGATGCCGTAGCCGCCGATCAGTTCAATGACGATATCGATATCGGGATGATTGACGACCAGGTTCGCATCGTTCACGACCTCGACCGAGCCGCCAGTCACCTGCTTCGCACGTTCGGTGTCGAGGTCCGCGACCATCACGATCTCGATGCCGCGCCCGGCACGGCGGCGAATCTCTTCCTGGTTGCGCTTCAGGACGGTGAAAGTGCCGGCACCCACGGTGCCAATGCCCAGCAGGCCAACTTTGATCGGTTTCATCATGGTGTTTCTGTTTCGGTTATTCGGTGATCCGCGCTCAACGGGCGTGGCGGCGGCGGTAGCCGTCAAGGAAATGGGCGATGCGCCCGAAGGCCACTGACAAGTCATCCACATTCGGCAGGAACACGACGCGGAAATGATCCGGCGTCGGCCAGTTGAAGCCCGTGCCCTGCACGATCAGCACGCGCTCCTCGGCCAGCAGTTCATACGCAAACTGCTGGTCGTCTTCGATCGGGTACATGTTCGGATCAAGCCGCGGGAACATGTACAGCGCCGACTTCGGCTTCACGCAGGTCACGCCGGGAATGTCGGTCAGCAGCTTGTGCGCGAGGTCGCGCTGGCGGGTCAGGCGGCCGCCCGGCCCGACGAGGTCATGGATGCTCTGGTAGCCGCCCAGCGCGGTCTGGATCGCGAACTGGCCGGGAACATTCGCACAGAGCCGCATCGAAGCGAGCATGTTCAGCCCCTCGATGTAATCCTTCGCATGACGCTTCTCTCCCGAGACAATCATCCAGCCGGCGCGATAGCCGCAGGAGCGGTAATTCTTGGACAGGCCATTCAGCGTGATGAACAGCACATCATCCGCCAGCGATGCAATCGACGTGTGCGTATTGCCGTCGTAGAGCACCTTGTCGTAAATCTCATCGGCGAAAATGATCAGCTGGTGCTGGCGCGCCAGCTCGACGATCTGCTGCAGCAGTTCGACCGGATACAGTGCGCCGGTCGGGTTGTTCGGATTGATCACGACGATCGCGCGCGTGTTGGACGTGATCTTCTTGCGAATGTCCTCGATATCCGGGTACCAGTCCGCCTGTTCGTCGCACAGGTAATGAACGGGGCGACCGCCGGACAGGCTGACGGCGGCAGTCCACAGCGGATAATCGGGCGCCGGCACGAGCACTTCATCGCCGCTGTTCAGCAGCGCATTCATGCTCATCACGATCAGTTCGGATGCGCCATTGCCGAGGTAAATGTCATCAATGGTGACGCCGGCAATCTTCTTTTCCTGGGTGTACTGCATGATCGCCTTGCGCGGCGCGAACAAGCCCTTGGAGTCGGTATAACCCGCTGCATTGCTCATGTTGCGGATCATGTCCTGCACGATTTCATCGGGCGCATCGAAGCCGAACGGCGCGAGGTTGCCGATGTTCAGCTTGATGATCTTGTGCCCATCCTCCTCCATCTGGCGAGCCTTCTCGAGGACCGGGCCGCGAATGTCATAGCAGACGTCTGCCAGCTTGTTGGATTTCAGGATATTTTTCACAGCAGGATTCCGCAAAAAAGAATGGATGGCAGCGCACCGGGTGTTGCGCCGCGAAAAAACAAGCATTCTGCCCCAAATTGGGCGGGTTTTCCAATCAGCGGCCACGGATCGGGATAGAATTGCCAGCTTATGAAGCTCCATTCGACACCGACGCAGCAATACCAGACGGTGACAGGCTACGAAGACGACTGGATCGAGATCAATGCCGCCCGTTTCAGCCACAGCCTGATCGTGCTGCCCGAAGTGCCGCCGACGCCTTGGGGCGTGCGTCATTTCGAAGCTCTGCAGGCATCCGATTTCGCGCCCATCGAAGCACTGCAGCCGGATCTGCTGATCCTCGGCACCGGCCAGCGCCAGCGTTTTGTCGCTCCGGGCCTGATCGCCGGCCTGCTCTCGCGACGAATCGGCGTCGAATGCATGGACAACCAGGCGGCGTGCCGAACCTATAACATCCTGATGGCCGAGGGACGCAAGGTGGCCCTGGCTGTGATCCTTCCGGAAAAACAAACCGCTTGAACAGGGAGACTGAATTGGGTGACCGTCCTTCGATCGTGAACATTGCCGTGCCGGACTTCAGCGCCGAAATGACCGGCGACCGTCCCTTCCGGCTGTCCGACTACCTCGGAGACAAGCTGGTGGTTTATTTCTACCCGAAGGACAACACGCCCGGTTGCACCACCGAGGCGATGCAGTTCCGCGACCTCCACGAGCGCTTCCGCCAGGCCGGTGCCCGCATCTTCGGCGTCAGCCGCGACAGCCTGCGGTCGCACGATAATTTCAAAACCAAGCTCGGACTGCCATTCGAGCTCATCTCCGACCCGGACGAGGCGGTCTGCACGCTGTTCGATGTCATCGCGATGAAAACCATGTACGGCAAGAAGGTGCGCGGTATAGAGCGTTCAACATTCATAATTGACGCTGAAGGCCGAATAGTGAAAGAATGGCGTGGAGTGAAAGTCCCGGGCCATGTCGATGAAGTGCTCGAACTGATCGAAGGCCTTGGCTGAAACAAGCTAAGCCATTGAATCCGAACAAGTATTCCTACCAAAGGCTGTTCATGGAAAAGACCTCCGGTCTTTGTCCTGAACAGCCTTTCGCTTTTTCGGCACCATGCCTGTACTTCGCTCCGATAAATCCTTCCCATTTTTCACGATAGAGGTCCTGATGCCCCTGCCAAAAATGCCGACCAAACCCGCGACCGTGCTCTCCCCGGTGGATTATCCCAAGGCAGACAAGGGCAAAAAGGTCAAACCGGCCATCGCGCTGGTGACCAGCGACCCGCCTGTTGCGCGGGTACGGGCGGAAGCGCCTGCCGCAGACAAGCCGGCCGCCCGCAGCAAATCGCGCAGCGATACGCCGGCAAAATCGCAGACCAGCCGCAATGCCGACAAGCGAGGCATCACGAAGTTGTTCGTGCTCGACACCAATGTGCTGATGCATGACCCGACCTCGCTGTTCCGCTTTGCCGAGCACGACGTCTACCTGCCGATGATCACGCTCGAAGAACTCGACAACCACAAGAAGGGGATGTCCGAGGTGGCCCGCAATGCGCGGCAGGTATCGCGTTCGCTCGATGCGCTGATCGCCGACGTATCGGAAGACGCGATCGACGGCGGCATTCCGCTGAACAAGCTGGGCAACAAGGATGCATCGGGACGCCTGTATTTCCAGACCCGCCTGTCGAACTGGACGCTGCCCGAGGGACTCCCGGAAGGCAAGGCAGACAACCAGATCCTCGGCGTCGTTCGCGCGCTGCAGGAACAGATGCCCGAGCGGCCGGTCGTGCTGGTGTCGAAAGACATCAACATGCGCATCAAGGCGCGTGCGCTCGGCCTGCCGGCCGAGGAATACTTCAACGACCATGTGCTCGAGGATACCGACCTGCTCTACTCCGGCATCCTGCAACTGCCCGACGATTTCTGGGTCCGGCATGGCAAGGGCATGGAGTCGTGGCAGGAAAACCGGCAAGGCAGCGGCACCACGTTCTACCGCGTCACCGGCCCGATGGTGCCGGCAATGCTGGTCAACCAGTTCGTGTTCACCGAGCCGAAGAACGGCGAGGCCCCTTTCCATGGCCAGGTCACGCAGATCAATGGCAAGACGGCCGTGATCCGCACGCTGCGCGATTTCGGCCACAGCCGCAACAATGTCTGGGGCATCACCGCGCGCAACCGGGAGCAGAACTTCGCAATGAACCTGCTGATGGATCCCGAGTGCGACTTCGTCACCCTGCTGGGCCAGGCCGGCACCGGCAAGACGCTGCTGGCGCTGGCCGCAGGCCTGGCGCAGGTACTCGAGACCAAAACCTACAATGAGATCATCGTCACCCGCGTGACCGTGCCGGTCGGCGAAGACATCGGCTTCCTGCCCGGCACCGAGGAAGAAAAGATGTCGCCATGGATGGGCGCCTTCGACGACAACCTCGAAGTGCTGAACAAGTCGGATTCCGATGCCGGCGAATGGGGCCGGGCCGCAACGCAAGAACTGATTCGCTCGCGCATCAAGATCAAGTCGCTGAACTTCATGCGCGGGCGCACCTTCGTCAACAAGTACCTGATCATCGACGAAGCACAGAACCTGACGCCCAAGCAGGTCAAGACGCTGGTCACGCGCGCCGGCCCCGGCACCAAGATCGTCTGCCTCGGGAACATCGCGCAGATCGACACGCCCTACCTGACCGAAGGATCGAGCGGCCTGACCTACGTGGTCGACCGCTTCAAGGGCTGGTCGCACAGCGGGCATGTGACGCTGGCTCGCGGCGAGCGCTCCCGCCTCGCGGATCACGCCAGCGACGTGCTGTAACGAACGCAAATGCGCCGGCAAGCATGCCGGCATGTCGAAGAAAAAAGACCCGCAATCGAACTGAACTGCGGGTCTTTTCACATCAGGCCAGTGCCGCTTTACAGGATCTGCGTGCCGACCCACCATGCAACGGCGGCCATGAAGGCCGATGCCGGGATCGTGAAGACCCAGGCCCAGACGATGTTGCCGGCCACGCCCCAGCGCACGGCCGACATCTTGCGCGACGAGCCCACGCCAACGATGGCTCCCGTGATCGTGTGCGTCGTCGATACGGGAATGCCGAGCGAGGTCGCAAGGAACAGCGTGATCGCACCGCCAGTCTCCGCGCAGAAGCCGCCGACGGGCTTGAGCTTGGTGATCTTCTGCCCCATCGTCTTCACGATGCGCCAGCCGCCGAACAGCGTGCCCAGGCCGATCGCGATGTAGCAACTGACGATCACCCAAAGCGGCGGGCTCTTTTCACCGGCGGCCACCACGCCGGCGGAAATCAGCAGCATCCAGATGATGCCCATGGTCTTCTGCGCGTCATTGCCGCCGTGGCCGAGGCTGTACATCGAAGCGGACAGCAATTGCATCCGCCGGAACCACTTGTCGACGCGCTGCGGGTGGCTTCGCACGAACAGCCACGACACCAGCAACATCATCAGCGAGCCGAGCAGGAAGCCGAGCGCCGGTGACACGACGATAAACGAAATGGTCTTGATCAGCCCGGAAGCAATCAGTGAATCCGTACCCGCCTTGGCGACGGATGCACCGACCAGGCCGCCGATCAGCGCATGCGAAGACGACGACGGGATGCCGTAGTACCAGGTCAGCACATTCCACGCGATCGCACCGACCAATGCGCCGAAGACCACGTAATGGTCCACCACCGAAGGGTCGATGGTGCCCTTGCCGACGGTCGTCGCGACCTTCAGCTGGAAGACAGCAATCGCGATGAAGTTGAAGAAGGCCGCGAGTGCCACCGCCTGGTGAGGTTTCAGCACGCCGGTCGACACGACGGTCGCGATCGCGTTGGCGGCGTCGTGAAAGCCGTTCATGAAATCGAACAGCAACGCGAGAATGACCAGAAATGCGAGCGTATAAATGCTTATTTGTAGGGTCTGCATGAGTCAGGCTATCGTTTTGTTTGCGCCGCTCACGCGTTCTCGACGATGATGCCTTCGACGATGTTGGCGACATCCTCGCAGCGGTCGGTCACGGTCTCAAGGATCTCGTAGATCGCTTTCAGCTTGATCAGGGTGCGGACATCCGGCTCGTCGCGGAACAGCTTCGACATCGCCGCGCGCATCACGTGATCCGCATCCGATTCAAGCTTGTCGATCTCGGAACAGATATTCAGGACCTCGCGCGCATTGTTCATGTTGTGCAGCAGCGAGACCGCCGCCAGCACCTTCTCGCAGCAGGCCTGGCAGAGCTCGGCGAGGCGCTTGGCTTCCGGCGTGATCGCCTTGATGTCGTACAGGGAAATCGTCTGTGCGGCATCCTCCATCAGGTCGAGGATGTCGTCCATCCGCGTGATCAGCTTGTGGATGTCGTCACGGTCCAGCGGGGTAATGAAGGTCTTGTGCAGCAGGTCCAGCGCCGCATAGGTGATCTTGTCAGCCTGCTTTTCGATCGACTCGATCGCATGCACGCGGTGCTCGAGGTCGTCGAAGTTGGTCATCAGCGCGACCATCTCCTTGCCCCCCTTCACGCACAGTTCGCCGTGCTGGATGAAATACTCGAAAAACTTGCCCTCGGTCGGCATCAAACGTCCGAACATGACTCTCTCCTTCCCATCTTTGGGTCTATTTCAATTGGAATTCATTCGCCGCCGCTGAATGCAGGTGCGGGGCCGGTGTAATTTTCGAATTTTGTGTACGAGCCGAGGAATGTCATCCGCACCGCCCCGATCGGGCCGTTACGCTGCTTGCCGATGATGATCTCCGCCGTGCCCTTGTCCGCCGAGTCCGGGTTGTAGACCTCGTCTCGGTAAATGAACAGGATCAGGTCGGCATCCTGCTCAATGGCGCCGGATTCGCGCAGGTCCGACATCACCGGGCGCTTGTTGGGGCGCTGCTCCAGCGAGCGGTTCAGCTGAGACAACGCGATCACCGGGCAATTGAGCTCCTTTGCGAGCCCTTTCAGGTTGCGCGAAATTTCGGAAATTTCGGTCGCGCGGTTCTCGCCCGGCGAGTTCGCCGACATCAGCTGAAGGTAGTCGACGATGATCAGGCCGAGCCGCCCGCACTGCCTTGCCAGCCGGCGCGAGCGCGCGCGCAGCTCGATCGAGGACAGCGCCGGCGTTTCGTCGATATAGATCTGCGCCTCGTTCATTTTCTGGATCGCGTGCGTCAGCCTCGGCCAGTCCTCATCATTCAGGCGGCCGGTACGCAGGCGGTGCTGGTCCAGCCGGCCGACCGAACCCAGCATACGCATCGCCAGCTGCGTTCCGCCCATCTCCATCGAAAAAATCGCGACCGGCAAGCCGGTGTCGATCGCGACGTTCTCGCCGATGTTCACCGAAAACGCGGTCTTGCCCATCGAAGGACGACCGGCGACGATGATCAGGTCGCCCGGCTGCAGGCCGGAAGTCATGCGGTCGAGGTCGATCATCCCGGTCGGCACACCCGTGATGTCGCTCGACGAATCGCGGTTGTACAACTCGTCGATGCGCTCAACCACCTGGGTCAGCAGCGGCTGGATCTCCATGAAGCCCTGCGAGCCGCGCGCACCATCTTCGGCGATCGCGAAAATCTTCGACTCGGCCTCGTCGAGCATCTGCTTGACTTCCTTGCCCTGCGGGTTGAACGCCGCGCTGGCAATCTCGTCCGACACGCTGATCAGTTTGCGCAGCACGCCGCGATCACGCACGATCTCCGCATAGCGGCGGATGTTCGCGGCCGACGGCGTGTTCTGGGCCAGCGCGTTCAGGTAAGACAGGCCGCCGACTTCCTCGCCCTTGCCCGCCGATACCAGCGACTCGTAGACCGTGATCACGTCAGCGGGCTTCGCCGCGCTGACCAGCTTGACGATGTGCAGGAAGATGATGCGGTGGTCAAAGCGGTAAAAATCGTCTGCGCTGACGAAGTCGGCGATACGATCGTAGGCCGAATTGTCAAGCAACAGCCCGCCCAGCACGGACTGCTCCGCTTCAATGGAATGCGGGGGCACGCGCAGGGAGTCGAGTTGCGGGTCGGACCGATCGTTCATGGGGGCGGATTATACCCGTTACCAGAAGGCACAAATTACGGCTTTGCCAACCGATAAAAGGATTTCATTGACTTGGTAAAACCGATACGCGGCCGCACGAAATGGGCGGCTTCCGGACAATAAAAAAGCCGGGCAAGCCCGGCTTTTGAACGCTGCGGAGAGAGGTCAGACCTGCTCGCCGATGACGTTGACGTTGATCTCGACGACCACGTCGGTGTGCAGAGCGACCGACACCGGATGCTCGCCCACGGTCTTCAGCGGGCCATTCGGCATGCGCACTTGCGACTTGTCGGCCTTCACACCGTGCTTGGCCAGCGCGTTGGCGATGTCGTGGTTCGTGACCGAGCCGAACAGGCGGCCGTCAACACCCGCCTTCTGCGCGACTTCAACGCGCAGGGCGGCCAGCTTCTCGCCTTCAGCCTGGGCTGCGGCCAGCTTCTCGGCTGCTGCCTTCTCGAGTTCGACGCGCTTGGCTTCAAACTCGGCGATCGCGTCAGCGGTCGCGCGACGCGCGATGCGGTTCGGGATCAGGAAGTTGCGGCCATAGCCGTCTTTCACGCGAACGACGTCACCCAGGTTGCCCAGGTTCGCCACTTTTTCCAACA
>CAZTIF010000102.1:0-11804 GCA_964613635.1 uncultured Bifidobacterium sp. | reverse complement strand
TCGCGATTTCGAGCTATCAGGGCGGCCACGTCGAGTACTTCAAGTACATGATCGACCTGCTGAAGGAACGCGGCGGCGCGCACATCAAGGTGTTCGGCGGCGGCGGCGGCGTGATCGTGCCGGCGGAAATCCAGGACCTGCACGACTACGGCGTCGCGCGGATCTTCAGCCCGGAAGACGGGCAGCGCATGGGCCTGGTCGGCATGATCCTGCACATGATCCAGAGCTGCGACACCGACCTGTCGGCCTACGCGCCGACCACGCTGGCCGCGCTGACCGACGGCGACATCGTCGCGCGCCAGCTTCCGCTCGCGCAGCTGATCACGGCACTGGAAAACGGCAAGGTGGCGCCGGAGCTGAAGTCCGCAGTGCAGGACGCCGCCAGCAAGAACCGCATTCCGGCCCTCGGCATCACCGGCACCGGCGGCGCCGGCAAGTCGTCGCTGACGGACGAACTGATCCGCCGCCTGCGCATCGATCAGGACGACCAGCTGAACATCGCGCTGATCTCCATCGACCCGTCACGCCGCAAATCCGGCGGCGCACTGCTCGGCGACCGCATCCGCATGAACGCCATCGGTCCGTGGCATGAACAGTCGCGCGTCTTCATGCGCTCGCTCGCCACGCGCGAAGCCGGCTCCGAAATCTCGCAGGCGCTGCCTGACGTGATCGCTGCCTGCCGCGCAGCCGGCTTCGACCTCGTGATCGTCGAGACCTCCGGCATCGGCCAGGGCGACGCCGCGATCGTGCCGCATGTCGACGCCAGCCTGTACGTGATGACGCCCGAATTCGGCGCCGCATCGCAGCTGGAAAAGATCGACATGCTCGACTTCGCCGACTTCGTCGCCATCAACAAATTCGACCGCAAGGGCGCGCAGGACGCGCTGCGCGACGTCGCCAAGCAGGTGCAGCGCAACCGTGAAGCGTGGACGACGCCGACCGAGCAAATGCCGGTCTACGGCACGCAGGCGTCGCGCTTCAATGACGACGGCGTCACCGCGCTGTATCACGGCGTGCTGCCAAAGTTGAAGGAACTCGGCCTGCAGGTCGGCGCCGGCAAGCTGGCTCCGGTGAACGTGCGCGCCTCGTCGGGCCGCAACGCGATCGTACCGCCGGCGCGCAGCCGTTATCTGGCCGAGATCGCCGACACCGTGCGCGGCTACCACCGCAAGGTCGAGAAACAGGCCGCCGTCGCGCGCGAGCGCCAGCAGCTGAGCGAAGCCAGGCGCATGCTCGCCGCCGCGGGCCGCGCTGTCGACTTCGACGACCTGATCACGCAGCGCGACCACCTGCTCGACGCCGACTCGCGCCAGCTGCTCGAGGCGTGGCCGGAAGTCAAGGCGACTTACGAGGGCGACGAGCATGTGGTGAAAATCCGCGACAAGGAAATCCGCACCCGCCTGTTCATCGAGACGCTGTCCGGCAACCGCGTGCGCAAGGTCGCACTGCCGAACTACACCGACCAGGGCGACCTGCTGCGCTGGCTGAAGAAGGAAAACCTGCCGGGCTACTTCCCGTACACCGCCGGCGTGTTCCCGTTCAAGCGCGAAAACGAAGACCCGACCCGCATGTTCGCCGGCGAAGGCGACGCCTTCCGCACCAACCGCCGCTTCAAGCTGGTGTCCGAAGGCATGCCCGCGAAGCGCCTGTCGACCGCGTTCGACTCCGTCACGCTGTACGGTGCCGACCCCGCGCTGCGTCCTGACATCTACGGCAAGGTCGGCAACTCCGGCGTGTCGATCGCCACGCTCGACGACATGAAGGTGCTGTACGACGGCTTCGACCTGTGCGACCCGACCACCTCGGTATCGATGACCATCAACGGCCCGGCACCGACCATTCTCGCGTTCTTCATGAACACCGCGATCGACCAGCAGCTGGAGAAATTCCGCGCCGAGAAAGGCCGCGACGCGACCGCCGAGGAAGCGGCGCAGGTCAAGGCGTGGGTGCTGAAGAACGTGCGCGGCACCGTGCAGGCCGACATCCTGAAGGAAGACCAGGGCCAGAACACCTGCATCTTCTCGACCGAGTTTTCGCTGAAGGTGATGGGCGACATCCAGCAGTACTTCGTCGACCATCAGGTGCGCAATTTCTACTCGGTGTCGATCTCGGGCTATCACATCGCCGAGGCCGGCGCGAATCCGATCTCCCAGCTCGCGTTCACGCTGTCGAACGGCTTCACCTTCGTCGAGGCTTATCTCGCGCGCGGGATGAACATTGACGACTTCGCGCCCAACCTGTCCTTCTTCTTCTCCAACGGCATGGACCCGGAATACACGGTGCTCGGCCGCGTTGCGCGCCGCATCTGGGCGGTGGCGATGAAGGACAAATACGGCGCCAACGATCGCAGCCAGAAGCTGAAGTACCACATCCAGACCTCGGGCCGTTCGCTGCACGCGCAGGAAGTCGATTTCAACGACATCCGTACCACGCTGCAGGCGCTGATCGCCATCTACGACAACTGCAATTCGCTGCACACCAACGCCTACGACGAGGCGATCACCACGCCAACCGATGAATCGGTGCGCCGCGCACTGGCGATCCAGCTGATCATCAACCGCGAATGGGGCCTCGCGAAGAACGAGAACCCGAACCAGGGCGCGTTCATCCTTGATGAGCTGACCGACCTCGTCGAGGAAGCCGTGCTGCAGGAATTCGAGCGCATCGCCGAACGCGGCGGCGTGCTCGGCGCGATGGAGACCGGCTACCAGCGCAGCAAGATCCAGGAAGAGTCGCTGCTGTACGAGCACAAGAAGCACGACGGATCGCTGCCGATCATCGGCGTCAACACCTTCCGCAATCCGAAGGGCGACCCAACGCCGCAAACGCTGGAGCTGGCGCGCTCGACCGACGACGAAAAGCAGTCGCAGTTGAAGCGCCTCGCCGACTTCCACGCGCGGAACAAAGATCATGCGCCGCAGGCACTGGCCGCACTGCAGCAGGCCGTGATCAACGACGAGAACGTGTTCGCCAGACTGATGGAGGCGGCGCGGGTCTGCTCGCTGGGCCAGATCACCGAGGCGCTGTTCGAGGTGGGCGGGCAGTATCGCCGCAGCATGTAAGCCGTTACAGACCGCCAGCCCGCGCCGGGCTGGCGGCGCACTACAATGCGGAATGCCCCTCGATCCCGACCGTTTCGAACCCACTGACGACGCGCTCCTGCAGCGCCTGTCCGCCGTCGACATCGCCGCCTACGGAAAGACCCGCAATCACCTGCAAGGCCATGTCACCCGGCTGTCGCCCTACCTGACCCACGGCTTCACCTCCGTCCCCGACCTGTTCGACCGCCTGCCCGCGCTGCGGCTGGCCGACAAGCTCGCGTTCGAGTTCGGCTGGCGTGAATTCTTCCATCATGTCTGGAGCCGTGAAGGCGACGCGATCCTGTCGGACCTGCGGCCCGGGCTCTCCGGCGTGCGCTATGGCCGCGAGCTCCCCGCCGACATCCGCGAAGGGCGCACCGGCATCGCTGCGATCGACCGCGCCGTGCGCGCGCTGTACCGCACCGGTTACCTGCACAACCATGCGCGCATGTGGCTCGCCAGCTATGTGGTCCACCTGCGCAAGGTGCACTGGCGCGCCGGCGCGGACTGGATGTATGCGCACCTGCTCGACGGCGACCTCGCATCCAACCACCTGTCATGGCAGTGGGTCGCAGCGACCTTCAGCAGCAAGCCCTACCTGTTCAATGCGGAGAACGTGGCGCGCTTCGCGCCGGCCGACTGGCATTGTTCTGGAAGCAAGATCGATATCGATTATGAAACACTGGATCAGGTCGCCCGCGGCAACGACACGATCCCGCCGCAGCCCGCAGCCGCCGGCACGGTCGAGCCGGCGCTGCACGGCGCACCGCCCGACAGCACGACCGGTGCGATTCCGCAAGCCGCCCGCATCCGCCTGGTCCATCCGTGGATGCTCGCCGATGAAGCCTTCGACGGCCTGCGCCTTGGCGTGATCCACCTGCCCTTCCATCGCCGCTTCCCGTGGTCGGGGCTGCGCTGGCGCTTCGTGATGGATAGAATGTCATCCGTGACCGACGCCCTGTTCGTCGGCGACCTGTCCGAACTGACGTCCATGCTGACCGAGCCCGCGCACCTCGAATCGACCGCGACACTGCATCCCGGCTACCGCGAGCTGCTGCCGCGACTGTGCGCGCCACTGGCCGACGCGCCGAGGCGCTTCCCCAATCCCGCGCGCAGCTGCCGCTCGTTCTCGGCGTTCTGGCAAGCCTGCACCGAGACCGGCGTCACGGGCCGGCAAGGCGGTCGGCGATGAAGGTCGGCGTCGTCTGGTTCAAGCGCGACCTGCGCGTGTTCGACCATGCGCCGCTGGTCGAAGCGGCGCGGCACCGTCAGGTGGTTCCGCTGTATGTGTACGAGCCCGAGCTGGTGCGCGCGCCCGACTGCGCGCCGCAGCACATCGGCTTCATCAACGAGTGCCTCGCCGAACTGGACCAGGCACTGTCCGCACGCGGCAGCCCGCTGCTGATGCAGTACGGCGAAATCACCAACGTGCTCAAGCGCGTGCTTGAGCACTACGGGCCCTTCACGCTGTACTCGCACGAAGAGACCGGCAATGCGCTCAGCTATGCGCGCGACCAGCGCGTGGCCGCCTGGTGCGAGGCCAACGGCATCATCTGGAAGGAATTCCCGTCGAACGGCGTGGTGCGCCGGCTGGCATCGCGCGACGAATGGGCATCGATCTGGATGCAGCGCATGCGGCAGCCGGTGCTGGCCGCGCCCGACTTCCTCGGCAAGCCCTCCGCCGCAGCGCCGGTACCGAACGGGCCGATGCAGCCCGGCTGGATGGCAATGGAAGGCAGCGACAAGCCGCAGCGCCAGCGCGGAGGCCGCAAGCAGGCCGCGCTGCTGGTGAAGGAGTTTTTCAGCAAGCACCTCGCCGACTACCGCTACTCGATGTCCAGCCCGCTGTCGGCCGAAGACAGCTGCTCGCGGCTGTCGCCGCATCTTGCCTATGGCACGCTGTCCATCCGCGAGATCATGCACAAGGTGTGGAAGACGCGCACCGAGCTTCAGGCACTGCCCGAGCCGGCGCGCCCGCGCGGCGTGCTCGAAGGGCTGAAGTCCTTCGAGAGCCGGCTGCACTGGCACTGCCACTTCATCCAGAAGCTCGAATCCGAACCCGCGATCGAAACGCGCAACGTGCACCGCGGCTTCGACGGCGTGCGCGGGCCGCATGTCGACCCCGAGTACTTCGAGCGCTGGCGCAAGGGCGAAACCGGCTTCCCGCTGGTGGATGCCTGCATGAAGATGCTGGCCGAAACCGGCTGGATCAATTTCCGCATGCGCGCGCTGCTGGTCAGCTTCTCGAGTTACCAGCTGTGGAATCACTGGCGCGAGCCGGCGCTGCACCTGGCGCGCGAATTCCTCGACTACGAGCCGGGCATCCATTATCCGCAGGTGCAGATGCAGTCCGGCGTCACCGGCATCAATACGCTGCGCATCTACAACCCGGTCAAGCAGGCGCGCGACCAGGATCCCGACGGCGTGTTCGTCAAGCGCTGGCTGCCGGCGCTGCAGCCGGTGCCGACCGAATTCATCTTCGAACCGTGGACCATGCCGCCCATGCTGCAGCAGCAGCTTGGCGTGATCATCGGCCAGCACTACCCCGAGCCCGTGGTCGACCACCTGGCGACGGCGCGCTATGCGCGCGAAACCCTGTGGGCGCTGCGGCGCGAGGCCGAGGTGCGCGCAGAGGCGCGCCGCGTTTTCGAGAAGCACGGCAGCCGCAATCCGGCGCGCGAGGGACGGCCACGTCGCCCGGCCCGGCAAGCGGCAGAGCCGGCAGCGGACACGCCGGAGTCCACCGACAGCGCGCCACAAATGTCGCTGGGCCTCGAATGAGGCAACGGTGCTAGCCGGCATACTCAGTGCCGGCGCTGCGTTCACGCTGTGGGGCGTCTTCCCGGTCTTCCTGCGACTGATGCAGGCGGTGCCGCCGCTGGAGATCCTGTCGCACCGGGTGCTGTGGTCAGTCGTATTCCTGCTCGGCCTGCTGGGCCTGCGAAGGCAATGGGGCTGGATGGAGGCGATTCGACAGCGGCCGCGCATCGCCCTGGCCTTTGCCGCCAGCGCCGCGATGCTGTTCACGAACTGGGTGGTGTTCATCTGGGCCGTCAACGATAACCACATCGTCGATGCGAGCCTGGGCTACTTCATCACGCCGCTGTTCAATGTGCTGCTCGGGCTGACGCTGGGCGAGCGGCTGCGCTCCCTGCAATGGGCGTCGATCGCACTCGCCGCGTGCGGCGTCGCGTGGCTGACAATCAGCGCCGGGCAGCTGCCCTGGATAGGACTGGTGATCGCGGTGACCTTCGCGGTCTATGGCCTGATCCGCAAGACCGCGTCGCTCGGCCCGCTCGAAGGCCTGATGGTGGAGACATTGGCGATGCTGCCGCTGTCGGCCGCCTTCCTGCTGATGCCGGGCAGCGGCAACTCGCACGCTTGGGGCGATTCGCTGTCGCTGACGCTGCTGCTGATGGCTGCCGGTCCGGTGACGGCGATCCCGCTGCTGCTGTTTGCCGCCGGGGCGCGCCGCATTCCACTGTCCATTGTCGGACTCTTGCAGTACATCGGTCCGACGATACAGATGCTGATCGGGGTCTGGGTGTACGGCGAAGTGTTCACGAGCGATCGTGCGATCGGCTTTGGTTTCATCTGGGGGGCGCTGGCCTTGTATTCGGCCGAGAGCCTGTGGCGGATGCGCGCCGACGCGGCGGGCAGCGAACTCCCGGGCCGGCGTTGAAAACCGCGGCCCGGTAGCTCGCCTTTACGATGGCGAGCATGACTGGCTCAACCACTCAACCACTCAGGCGCTCAAGGCTCGCTGCGAATTCATCCCGCAACCCAAGCCCTATGGCATAGCCCATCAGCAGGTTCGCCACCGCCGCGTCACCGCGTGCCATCGCCGCCTGAAACGCGCGCGCGCCGGCATCGTCCCGCATCAGCTGTTCAGCGACGTGCCCGGCATTGAGCAGGAGCTTGACCAGAGCTTGCTCCCCGCTCTGGCTGGCGAGGGTCAGCGCCGAGTCCCCCTGGTCATCCCTTGCAGTCAGCATACGCAGCAGCACGTCACCCCCCTGGTTTCGCGCCACCTCCAGTAGCGTGTCCACCATCGGCGCATGGCCCTTGGCGATCGATATCATCAGCACATTCTGCTGATGGGCATCCCTGGCCAGCAGTTGCTCGTTGGTGAATTTCGCACACAGCATGGCTGCCGCCATCTTCCACTGCTCGTTCCGGACCAGGCGCATGATCTGGATGTCACCATCTTCATCCGGTTCGATCAGCAGGCTGCTGTCGATACTGCCTTTCTCGATGAGCTGCGCAGCCGTCATGGCGCTATAGGTCTGCCAATCGTCCATGTTCGGCGCACGGCCACCCGTGATCTGAAGCATTTCTGCGTCCAGCTCATTCTTCATGTACCGCACTGACCTCCGTTCCTCCTTGAAGCGCTCACGCTCACGCCCGGTCATCCTGGCAGGCCTGCCGGTGTCGGTCGATGAGGCGGAAGCGGGGGCTATCGTCAGGCCGAAGCCGACCGGGATCATGGCACCTCGCTCTTTCAGGTAGGCGGCAAATGCAACGGGCCAGTCCGTCACGCTTCGTTCGCACGCGGCGATGAAGCGCTGCAGTGCCTGTTTGTGGCCGTCCTCGACCAGGCTTGCGCTGTCAAAGACGCGGTCCAGCAGGGGGAAAATGGTCACGGTGTCGAGCTCGATGCCGCGCTCTTCTATCTGCGCGACCAGCCAGCTCAGCTTCTCGGGCTGGCCGCGGCTGATCGCATGGAACAGCGCCGGCTGCGCGGCCGCACCACTGCCTGTCTTTTGCATCAATAGCGCCGGCTCGCGGCTCAGCAAGGCGTCGAGGCCTTGCGTGCTGTCGTCCTTCGATTTCGTGAAATGGAATTGCCACTGCTCCCTGGGCGTGCCCTTCACTTGCGGGGACTTGGGCAGGTTCGTGGTGGACGTCGTGCTGATGGATGCCTTGCCGGACGATTTGTTGCCGGCGCCTTGATGCGTGCCTTGGGTCCCGGTGCTCTTGCCGCCGGCATTGTTGACCCTGGCGTTCCCGGCATTGCCCGTGTTTTTGGCTCCGTCTTTGGCTTTGGCATTGTCTTTGGTTTTCTCGTTGCTCCTGTCGATGGCGTTGGTGGCGCTGCCTTTGTTCGGGCCGGTGGACACAGGCGGCGCCGTCTTCTTCGTCGAGCTCGCGCTGCTCGCGCTGCTGGTGCTGCTGGTGCTGCTGGCGGAGCTCGACGGTGGCGTCGCCGGCGCGATTGCTGCTGGCGGCCTCGCGTTGATGTGAGTGATGACGCTGGAAGTGAGGTTGGTGATGACGTGGCTTGCGGTGATGGACGTTGCTTGTGTTGTCACAGGCACGTTGGAGGTCGCCGTTTGGCGCACGTTGACGACGGGCTCGCTGGCTTGCAGACGCTCGCGCCTGGCCTGCCGATGTTTCTTGCGGTTGGCCGCCTGCAAGGTAACTGTCTTGCTTGCTTCGCCGCCGCCAGTGTTGGACTTGTTGGCCGCATTGGCCGGCTTGACCAGCACGCCGCCAATGGGCTGCCAGTTCACGCTGCCCGGGCGAACCGGCTCGATGGCGGCGACGGGCTTGGGCGCGGGCGCGGGCGGCGCTGCCTGCGGCTCTTCGACGGCAATCGCGACTACCGGCGGTTCATCACCGATCTTGCTGATGGCCTGCGCGATCACGTCGGCGGCGTCAGTCAGTGTCACGTTGCGCGCCGTGATTGCCGACAGCAAGGGCAGGTATTTCCCCAGTTGCGTCGGGTAACGCTGCGCGATCAACTGCAGCGCCTTCAGGTACAGCAGCGGTTCATCGCCCGACTTGCGGCAGCTGAAGATGGCATCGAGCATGGCTGGCACCGTCGTATGGCTGACATCGCCGAATTGCTGAACGCGCGCGTCGCTCAACCAGCCCACGATCGCCTGCAGCACCTGCTTGCGCATGGACGCCTGCCAGTAGGGCTTGACCAGCGTCGTGCAGTTGTTCAGCAGCGACTCGACCAGCGGCTGCACCGCCTGCACGGCCAGCAAGCCCGACTGCATGAAGTACACGCAAGCCGCCAGCAGCCCGCTGAAAGATTCGGCCTGGCGCACATTGCCGATATGCGGCGCCATCGCCTTGACCAGGCTCGCTGCCGCCCGCCGGTACAGATAGCCTTCGTGCTTGTCGCGGCGCGCCATCGCCTTGATGAAACTGCCGAGGTTCGCAAAGTGCTGTATGTCGCCGTCGTCGGCCGAAGCTGCAGGTCTGATCTGTGTGCAAGCGTCGAGGAACAGGCGGCAGACGTCATCGAATTCAGCCACGTCGTCGACCGGCAAGGGCAGCCCGCGCAGCCCGGTCTCGGCGATGGCGCGCAGGAAGTTCGCGAAATTGCTGAAGCTTTGCGAATCGGGTGCCGCATCGCCGCTTTGCAGGGTGGCTTTCATCCAGCGCAGCAGCTTGCTGTTGATGGCGGGCAGCGCCGGGCTGCCGACCGGGATGATCGCGGTCTCGAAGAAGTCCTTGATCGTATTCGAGATGTTGGCCACGACGACCGAGGACACCGGCGCGTCGGCCAGGACCGGCGCCGTCTTCTCCTGCAACGGGGAAGCATTCGGCCGCGACCACAGCCTGAACGCATCCAGCGCATTGCCGCCGCAGAGCTTGAGCGCGCACTGACCGAGCAGCTGGCCGCAGGTCAGCCCGTCCTCCACCTCTTCATCAAGGTCGCGCAACTGCTGTTTGGGCAGCGTGTTGAGCTGCACCATGGTGACCCCGAGCTGGCGCGTATCCAGCATGCCCACACAGGACGCGTTGCCGCCTTTTTCTTCGGGATTGGCCGGCCAGTCGCGGATCACGAGCAGCGAATTCCAGAACACCTCGCCGATCGGCTCCGAATGCTTGCCGAGCAGCGTATCGGACTGTCCGTCTTCTGTCGTGAAGCGCAGCTTCAGGCCGCGTGACAGCAGCTTCAGGATGGCCAGCAGTTCGTGGTTGGATTTCTGCTCGGCGGGCAGCCCGCAGTCCAGCGCACGCCGCAGCAGCGTATCGATGACACGGCGCAGTGGCTCCTTCAGGCGCGCCAGCTGGGCCGTCGTGAACAGGGAGTCGCTCCTGTTCATGCCGAGCGCGGCGCGCAGGCCATCGCAGACCGTGGCAATGGTGCCGGTATCGAATTCGCTGACCGGCAATGCATTGTCCGGCGCATCACCCAGTGCCTGCGACAACTTGCTGACCAGCCGAAGCAGGCCCGACCCCAGCGCGGGCAACACCTTGTCTTCGCCGCCTTGCTTCAGCAGGCTGAGTTGCGAGCTCGCGCGCGCGGACTTCAAGGCCTTGAACATCGATGTCAGATCGGAGATCTTGATAGGGTCCTGACTGCAAAGCTCCCTGATCTGTGTATGGATGGCACTGGCCGCGCCAAGCGCGCGATTCCAGGCCAGCTGTTCATCCTCGCGCTCCGCGTCATCGTCGATCGCGCCCTCGCCATCCCAGGTGTCTTGCACATCCGGCGCGCCCTCGGCATTGCGGGTATCCAGCCACGCCGCCTGGGCCTGTGCGGAAGAACTGTCCGGCTGATGCGTGCGTATCGTGAGTTTGGTGTCGTCCTGCAGCTGGCGCTGAATGTGCTGCGGGGCGCCCGGCGGCGGATAACCGCCGCGCGATTGCTGCGAACCGGGTGAGATCGTGGGTCGGGACATGGAGGCTCTCCTGTAAAATTGGCGCCCTTGGGTGTGATGTTGGTTCAGGCGGTTCCCCGCCGGCGCCCACACCGCCGGATGGCCTTTATGCATGCGCAAAACCATCCGGTCACCGACGATTTTTTCCAGTTTTCCTCTACACCATGGCCAATTACGTTTACACGATGAACCGCGTGGGCAAGATCGTTCCGCCCAAGCGCCAGATCCTGAAGGACATTTCGCTGTCCTTCTTCCCCGGTGCCAAGATCGGCGTGCTGGGCCTGAACGGCTCGGGCAAGTCCACGCTGCTGAAGATCATGGCCGGCATCGACAAGGACATCGAAGGCGAAGCTGTCCCGATGCCGAACCTGAACATCGGCTACCTGCCGCAGGAGCCGGAGCTGAATCCGGAACTGACCGTGCGGCAGGAAGTCGAGAGCGGCCTCGGCGAAGCCTTCGAAGCGCGCGCAAAACTCGATCAGGTGTATGCCGCCTATGCCGAGCCGGACGCAGATTTCGACGCGCTGGCGAAAGAGCAGGAGCGCCTCGAAGCGATCATCGCTGCTGCCGATGGCGGCAACCTCGAGCTGCAGCTCGAAATGGCGGCCGACGCGCTGCGCCTGCCGCAGTGGGACGCCAAGATCGGCGTGCTGTCCGGCGGCGAGAAGCGCCGCGTCGCGCTGTGCAAGCTGCTGCTGTCGCAGCCGGACATGCTGCTGCTCGACGAGCCGACCAACCACCTTGACGCCGAATCGGTCGACTGGCTCGAACAATTCCTGCAGCGCTTCCCCGGCACCGTGGTCGGCATCACGCACGACCGCTACTTCCTCGACAACGCGGCCGAATGGATCCTCGAACTCGACCGCGGCCACGGCATTCCGTGGAAGGGCAATTACTCGTCGTGGCTGGAGCAGAAGGAAGGCCGGCTGAAGCAGGAAGAAGCGACCGAGTCCGCGCGCCAGAAGGCGCTGAAGAAGGAACTCGAGTGGGTGCGGCAAAACCCGAAGGGCCGTCAGGCCAAGAGCAAGGCGCGTATCGCGCGCTTCAATGAACTGTCCGAACACGAATACCAGAAGCGCAACGAGACGCAGGAAATCTTCAT
>CAZTIF010000101.1:0-11900 GCA_964613635.1 uncultured Bifidobacterium sp. | reverse complement strand
GGCCTGCGCCGGGGTGAGGCAGGGAATTCGCAACGCATGCGTTGCGCCTGCCGAAGCGCTCTGGCTTGCAAGCCAGAGCGTGGGGCGGTCGTTCCTCGATAAGGTCGTCCCAGCGCACGCTGGGACCCATGTTCGATCGACCCTTGGCCTCAGCAGACGCTGCGGGCCATGCGACGATGGATCCCGGCCTGCGCCGGGGTGACGGTTTTGAGAGCAGCTGCATTTCACACGTCATCCCGACCTCCCCTCACACCGATGCTGCAAGGCAGACGTGAGCATGGCGGCCTGTTCTGCCACAGAAGCGCGACAGATAAAGGCGTCATACTGTCGCGCAAACTGTCGCGCCCCAAGCCGATACCGTCGCAATCCCTTGAGCTTCCGGATTTCGAAGAAGCCTCGGCATGGCCATGCCAGCCGCCCTCGCCGACCACGCCAGCGCTTGTGTACAATCCGCGCAGCCTGTCGAATCACCTTCACGGCAGCCCTCAAAACAAGTAAAAGAGCAAACCCCGATGCAACTGACAGACGCGCTGCTGGTCGGCGCCGGCGCTTTCGTCGCCGGCGGCATGAATGCAATGGCCGGTGGCGGCACCTTTTTCTCCTTCCCCGCGATGCTCGCCGCCGGCGTACCGCCGATCATGGCGAATGCCAGCAATACCGTCGCGCTGTGGCCAGCCAGTATTTCGAGCGCGTGGGCCTATCGACGGGAAGCGATGCGCCACGGCCGCTGGGCGGCTTTGCTGGCGGTGATCTCGATGGTCGGTGGCTTGCTCGGCGGTTTGCTGCTGCTGGCGATCTCGAATGAAACCTTTTCGCGGCTGATCCCGTGGCTGCTGATGGTGGCCACCACGCTGTTCGCGTTCAGCGCGCAGGTCAGCAAGCTGATCCGCTGGGTCAAGGGCCACATGAAGCTGCCGCCGTCGGACAAGCCCGGCAGCATCGGCGGCGCGATCTTCCAGACGGCGGTGGCGATCTACGGCGGCTTCTTCGGCGCCGGCATGGGCATCCTGACGCTGGCAGCCCTGTCGATCCAGGGCTTCGAAGACATCCAGGAAATCAATGCGCTGAAAAACCTGACGTCGGCAATGAACTACACCGTCGCCGCACTGACCTTCATCATCGCCGGAGCGATCAGCTGGCCGCATACGCTGGTGGCGCTGGTAACGGCGGCCGTCGGCGGCTATGTCGGCGCAGCACTGGCGCGCAAGCTGCCCGCCCTGTGGCTCAAGCGCCTGGTGATCGCGGTGGGCGCGGTGCTGACCGTGATCTATTTCATCAAGACTTACTGAACGCCGTCCTGACCGGCCCGTAAATCGCGTCAGCTGATCACGCAGCGGTCGCGTTTGCGCAGCCGCGGCTCGGGCCCTTCCGCTTCCTGACGAGCGGCGCGCGCGGCTTGCGTGCGGCTGCGCTCTCCCCTCGGCAGCGCGACCGCATCGGCCGACGACGCCGGCGCCGACGACGGCAGGTCTTCTTCGCTGGATTCGACGATCACATCGCTGTCCGACGACTCGTCCGCTACCGCCGGCAGGCGCGGCAACCAGGCATCGACCGGCCCCTGCCCGACCGAATGTATGACTTTCTGCACCGCCGGATGGCTGGGCGGCTCGCCATCGAGGAAGTTGAAATACAGACCGCAGCGCTCGAACTCGGCACGCGCAGCAGTCGACAAGGCAAGCTGTGTGGAAGCGCGACTCCCCAGCAATGCCATGCTGCCGATGACCACCGTGATGCGCGACAGCCCGGCCGCCTGCCGGTGCTCGAGTGCAGCGGCCAGCGTCGCCAGTTCGGACCGGTCGGGCAGCGCGGCGCAATTGAACATCACCAGTTTCAGGTGACGAAAACGCTCGCAGCGATCAGCCAGCGCATGCAGCAGGCTGTCGGGCTGCGTGATCGTCCCCAGGTTGGCGAAGCTGATCATGCCCTCGCCGCAGGCGACGTCAAGCACGGCCCCCAGTTCGACCGGGTCGGCCGACAGGTCCATGCCCCATTCCATGTCGAATGCCAGCGCCCGGCCGGTCTGCGCGAGACGGCTGATCAGGTGGCCGATGCCGCCCACGGGCGATACCGACACGCCCATGGCCAGAAAGAAGTCGAGACGCAGGCAGACCCGCTGCGGCAAGGCCTGCGCGATCTCGATGATGGCCCCCTCGGCCTGCTGGCGCTTCCCCGTCGTCAGCACCAGTGACGCGCCCGGGTAGCGGCGAAAGCCGTCCAGCCAGTCGCCACCCCAGTCCGTGCCGGTCGGCTTGCCATTGATGACGATGGAGCGACGGTGATCCTCGGGCGCCTCGCCGAGCTTTGCCAGGCCGGCGCTCAGGTGATGAGCATCCTTGGGAAAGAACAGTCGCTGCTCGTTCGCGAAACCGCTCAGGTAGGCCCGGGTCCAGTCCACGCAGCGCGCGTGCATCAGCACCGACTTTGCGCCCTCGTACCACGGTCCGGCACGAAAGACCTGCCCGGCCTGCAGGAAGCGCTGCGAGGCCAGCACCAGCGGCACCGCGCCTGATGCGAGCATCAGCCAGTGCATGACCTGCACGGTCACATCGTCGGGCAGCTCGGTCCATCGATCAAAGCTTTGGCTGACATGCGGCGCGACGGCGGCGACGCTGGTCGATGCGGCATCCGTTGTGCCGGCGTTGCGCTCGGCAGCGACAGGCTGGCAGCCGGCGATGGCGGTTCGGGCTTGCATGGCGGAGACTCCGGATCAGAATGGACATTAAGCGTTCGGTAGTTCAGCAAGGCCCACGTCCGGCGCAGGCCCTCGTGCCGGTCTCGCGTCCGCCACCGACGTCACGTGCGGCAAGCACGCATCGACCGGTCCCTGTTCGATGGAACGGATGATTTTCCGGACTGCGGGATGCTCGGGCAGCTCGCCGTGCAGGTACTCGAAATACAGGCCGCTGCGCTCGAATTCGGCGCGCTCTTCGAATGAATATTCGGGATTTCCCGAGCCGTCATTTATCCACATCGCCATGTTGCCGATGACGACCGTCAATCGGGAATGTCCGGCCCGCTGCCGGCTGTCCAGTGCGGCCGCCAGCGCCGCCAGTTCGCCCGGGTCGGGCAGCGTGGCGCAATTGAACATCACCAGCTTCAGGTGACGAAAGCGCTCGCAGCGATCAGCCATCGCGCGCAGCAGGCTGTCCGGCTGCGTGATCGTCCCGAGGTTGACGAAGCTGATCACGCCCTGGCCGCAGGCGATGTCGAGCACGGCCTCCAGCTCGGCCGGGTCGGCCGACAGATCCACGCCCGCTTCCAGGTCGAATGCCATGGCCCGACCGGTCTGCGCGATGCGGCTGATCAGGCTGGCGATGCCGTCCACGGGCGATGTCATCCCGCCCATGCTCGGATAGCATTGAAGGCGCAGGCAGACCCGCGGCGGCAAGGCCCATGCGATGTCGATGATCGCCGCCTCGGCCTGCCGACGCTTTTCTGTCATCAGCGCCAGCGACGCCCCCGGGTAGCGGCGAAAGCCGTCCAGCCAGTCCAGGCCGCGCGGCGACGCGATCGGTTCGCCGTCGATGATGACGGCGCGGCGCTGATCGTCCGACGCCTCGCCGAGGCTTGCGAGGCCGGTGTTCAGCTCATCGACCTCGCCGGGAAAGATCAGCCGCGGCTCATTCGCAAAACCGCTCAGGCAGGAACGAGTCCAGTCCACGCAGCGCGCGTGCATCAGCACCGACTTTGCGTCCTCGTACCACGGCCCGGCACGAAACACCTGCCCGGCCTGCAGGAAGCGCTGCGAGGCCAGCGCCAGCGGCACCGTGCCGCCATCCAGCATCAGCCAGTACATCACCTGCATGGTCACATCGTCGGGCAGGTCGGTCCATCGATCAAAGCGCTGGCTGAGCTGCGGCATCACGGATGCGGCTTCGGCCGGCGATGACGCCGGGGCGGTGTGGGTGTTTCCGGCAAACGCGATCGCAGAAAGGCTGGTGGTGGCGGGCTGGGCTAGCATGACAGGGGTTTCGTGGCAGGAAGGTAGAAATACAAGAAGGAAGAAAGCGGCGTCAGCTGATCAAGCAGTGATCGCGACCGCGTTTGCGCGAGCGCTTTTCGGTTCTTTCCTCCGGTTCCTCCGCGCGATGCGCCGGCCCTTCGTCCGCCGATTCTTCCTGCGACTCCTGCTCCTCTTCGCTCGACAATCCGGCCAGGTCGGGAAATTGCGGCAAAGGCTCGCTGTCGCTGGATTCGATGATCACGTCACTGTCCGAAGAAAACTCGTCCGCGCTGCTTGCGCGCGGCGCGGGCGACCAGGTATCCACCACGCCCTTGCCGATCGAACGAATGACCTTCTGCACGGCCGGATGCGTGGGCGGCTCGCCGTTCAGGCACGCCAGATACAGCCCCGCACTTTCGAACGCTGCGCGCTCGCCTGCTGACATCAGTTCGCAATCCGAGGGCTCCACCCACAACAAGGAGGCGCTGTCGACGACAACGGTCACGCGCGACTGTCCCGCCGCGCGCCGTCTTTCCAGCGCCGCAGCGAGTTCCAGCAGCGCCTCCCTGCCGGGCAGCAGGGTGCAGTCGAACATCACCAGTTTCAGGTGACGGAACCGTTCACAGCGCTCGCTGATGGCGCGCAGCATGGCGTCCGGAACATTTGCCGTTCCGAAGTTGATATGGCTGATCGCACCGGCGCCGCAGGCGATGTCCAGCACGGCGCCCAACTCCGCCGGATCGGCGGACAGGTCGAGGCCCCATTGCATTTCGAAGGCGGTCAATCGCCCGGTCTGCGCGACGCGGCTTAACAAGCCAGCCAGACCGTTCAATGTGCTCTTGAGATCGGCCGAGTTCAGGTAGATGTCGAGGCACAGGCAAACGTCCGGTGGCAAGATTCGCGCGATCTCGATGATCTTCGCATCGGCCTGCTTGCGCATGCCTATCGCCAGTCCGAGCGACGCTCCCGGGTAACGACGGAATGCGTCGCGCCAGTCGGCGCCGGGCGCCGCAGGCAGCGGCTTGCCATCGATTGCCAATGCCATGCGCATATCCTCACCGGAACTGGCCAGGAACTGCAGGTTGGCGCAAAGCGCCTCGGGCGTGCGGGGATACAGCTTGCGAGGGCCGTGGGCCATGCCCCTGAGATAGGCACTCGCCCAGGCCACCGAACGTTCATGCACCAGCACCGACTTCGCGCCCTCGAACCACGGGCCGGCACGAAAGACCTGCGCGGCATGCAGGAAGCGCTGCGAGACCAGCGCCAGCGGCGCCGCGCCGGTCGCGCGCATCAGCCAGTACATCACCTGCACTGCCACATCGTCGGGCAGATCGTTCCACCGATCAAAGGTCTGGTTGAGGCTCGGCGCGACGGACGTGGCCTCGGCCGGCGATGGCGTCGGGACGGTGTGGGTGTTTCCGGCAAACGCGATCGCGGAACGGCCGGTGGCAAGGGGCTGGGCATTCATGACAGGGACTCCGAATGAAAAATTTTGTTCGCCGCTGGATGCGGACAGGTATCAGGCTAAGGTTCGTCTGCGGAGCGCGCGGATGAATCGCCGGCCGGCCCGGCCTGCGCTTCATCGCCCGGCGCATCCGGCGTATGGTCACCGTCATCGCTGTCGTCGCTGTCGTCGCTGTCGTCGCTGTCGTCGCTGTCGTCGCTGTCGTCGGTCGGCACGTCGCTGTCCGACGACGGCTCGCTGGCCTGCTTCAATGGCTGCGGCAGCATCACGCGAACCGGCTTTCCACTGACGGAGGCCAGGACTTTCAATTCGGCGCGGTCGTCGAACTCTTCGGATTCCAGGCACTCGACATACAGGCCGGCGCGTTCAAAGCCGGCAAGCTGCTCGGCGGAGAACATCGACGCCAACGACGCGTCCGCCGTCCGCAGCGCCGGGCAGGCGATGACCACGGTCAGCCGCGACTGCCCCGCAGCCCGCCGCTTCTCCAGTGCAGCCACCAGCGCCACGAGCGACTCGCGCAAGGGTGGACGGTCGCAACCGAACATCACGAGGTGCAGGTCGCGAAACCGGTGACAGCGATCGCACAATGCGCGCAGCATGGCGTCCGGATCTTCCAGCGACCCGACATTGAAAAAGCTGACCATGCCACGGCCGCAGGCGACGTCCAGCACCGCACCCAGCTCGGCGGGACGGACAGGCAAACCGGCATGCCACTTCAGGTGGAATCCCGTCGGCCTGCCGCTCGCCGCAATGCGGCCGATCAGGCCCGCAACACCGACATGATCGAAGCGCCGCCTGATCAGCTGATAGCGAAATTCGACGTACAGGCAAACCTTCGGCGGCAAGGCCCGGGCGATGGCGACAAGCTGTTCGTCAGCCTCCTTGCGTACACCCGTCAACAGCGACAGCGTCGTCCCGCAGTACTGGCGATATCCCAGCAGATGATCGATATCCGATGCAACGGTCTGCCGGTGGTCGATATCCAGCAAATGCAGCATGCCTTCATCGCCCTTCCCCACGAAATCCAGCGCGGCGTTCAATTCACCCAAGTCTTGGGGCGCAAGGACGAGCGGGCGATAGCCGAGGAGCTGTACGTAAGTACGCGTCCAACTCAAGCTGCAGTCGCGCATCAACACCGACTGCGCGTCCTGATACCAAGGACCGGCAAGAAAGCTCTGCCCGGCTTGCGCGAAGTAGGTCGACGTCAGCGCGAACGACATGGCCGACCGCGCCGAGCCGACCTTGCACATCGACCAGAACATCACCTGCACGGCGACATCGACGGGCAGCTCGGTCCATCGATTACAGTTCGGCTGGCTGATGTTCGGCACCACTGTGGCGACATGGGCCGGCGACGGCGTCACGACGACGGAATCGGTGCTCACTGTGATCGCTGGAAGGCCGGTATTGGCGGGACGGACTAGCATGGCGGGGGCTCCGGAGCAGGAAGAGGCGAACATCGGTGCGACGCCGGCAGCGGCTGCACGAAGGCTCCCGTTCGGAACCGCAGGCAGGTCGGAGTTCAGGTCTCGCCCGATGGCCGGACTACCCATGTATCGATCGCTCCCTTGCCGATCGAGCGCAGCACTTTTTGCACGGACGGATGCGAGGCCGGTTCATTGTCGAGCATCTCGACATACAGGCCGGCGGCCTCGAATCGCGCGCGCTCGTCGGCCGGGAGCATCGATGTCGATTGCGGGCTGGCGGAGCGCAGTTCATCGCAACCGATCACCACGGTCAGTCGCGACAGCGATGCGGACTGCCGCTGCGCCAGCGCTGCGGCCAGTGCGTCGAGCGCCGGCTTCTCGGGAGGCTCGCTGCAATTGAACATCACGAGTTTCAGGTGACGGAAGCGGTCGCAGCGATCGGCCAGTGCCTGCAGCATCACGGCGGGGTTCTGCAGGCTGCCGAAGCCGAAGAAGCTGACCCGGCCCGGGCCGCAGGCAAGGTCGAGCACGACGCCGAGCTGCGCTGGTTCGTTCGACAAATCCATGGCCCATTTCAGTTCGAATGCCGTCGCCCGGCCGGTCATCGCGACTTGCCGGATCACGTTCACGACGAGGTCCTCGCGGGCGTGCTGCGAGAACGTCCTTGCGATGAACTGGACGCGCAGGCAGACCGCCGTCGGCAAGGCCCGGGCGATCTCGATGACCCGCTTGCCGCCCTGCTCGCCCACGCCGGTCAGCAAGGCCAGTGACGCGCCCGGGAATGTGCGGAAACCGGCCAGCAGGTCGCTGCCCGCAGCCGGCTTCAGCCGCGACTCGATGTCCAGCATGTCGCCGCCTTGCTCGCCGGCGCTCTTCAGCTGGGCCAGCATCGCTTCCAGTTCGCCGACATCCGCGGGCGACAGCACGCCGCCGTTCTGGCCCATGCCCTTCAGGTAATTGCCGACCCATTCCACGGTGCGCTCGTGCATCAGCGTGGTCTGCGCTTCCTGGTACGAGGAACCCGTGCGAAAGCTCTGCCCTGCCTGCGCGAAATACTTCGCCGTCAGCGCGAATGACGTGGCCGAGGTGGATGAACCGGACTGCAGCATCGACCAGTACATCACCTGCATCACCACATCGTCGGGCAGCTCGGTCCAGCGGCCGCAGTTCGGCTGACTGATGTTCGGCTGACTGAGGTTCGGCGTGGCCGATGCAGGATGGGCCGACGACGGCTGTGCAGTGGTGGTGTCGTGGGTGAAGGCGATCGCAGGTCGGCCGGTGTTGGTGGGCTGGGTGTGCATGGCGAGGGCTCCGTGACAGGAAGGAAAGATCGACGTTCGGCGAAGGCCCTCGTGCGGAACCGTGCGCAAACCGGAGTTCAGTCGTCGCTGTCGCTGGACCCAATCAGCACATCGCTGTCCGACGATGACTCGGAATCGACGATCTTCAGCTGCGGCAGCAAGGCATGGACCAACGGTCCGACGATGGAGCTCAGTACTTTCTGCTCGCCCGCATTATTCACCGCACCGAATTCCAGACGCTCGAAATACAGGCCGGCATGCTCGCACGCGGCAAGTTCGTCAGCCGAGAAGATGGACGCTGCATCCGCGCTACCCGGACGCATGACAATGCAGTCGATGACCACGGTCAACCGCGACCGCGCTGCCGTATTCCTTTTCTCCAGCGCGGCAACCAGTGCGAACAGCGCATCCCGGGTCGGCACTGGCTTGCCACTGAAAGTCACCAGTTTCAGGTCGCTGAACCGGTGACAGCGATCGCCCAAGGCGCGCAGCATGACATCGGGATTGTCTATCCGGCCGAAATGGAGAAAGCTGACCATGCCCGGGCCGCAAGCCACGTCCAACACTGCGCCCAGTTCATCGGGGCGGGTGGACAAGTCCGCATGCTGCTTCAGGTTGAAGGCGGTCGGCCGACCGCTCATCGCAACACGACTGACGAAGCTCGGCACACCAAGATCCTCAGCGCGCAGCCTGTACACCTGAAAGCTGAGTTCGACATACAGGCAAACGTCGGCCGGCAAGATCCGGGCGATCTCGATGACCTGCTCACGGGTCTGCTCGGAGGCCCCCGTCAACAAGGACAGCGCCGTTCCCTGAAAATTGCGAAAGCCGGCAAGACAATCGGTACCCGGTCCAGCCCGCAGTGGATCCGCGATGATCAGTACATGGGACATGCCTTCGCCGCCGCTCCCCATGTTCTTCAGCGCGAGGTGCAGTTCAGCCCAACCCCTGGGATTGATGGTGAACGGAAAGAGGCCAAGCATTTTCACGAAACTGCAGGTCCAACTCGTCGTGCGCTCATGCATCAGCACCGACCGCGCTTCCCGATACCAGGAACTGGTGCGAAAGCTCTGCCCTGCCTGCGCGAAGTACTTCGCCGTCAGCGCGAATGACGTGGCCGAGGTGGATGAACCGGACTGCAGCATCGACCAGTACATCACCTGCATCACCACATCGTCGGGCAGCTCGGTCCAGCGGCCGCAGTTCGGCTGACTGATGTTCGGCTGACTGAGGTTCGGCGTGGCCGATGCAGGATGGGCCGACGACGGCTGTGCAGTGGTGGTGTCGTGGGTGAAGGCGATCGCAGGTCGGCCGGTGTTGGTGGGCTGGGTGTGCATGGCGAGGGCTCCGTGACAGGAAGGAAAGATCGACGTTCGGCGAAGGCCCTCGTGCGGAACCACCGGCTGTGCGGAGTTCAGTGGTCCACCGATGATGAGGGCAGCGGGCTATGCGCAACACCTCGGTGAAGCCGACATTGCGCGTCAGCTGATCACGCAGAAATCGCGCTTCACCACCTGCGGCGCCGAAGCTTGTTCGGCCGGGTCTTGTTCTGCCGGTTGCTGTTGCGGCGCTGGCTGCAGCGGCGAGTCGTCCGCCGGCTCGTCGCCAGCCGCTAAAGATCCGTCTTCGCTGTCGCCGGGTTCAGTCAGCACATCGCTGTCCGACGATGGCTCGGCATCGACGATGTTCGGTTGCAGCAGCCTGGCAAGTACCGTTTGTCTGCTGAGCGAGGCCAGCACTTTGCACATGCCCTCCTGATTCAATTTGCCGTACGCCAGACACTCGACATACAGGCCGGCATGCTCGCACGCGGCAAGTTCGTCAGCCGAGAACAAGGGGGCGGCATGCGCGCCCGCGGCATACACAGCGCTGCAGTCGATGACCACGGTCAGCCGCAACTGCGCTGCCGCATGCCTTTTCTCCAGCGCGGCAACCAGCGCCAACAGCGCATCCCGGCTGGGCGCACGCTCGCTGTTGAACATCACCAGTTTGAGGTCGCGGAACCGGTGACAGCGATCGCCCAGCGCGTGCAGCATGGCGTCGGGATGGTCGATCCGGTCGAAGTGCAGAAAGCTGATCATGCCCGGGCCGCAAGCCACGTCCAGCAACGCGCCCAGTTCATCGGGGCGGGTCGACAAGTCCGCATGCCGCTTCAGGTTGAATCCGGAAGGCCGACCGCTCATCGCAACACGGCTGACGAGGCTCGCAATACCGAGACCCTCATCAGGTGGCCCGTACACCGGCGTGCCGAGCTCGACATGCAGGCATACGTTCTCCGGCAAGACCCGCGCGACCTGAATGAGCTGCTCACTGCTCTGCTCGAGCACGTCCATCGCCACGCACAGCGCCGGTCCCTTGAAACTACGAAAACGGTCGAGATGATCGATACCCGGTTCAGCCTGCAGTGGATGCGCGATGTTCAGTAGATGGAGCATGCCCTCATCGGTTCTCGCCATGATCTTCAGCGCAAGCTTCAGTTCACGCGAATTACCGGGACTGAGGATGAACGGGAGGTAGCCGAGCTTTTTCACGAAGCTGCAGGTCCAGCTTGTCGTGCGCTCATGCATCAGCAGCGACCGCGCTTCCCGATACCCGGGGCTGGTACGAAAGCCCTGCCCTGCCTGCGCAAAGTGCGTCGATGTCAGCGCGAATGCCGTGGCCGATCTGGACGAACCGGACTGCAGCATCGACCAGTACATCACCTGCTCGACCAGTTCGACGGGCAGGTCGTACCAGCGCCCGCACGACGGCTGGTGGATGCCTGGTGTGCCTGGTGTACCCGCCGTGACCGCTGCGGCGATGGCCGACGATGGCTGTGCGGTGGTGGCGTTGTGGACGGCCGAGATTGCCGGAAGACCGGTCGTGACGGGCTGGGCGTGCATGGCGGGCTCCGGAACGGGAAGCGGGGAATTCCCGTGCGACGCAGGCAGCGCCGCACGAAAGCCACCGTTCGGAACGGCAGGTGTACCGGAGTTCGGGCGGGCTCAGGCAAGCCCCGGCAAATTCAGCAAAGCCCGAGACCGTCCGGGCAAACGCCGCCGTCTCGCGATGCGCCTCAGCGCACTTCGACCTCGATGGTCTTGCGCATCTTCTCGCCATACGAGCGATGCGCGCCGTCGGCGAACTGCATCGTCAGCCGGTGCCGACCCGGCGCCAGCGTGATCTCGGTTTCGGTCTGGCCCTTGCCGAAGTGGCGATGGCTGTCGTTCATCGGGATCACTTCGCCCTGCGGAATGTCCGCCGTATCGATCAGCAGATGATGATGACCGCTGCCCTCGGCCATGTCGCCGGCCGGAGCGATCTTCATGCCGTCGACGGCAAACTTCACCTTGAAGGTCGCGGGAACGGTCGCGCCGTTTTTCGGCTCGACGAAGTCGACCGACTGCGCGAATGCGGCCGATGCGAATGCCAGCAGGCAGGCTGACAGGGCCAGGCTCTTTTTCATGATGCGGGCTCCTTGCTTGGGGATGTTGTCGAAGTTCTACGCCGCGATGATAGCAAGGCCGCAAGGTCGCCGCAGGGCCTGCCGGGGGTGAACCGTGGCGCGGGGGTTTGTGTAGAATCTGCGCTGCCCGGCGCGATGCCGCCTCGAACCGTCCCATGGATAACGACTACATCATTCCGCTGGTTGTCACGCTGGTCACGGCGATGATCATCGGCGCCGTTTACCTGTTCCTGCTGTTGCTGCGGGACGCAAGGCCCGAGGCCGACGACGAGCACCACGATCCCGCCTGATCTCGCGCTGCGACAAGGCGAAAAAAAGG
>CAZTIF010000100.1:0-11972 GCA_964613635.1 uncultured Bifidobacterium sp. | reverse complement strand
GTCCGCGACGACCGCAGCCAGCGCTACTCACTGTGGTGCGTTTTGAACACCATCCCTAGGGGTTTTGTAGGAGGAATGAAGCTAACCGTGAAATTTTCTGGTTGAATGAGAGCTACTGTTCGGAATCGATCGTTTTGTCGAGAAGCGTTGCGATAACACCCAAGCCTTTTTCTATCCCTTCAACGGAAAGACGCCTATGGTTTTGCTTCAATTTTCCGTATCGCTCTGCATCGGCTCCACCGAAGCTCCTGCCGGAAAGTGCTTCCGATATTTCGCTCGACACGCCTGCATCACCTAGCGCGATTTTGAAATTGTGGCGCATCGAGTGAAAGTAGGTTTGATCTGGAAGCCGGTTAAATCCGAGGCTAGGTGACTGCGCGAGTTTCTTCAGCTCTCGACCACCCCACTTCGAGGCGTTGTGGCTCCACTTCAACACAGCCCCGACGTTGGACTCGTTGATATCAGGCTTCCACTGCTTCTCGAAAGGTCTGGTACACCCCATACGTCGTTGCTTATCAAGAAATTTTAGGAAGCCGTGTCGGATGAGAGCAGAATGGATCGGAATATGTCGCCAGCCTGATTTTCTTTTTATCGATTTTCTTTTAACGCCGTCTTCGTCAAGGAATTCATCCAGTTCAAAGTACCAAATATCGTGCTCTTTATCATGCTGTAAATCTGCCCTAAGATCGACTTGGCAAATTTCTTCGACTCGACATCCTAGAAAAACCGGAACGATTGTGATCCAAAATTTGCAGGGTTCGGTTTTGCGGTATTGCATCGCATTCTCAAGAATCATCCGTAGCTGTTCCATGGTGAACGCAGGGCGATCATAAGAATCGGGTGTCTGCTTACGAGGGATGAGCGTGTGTGTTGTCAGTTCGGGCAACCCTGCTCTGATTCGATGCCAGCTCAGGAAGGTGGCCGCAGTCGACATGTAGAGACCTTGTGTCGTCGGGTTTCCTATTGAACTGACCACGTGGTCGCAGTATTCGGTCAGTCTAGCTTGATCGATGGATAAGACAGGCGTGTCCTTGCCGAAATATTCCATTGCGTGGTTAAGCTTGCTGCGATAAGTGCGTAACGTGGACGTTTTCAGTCTGTCCTTGGATTTTGCGTAGTAATGCTCGATGGCGTCCGACAGCGGCTTCGACGCCGGGGCCTGCGGGGAATTGGAGAGGGTGGCCGCGGGTTTCCCGGCAGTGGATTCGGCGAACGCCTTGATGTGCGAGTTGATCCGCTCGTGGTCATCGTCAGGGGATACGTCTTTGATGACGAACGATGCGGGGCCGCCATCTTTCCCTAGTTCGATTGCTATGGTGTAGTCGAACCTGATTTCGCCTGTGTTGCCGTTCTTTTTTGCCATGCTTATGTACCCGAAGAGCGCGTCGGTATAGGCAGCAAGTGCCCTGCCTCGAATCATAGCTAAGCGGGGATTGCTCGTGTGTAATGAACGAAGGATAAGCGGCGTGCCGATAGCCGCCTGCGCATCGGTGGGAACGCGCCGACGGAAGTAGTAAGTGGTTCCGTGGCGGGACTTGATAAGGTATCTGCCGGACATGTGTAGCACCCTTGTGCATCACCCAGCAGCGAAACCGCAATAAAAAAGCCGCTGATCTCAATGAAATCAACGGCTTAGCGAATCTTTTGGTGGTGATAGGTGGACTTGAACCACCGACCCCAGCATTATGAGTGCTGTGCTCTAACCAACTGAGCTATATCACCACGAAGCCCGTGATTATGGGGTTGGCCATTTCCATTGTCAACCCGAATTTTCTTTGATTTTTTGCATCACCTGCTCTGGCGCATCGCCGGCCAGGCAATCAACGACAATCCGGTCTTCCATGCTGCGCAGCCAGGTGAGCTGGCGCTTGGCCAGCTGCCGCGTCGCCGCGATGCCCTTGTCGCGCAGCTCGGCCTTCGTGATCTGGCCGTCAAGATATTCCCACGCCTGCCGGTAGCCGACGCAGCGCATGGAAGGCAGGCCGAGATGCAGGTCGCCGCGTTTTCGCAGTGCCTGCACTTCGTCCAGCAGGCCGGGCTGCGCCGCCAGCATCTTGTCGAAGCGCTCGGCGATGCGTTCGTGCAGCACGCTGCGGTCGGACGGTTCGAGCGCGATCGGCAGCAGCGTGAACGGCAATGCCGGCGGCGCGGATTTCGCCAGCAGCGCCGACATCGGCTGCCCGGTCAGCAGGATGATCTCGAGCGCGCGCTGTACCCGCTGCGTGTCGGTCGGCTTGAGCCTTTCGGCGGTGGCCGGATCAAGCGACTTCAGGCGCTCATGCAACGCCTGTACGCCATGCCGCGCGATCTCCATGTCGATCTGCGCGCGCAGCGCCGGGTCGGCCTGCGGCAGGTCATCCAGCCCGTCGCGCAGTCCCTTGAAATACAGCATGGTGCCGCCGACCAGCAGCGGCAGCCTGCCGCGCGACTGTATGTCGGCGACCAGCCGCAGCGCATCGTCGCGGAACTGCCGCACCGAATACGATTCGCTCGGGTCGAGGATGTCGATCAGGTGGTGCGGCGCTGCGGCCAGCTCATCGGCCGTCGGCTTGGCAGTGCCGATGTCCATGCCGCGGTAGACCAGCGCGGAATCGACCGAAATGATCTCGCACGGGAGCTGCTGCGCGATCGCGAGCGCGGCCGCAGTCTTGCCCGACGCGGTCGGGCCCATGATGGCGACGGCCAGCGGCTTGTTCATGCGTGCCGGGGACGCTTGGCGATCAGCCGCACCGACAGGAAGTTCAGCGTGCCCAGCACCGCCGCCATGATCGCCAGCGGATACAGCGTGCCGTTGTGGGTCGCGCCGACGATGCTGCCGACAATGAAGGCAAACACCATCATGATCGCGCCCATCAGTCCCGCTGCCGTGCCGGCCTGGCGCGGGAACGGCGACACCGCGCCCGACTGCGACACCGGAAAGTTGATGCCGTGCGCGACCATCGCCAGGAACATCGCCAGCACCACGACCGCCCAGTGCCACAGGCCGAACAGGGTCGCGGCGAGGAAGTAGAGCCCGGCCATCAGCGAGCATGCGGTGCCGATGCGCAGCGCCTGTTCGCCGTTGATGGTTTTCAGCAGCCGGCGGCAGATCAGCGTGCCGGTCATGTAGCCGGACACGCCCGCGCCGAAGCAGAAGCCGAACCATTGCGTGGGCACGCCGAGCACCTTGATCAGCACGAAGCTGGAGCCGGAGATGAACATGAAGATGCCGCCGTAGGACAGCGCGCCCGGCATCACGTTCAGCCAGAACTCGCGCGAGCCCAGCACCAGCCGGTAGCTGTCGGCCAGTCCGCGCAGGTTGGTTGCGTCCGGATTCTTGTGTTCGTTGGTCTCCGGCAGATGCAGGATGCAGGCCGCCAGCACGCACGCGGAGAACACGCCGAGCGCGACGAACGCGGCACGCCAGCCGAACGTCACCTGCAGGTAGGAGCCAAGGATGGGGCCGACGATCGGCGCCAGCGAGATCCAGGTGCTCGCACGCGCGATCAGCCGCGCGCTGTCCTGCGGCGCATAGGCGTCGCGCACGATCGCGCGCGAGATCATCACCGCGCTGCAGCAGCCGAGCGCCTGCAGGAAGCGTGCGGCGATCAGCAGTTCGATGCTCTGCGACAGTCCGCACAGCGCGGTGGCCGCGACATACAGCGCGAGGCCGGCCAGCAGCACCGGCCGACGGCCGTAGCGATCCGACAGCGGCCCGACCACCAGCTGCGCGCTGCCGAAACCGACCACGAACAGCGACAGCGTCAGCTGCACCGTCGACACCGGCACGCCGAAGCCGCTCGCGAGGCTGGGCAGCGATGCGAGGTAGAGGTCGGTCGACAGTGGCTGCATCATCAGCATCGTCGTGATCAGCACGAACAGCGGCGCCTGCGCGAATTGCGGCAACGGGGAGATTTTCATGGTCATTGCCCGCGAAGGAAGAGCTTGTCGAGATCGGCGAGTGCGAGCTGCACCCAGGTCGGACGGCCGTGGTTGCACTGGTCGGAGCGCTCGGTGGCCTCCATCTGCCGCAGCAGCGCGTTCATCTCCGGCAGCGTCAGCTGGCGGTTCGCGCGCACCGCGGTATGGCAGGCGAGGGTGCCGAGCAGTTCGTTGCGCCGCTCGACCAGGATGCGCGAGCCGCCGAATTCACGCACGTCGCGCAGCACGTCGCGCGCGAGCGCCTGTGCATCGCTGTTTTTCAGCAGCGCCGGTATCGCGCGCACCGCGAGCGTGGTCGGCGACATCGCGGCGATGTCGAAGCCGAGCGCGGCCAGCGTGTCGGCATTTTCTTCGGCGGTGCCGACCTCGACCGGGTCTGCATGGAAGGTCACCGGGATCAGCAGCGTCTGCAGCTGGACCGCGTCCGACTCCAGCGCCTGCTTGAACTGTTCGTACAGGATGCGTTCGTGCGCCGCATGCATGTCCACCAGCACCAGCCCGGCACGGTTTTGCGCGAGCACGTAAATGCCGTGCAGCTGCGCGAGCGCGAAACCGAGCGGGAACGCGTCATCATCGGTCGCCTGTGCCGGCATCGCTTGCGCCGGGAACAGCGACTGCAGGCTGCCGCTGCCGGCGGAGACCGGCATCGCCGCCGGATCGGCGCGCATCGTGTCGGCAAACATTGCGCCGTAGGTGGCGCGCTCCTGCGCAACGCCGAACGACGCCTGCCGCATCGGCGGGTTCACCCACGGCAGCGGCCCCGACGGCGTGGCCGACAGGCCGGCGGCCGGTGCGGGCACCTCGCCCTGCGATGTCGCGGACGTGCGCGCCAGCGCGCGGCTGACCGCATGGAACACGAACTGGTGCACCGCGCGGCTGTCGCGAAAGCGCACTTCGATCTTCGACGGATGCACGTTCACGTCGACCAGCGCCGGATCGAGGTCGAGCTGCAGCACGTACGAGGGAAAGCGGTCGCCGTGCAGCACGTCCTGATAGGCGGCGCGTACCGCATGCGTGAGCAGCTTGTCGCGCACGAAGCGACCGTTGACGTAAAAATATTGCGAGTCCGCGCGCATCCGCGCAGCGGTCGGCAGGCCGGCGAAGCCGCGGATCCTCAGCGGCCCGGCGATTTCTTCCAGCGGCAGCCGCGCGCCGGCGAATTCGTCGCCGAGGATCTGCGCACTGCGCTGCTCGAGGCCGCTTTCCTGCCAGTGCTCGGTGGTCTTGCCGTTGTGCGTGACGGTGAAGCGCACGTCCGGTCGCGCCAGCGCGATCCGCCGCACGACTTCGACGCAATGGCCGTATTCGGTCTGATCAGATTTCAGGAACTTGCGCCTTGCCGGCGTATTGAAATACAGGTCCTGCACATCGATCAGCGTGCCCTGCGCGCCGGACGCCGGGCTGGCCGACTGCGGGTCATGCCCGGCCACCTGCCACGCATGGGCGGCGTCGGCGGTGCGCGAGGTGACGGTCAGCTGTGCGACCGACGCGATCGATGCCAGCGCCTCGCCGCGAAAGCCGAGCGTGGTGACGTTTTCAAGGTCGTGCAGGTTGGCGATCTTCGAGGTCGCATGGCGCGCCAGCGCCAGCGGCATCTGTTCGGGCGGAATGCCGCAGCCGTTGTCCGTGATCGCGATGCGCTTCACGCCGCCGGCCTCGAGCCGCACGGCCAGCTGCGTCGCGCCGGCATCGAGCGCGTTTTCCAGCAACTCTTTCACCACGGCGGACGGCCGCTCGATCACCTCGCCGGCGGCGATTTGCGAGATCAGTTGGTCGGGAAGCTGGCGGATGACGCGGGGGGCGCTTGCGGAGGTGCTCATGGCACGATTATACCGAGCGATCAGGCCGGGTTTCCTCAGCGACGGCCGCAGGGGCAGCGTGTATCATCGGCCCTTTCCCACCTTCCGCACCGACCCCCGGCCTCACCATGGAATTTACGCAACTGCTCGATCTCATCCTGCACGTCGACAAATCGCTCGGCAGCCTGCTGCAGGCGTACGGGCCGCTGGTGTATGCGGTGCTGTTCGCGATCGTGTTCGCGGAGACCGGGCTGGTGGTGTTTCCTTTCCTGCCGGGCGACACGCTGCTGTTCATCGCCGGCGCGTTCTGCGCGAACGGCCTGATGAACGCGCCCTTGCTGGTCACCTTGCTGGTGATCGCGGCGGTGACTGGCAATACCGTCAACTACCTGATCGGGCGCGCGATCGGCCAGCGGGTGTTTACCCGCGACTATCGACTGATCGACCGCGCGGCGCTGGAGAAGACCCATGCGTTCTTCGAGTCGCACGGCGGCAAGACCATCGTGCTGGCGCGCTGGCTGCCGGTGATCCGCACGTTCGCGCCTTTCGTCGCCGGCATCTCGGCGATGGGTTTCGGCCGCTTCCAGTTGTTCAACGTCAGCGGTGCGCTGCTGTGGGTGGTGGCGCTGGTGATGGCCGGCTACTTCTTCGGCAATATCCCGATCATCCGCGACCACCTGAATACCATCGTGCTGGTCGGCGTGGCGGCGGCCGCCGGGCCGGTCGCGCTGGCGGCGCTGATTCGTCTGGTGCGCCGGCTGTTCGCGAAGAAGGCCGGCTCCGGCGCCTGAGCCGGCGCACCGGGTCAGGTGACCCGGCCGCGATTCAGCGTCGGGTGCTTGCGCAGGTAGCGCACGATGCCGCGCATCAGCGCGTCTGCCATCTGATCCTGGTATTTCTCGTCGGTCAGCCTGGCTTCCTCTTCCGGGTTCGAGATGAATGCGGTCTCGACCAGGATGCTCGGAATGTCCGGCGCCTTCAGCACCGCAAAGCCGGCCTGCTCCACATGCGGCTTGTGCAGCTTGTTGATCGTGCCGATCTCGCTCAGCACATGCCGCGCCAGCCGCAGGCTGTCATTGATCTGCGCCGTGGTCGACAGGTCGAGCAGCACGCTCGCGAGCTGCGCATTCTTGCTGCGGATGTTGATCCCGCCGATCAGGTCGGCAGCGTTTTCCTTGTTCGCCAGCCAGCGCGCCGCCGTCGAGCTGGCGCCTTTCTCCGACAGCGCAAAGACCGACGAGCCGCGCGCGGTCGGCTCGATGAAGGCGTCCGCATGGACCGACACGAACAGGTCGGCCTGCACCTTGCGCGCCTTCTGCACCCGCACATTCAGCGGCACGAAATAGTCGCCGTCCCGCGTCAGCATCACGCGCACGTTCGGCTGCTGTTCCAGTTTCGCTTTCAGGCGCTGTGCAATCGCCAGCACCACGTTCTTCTCGTAATTGCCGCCACGGCCGACCGCGCCCGGGTCCTCGCCGCCATGGCCGGGATCGAGCGCGATGGTGACCATGCGCGTGAAATCGCCCGGGCCCTTGTCGGCTTCCTGCGTCGGCTCCGGCTCCGTCATCGTCACCTGGCCGCTGTGCGAGCGCTGCCCGGCGGGAGCGGGCGGAGTGCGATCCTTCTGCAGCAGCTCTGCGATCGGATCGACCGGATGCGCCGGGTACAGGTCGAACACCAGCCGGTGCCGGTATTCGCCGACCGGGTCGAGCGTGAATACCTGCGGCTGTATCTCTTCCTTCAGGTCGAACACCATGCGCACCACGCCCGGCCGGTTCTGGCCGACGCGCACCTGCGCGATGTAGGGATCGTTCGGCTGTATCTGCGCGACCAGGCTCTTCAGCTTCGCATCGAGGTCGACGCCGTCGATCTCGACGACCAGCCGGTTCGGATCCTTGACGAGGAAATGGGTAGCCTTGAGCTTGCTGTCGGTCTCGACGGTGACGCGGGTGTAGTCGGCCGCCGGCCAGACTCGTACTGCGGCGATTTGCGCAGCCTGCGCGAAGCGGGCAGAGACCAGGGACAACAGCAGGGTGGCGCCGGCCTGGAGCACGGTGCGGCGCGAGGAGGACTTCACAGATTCGGGCTGAGATGCAGTTTTTCCAGACATGATGCGCCCAGATCGGAATGTGCGCGCAATTCTACCGCACGACCCTCGCCCTCTGCAGCGAGGAAAACATCGATGTCGGCGGGCGGGATCACGCCGGCCGCCTGCTCGGGCCACTCGACCACGCAGACCTTGCCCGCGCCGAAGTGCTCGCGAAAGCCGGCGTCGATGAATTCTTCCGGGCTGCCCATCCGGTACAGGTCGAAATGCAGCAGCTCCACCGGCTGGCCGCCCAGCGTGATCGCATACGGCTCGACCAGCGTGTAGGTCGGGCTCTTCACGCGGCCTTCGTAGCCGGCCGCATGCAGCAGCGCACGCGTGAGGAAGGTCTTGCCGGCGCCGAGGTCGCCGTGCAGGTGCAGCGACAGCCCCGGCGCGAGCACGCGCGCCAGCGCCGCGCCGAGCGCCTGCGTGCCGGCCTCGTCCTTCAGGAAGTCCTGCCAGTGCCTCATCACTTAAAATGCCTGTCTGCGCCGAGCCGGCGCGTTGTCATTGATTCCAGTCATCCGCCCATCGTGTCCCAGTCTCCGGAACAGCTTGCCGCACTCGCCCAGTCGATCAGGGACTGGGGGCGCGAACTCGGTTTTGCCGACGTGCGGATTGCCGATGCGGACCTCGGCGACGCCGCGCAGCAGCTGCGCGACTGGCTCGCCGCGGGCTTTCACGGGCAGATGGATTATATGGCAGCGCACGGCGACAAACGTGCGCGTCCCGACGAACTGGTGCCGGGCACCGTGCGCGTGATCAGCGTCCGCATGGATTACCTGCCGCGCGAGGCCGGCGACGACTGGCGCGAGCGCGAAACCGGCCGCCAGCAGGATCCGGCGGCGGCGGTGGTGTCCGTGTATGCGCGCGGACGCGACTACCACAAGGTCTTGCGCGCGCGACTTCAGCAGCTGGCCGAGCGCGTGCGCGACGCCATCGGGCCTTTCGGCTTTCGCGCCTTCACCGATTCCGCGCCGGTGATGGAAGTCGAGATCGCGCAGCGCGCAGGACTCGGCTGGCGCGGCAAGCACACGCTGCTGCTGAACCGCGAGGCCGGCTCGATGTTCTTCCTCGGCGAGATCTATACCGACCTGCCGCTGCCGGTCGACGCGCCCGCCAGCGCGCATTGCGGCGCCTGCCGCGCCTGCCTCGACGTCTGCCCGACGCAGGCGATCGTCGCGCCTTACCGGCTCGATGCGCGCCGCTGCATTTCCTACCTGACCATCGAGCTGAAGGACAGCATTCCGGTCGAGTTGCGGCCGCTGATCGGCAACCGCGTGTATGGTTGCGATGACTGCCAGTTGCACTGCCCGTGGAACAAGTTTGCGCAGCGCAGCGTGCTGCCGGACTTCGATGTGCGCAACGGTCTGGACAGCGCCCGCCTCGTGGACCTGTTCGCCTGGACTGAAGAAGAATTCGACCATCGCCTCGAAGGCAGCCCGATACGGCGCATCGGCCACGAGCGCTGGCTGCGCAATCTTGCGGTTGGCCTCGGCAATGCGGCCGACGCGCGGCGCGGCGACCCGGACATCGTGGCGGCGCTGAACGCGCGCGCCGGCCATCCGTCGCCGCTGGTGCGCGAGCATGTACAGTGGGCGCTGGCGCGCCACGCCGCCGGCTGAAGTCAGGCGGAAGTTCGGCCGATTTCAGGGTGAAGGCCGCGATGGTTGTCAGGTCGACCACGAGCCGACACAATACGCGCCGAGACAAGAATAATCATTTCCCCTATCGACGGAGACACCCCATGCCACGCCGCCCGCTTCTGTTTGCCCTGCTGTCTGCCTTCCTTTCCGCCGGCCTCTGCGCGTCGAGCGCATTCGCGCAGGCGCCGATCGTCATCAAGTTCAGCCATGTGGTCGCCAAGGACACGCCGAAAGGCAAGGCCGCCGAGAAATTCCGCGAGCTGGCCGAGGCCGCGACCAAGGGGCGGGTGAAGGTCGAGGTCTACCCGAACAGCACGCTGTACAAGGACAAGGAAGAGCTGGAGGCGCTGCAGCTGGGCGCGGTGCAGATGCTGGCGCCGTCGCTTGCGAAGTTCGGGCCGCTGGGTGTGAAGGAATTCGAGCTGTTCGACCTGCCTTATATCTTCCCGGACAAGGCCGCGCTGGATCGCGTGACCGACGGCCCGATCGGGCGCGACCTGCTGAAGAAGCTCGAGCCCAAGGGCCTGCTCGGCCTCGCGTACTGGGACAATGGCTTCAAGATGATGTCGGCCAACCGCCCGCTGCATGTGCCGGCCGACGTGAAGGGCCTGAAGATGCGCATACAGGCGTCGAAGGTGCTGGACGAGCAGATGCGCACGCTGGGCGCGAACCCGCAGGTGATGGCCTTCTCCGAGGTCTATCAGGCACTGCAGACCGGCGTGGTCGACGGCACCGAAAACCCGCCGTCCAACCTGTACACGCAGAAAATGCACGAGGTGCAGAAGCACCTGACCGCGACCAACCACGGCTACATCGGCTACGCGGTCATCGTGAACAAGAAGTTCTGGGACAAGCTGCCGGCGGACATTCGCACGCAGCTCGAAGGCGCGATGCGCGAGGCGACCCTGTACGGCGACAAGATCGCGCAGCAGGAGAACGATACGGCGCTGGAGGGGGTGAAGAAGTCGGGCAAGACCACCGTCTACGTGCCGACCGATGCCGAGAAGGCCGAATGGCGCAAGGCGCTGCTGCCGGTGCAGCAGAAGATGGCCGACCGCATCGGCAAGGACCTGATCGACGCGGTCAACAAGACGGTCGCGGTGAAATAATTATTCCGGCAGGGCGACTCCTCGGGCCTGCGGCTCAGGGAATACAACAACAATTCCTATGAAAATTCTCGACCATCTCGAGGCGTGGCTGATCGCGGCGCTGATGGCGGCGGCGACGGTCGTCGTCTTCGTCGCGGTGCTGCACCGCTATGCGTCCGGCCTCGCCATCCCCGGCCTGCAGGACTGGCTGCTCACGCTGAACACCAGCTGGGCGCAGGAACTGACCATCTACATGTTCGTCTGGATGGCGAAGTTCGGCGCGGCCTATGGCGTGCGCACCGGCATCCACGTCGGCGTCGACGTGCTGGTCAACCGGCTCGACGAGCGCCGCCGCCGCGGCTTCATCCTGTTCGGCCTGCTCTCCGGCGCGCTGTTCACCGGCATCATCGGCGCGCTCGGCGCGGACTTCGTGTACGAGCTGTCGGATACGTCCAGCACCTCGGAAGTGCTGGAGCTGCCGATCTGGATCGTCTACCTCGCCATTCCCGCCGGCTCGGCGCTGATGTGTTTCCGCTTCCTGCAGGTCGCCTGGAATTTCGCGCGCGGCGGCGAGCTGCCGGTGCATGATCATTCCCATGTCGAAGGCCTGACCGAAGATGCAGCGGAGGGGCGCCAATGAACAGCGCCATCATCTTCGTTCTGCTGATCGTGCTGATGCTGACCGGCATGCCGATCTCGATCGCGCTCGGCCTGACCGTGCTGACCTTCCTGTTCACGATGACGGAAGTGCCGGTGCAGGCGGTCGCGCTGAAGCTGTTCACCGGCATCGAGAAGTTCGAGATCATGGCGATCCCGTTCTTCATCCTCGCCGGGAATTTCCTCACGCACGGCGGCGTCGCGCGGCGGATGATCAACTTCGCCACCTCGATGGTCGGCCACTGGCACGGCGGTCTTGCGTTGTCCGGCGTGCTCGCCTGCGCGCTGTTCGCGGCGGTGTCCGGCTCGTCGCCGGCGACCGTGGTCGCGATCGGCTCGATCCTGATGCCGGCGATGGTGCGGCAGGGCTATCCGAAATCCTTCGGCGCCGGCGTGATCACGACCTCGGGCGCGCTCGGCATCCTGATACCGCCATCCATCGTGATGGTGATGTATTCGGTATCGACCAATACCTCGGTCGGCAAGCTGTTCATTGCCGGCGTGGTGCCGGGCATCCTGCTGGCGTCGCTGCTGGGCCTGACCACCTGGGTGCTGGCGCGCAAGAAGGGCTATCCGCGCATGCCGCGTGCGACGCTGCGCGAGCGCTGGCAGGCTTTCCGCAAGAGCGTCTGGGGACTGATGCTGATCGTCGTCGTCATCGGCGGCATCTACAGCGGCGCATTCACGCCGACCGAGGCGGCGGCGATGTCGGCCGTGTATGCGTTCGTGATCGCGCTGTTCGTGTACCGCGACATGGGCTGGAAGCAGGTGC
>CAZTIF010000099.1:5548-12021 GCA_964613635.1 uncultured Bifidobacterium sp. | reverse complement strand
GGTCCCGGCCTGCGCCGGGACGACGGTTTCAAGTGCAGCCGTCCCCAAAATCGTCGTCCCGGCGCAGGGTGAGACGGGGGGCGTAGCGAGGGTTTCGTGCTGCATGCGGCACGCTCGCGAAGCGGCTGCGGCGTATTCGCCGCAGCGCGCCCTGCAAGGGTCGCAGTGTATTCACTGCGCCCGTCGAAGCGGACAGGCTTGCAAGCCTGTCCGTGGCCCGAAGGGGGACCCAGCGACTTTCAGATTTTTCGTTAATCGCGGAAAGCTTTACGCTTAAGTGAACGGCATTACAGCTGCTACCCTGGCTTCGCCCTATAGGTGTGCAACAACGCCAGCAACTCGGATTTGGCCTGACGCGCAGAAGCCGTTGGCAAATGCTCTCGCGCTGCAAGCGGTTCATCGCTGTCAATGACTTGATCGATCCGATCGACCGGCAGGCCGGTATCAAGCAGCTCTGCTGTCTGCACCACCAGCAGCAGCGCATCGACAGATTGATCCATCAACAGCGCCAGCGCGCGATGGAACACGCCTTCTGCTGCGCTATGCACCGGCCGACCGTCCGCATCCCATGTCTGCTCATGCGTCGTGACGTAACAGCGCATTCCCTCTGATCGGTAGCGCTCCTGACGGGCCTGTGCCTTGTTCAAAGCTTCGTGCTGGCCGACAAACACCTCGACCGGAATTCTTCCCTGACCCGGCATCACACTGCCGAGGAATATCGGCATGGCAGCGCGCGCCGTCGGGTTGCCGCCGAAGTACGGGGCATAGTTGATCTCATTGATGACAGCCCCGTTCTCGTGCCAAGGACGGCGGATGTCGGTGGTGATGATGTCGATACCCGCAATTGACAATCCGAACAGCCTCGCGGCACGTTCTGCCAGTCGGCAATTCTCCGGATGGACATCGTTGCTGACGTCGTCGATGTCGCCTCGCCATTCGGACGATTCAATACGACGCAACGGTACTTTGGAACCAGCCGGCGGCGTGTCTGCGGGCGACCAGCCGTTGGCGGTCAACGCATCCAGGGTCATTGCATCAAGCAGGACAGGCTTGACGCGATCCCACGGCGGATGCCTGAGCGACGCCTGTTCGCGCTCGGAGAGAAGCTCTGCGATGGTTCGAACACCATCACCCGTGAGAGAAGGAGGCCGACGGCTGATGGCATAGCGCACCACGCCCCCGGCCACCAGCAAACGATGGCATGTGCCCGGCACTTCTTTCTCAACCAGTACCTTCTGCGATAGATTCCGGGCAGCCGCAAATGCCTCCAGCAGCTTCTCGCGATCTCGAATGCCAATCGTCACGCCTTCGCTTCGGTCGAGGTTGGCCGGCTTGACGACCACTGGCCAACCCAGTTGCTCTGCAGCGCGCACGGCCACGTCATCGCTGTAGGCAAGCATGTGCTCCGGCACAGGAAAGCCTGCATCCTTCAGAACACCCGCCGTCGCAAATTTATCCTGGGATAACCGGGCGCCGATCGCCGAATCGCGATCAATGGCACTGCGATGGAACAGATGTAGCCGACTGCCCCAGCCAAGCTGATACACCGCGGAACCGCGGTGGCGGAAAGGTATTCCCAGTCGATGCGCTGCATCCAGCAGCGGCACTGTCGATATGCCGCCTGCCACCATTGCCTGCATCGGCTCGACGGTGCGAAGGAAAATTTCTTCGCGACGCTGCAGGATGGATTCCTCAGAAAAGCGTGTGTCTACCAGCCAGCGAACGAGCTTGAGAGATTCGCCATAGGCGAGTTTCGTCAGCTCCTGCGGAAACCGATCCAGCACAGGCACCGCCGCATTGATTTTCCAGGCATTTCGATTTTGCCTCGCCTGAAGCACGGTCAGCAGCTTTCCCGCTTCAATGACAGGCGCTTTGGCCAACTGAAGGAATTTGCGGGCAATCAGCAAGCTTCTCCAGCCGAGTGCATTCGCGTTGTAATCGGCCTTGCCGGGTACCGGCGCGCCCGGCTGCTGCTCCAAAGCCACCCCGAAGAAATCCACCAGAATCGCGTCGATCGCCTTCAAGTCGATGCCGTCGGGGCACATCAAACCGAATGTAATGGTCTGTTCCGGTTGATGAAGTCCGAATTTGAATCCGCCGATTTTTGTTGAAAAACGCATCTTTTACTATCACCTTGAGCGGGCGAACTCGATACCGTATACTCGGCGCGGCCTTCATTTGAAAGGGCTTGGAGATAAAAATGACCAGCAATTTGATTCCAGATGTAAGTCGGCTTCTCGGCTTCAAGCTTGCCGACAGCCTTTCCCAGCTTCCGGTATTGACGGGCGCGAAAATCGGCAAGGCTCCGCCTCCGCCGCCGCCCTGACTCTCGTCACTGCCGTTGACCATGGGAGGCGGTCGTCGTGAAGTCTCCGTACGGCACCCGATCAAACGCTGCAAGGCACCTCCCGTCAGCGCCCCCTGTCAAAGCGCGAGCCATTTTAAAGAACTGCTCATGACTTTGATACCCCTCTTTGATTAAGCAAGCGCAGGTCAGCATTGCGGCTGCGCCAGTCCAGCTCAGATGGACACCTACTTCGATTTTCCCCCTGATGCATCCCGCGCCCGTCTGCTCGACAAGGGCATGCGCACTCATCTCGCTGACAGCCTCGACTACCTCGGTCAATGCATTTCCGCCGCCGATCCTGCGCGGGGACAGCTGCTGGCCTACATCGCACGAAAAGGAAAGCAAGGGGCATCGTTTTCGCCTTGCGGATTTGGTCTTTACTATGAGATCGCCGCTGCGCTGATCAAAGGCGATCTTGCCGCGGCCGCACCGCTGGTCGAAGAACTGCGCAATGTGATCGAACTGCCCGCACCGGAATTCGAAGTGCTGGCGCTTGATGATCTACCTCCGAATTGCCGAGAACGCTACCGCCGGCTGATGGACATGGATCCTCAAACCCCTTTCGTCATCCAGTCGCCCTCAGGGGTGGACGCTGATGAACATGGACGACGATTCAAATCCGCGCTGCAGCGTTTGAGAGAGCTGCTGCCCGAGCTCGCCGGCGAAGTCGAATCGCTTGTTCGGCAGGTGATTCTCGTCGTCGGCGATCCGTCACTGGACTACGATTTTGCGGGCGGCTCCTGCTACATGCTGTGGGGAGCGTTGTTCATCAACGGTGTTTCGCACCCGGACGAATTGTCCATGATGGAAGCGATCGTGCACGAAAGTGCGCACAGTTTGCTGTTCGGTTTCACCATCGACGAGCCGCTGGTGCTCAATGATTCGAACGAACGCTACTGCTCGCCATTGCGCGATGATCCAAGACCAATGGACGGGATTTACCATGCCGCTTTCGTCTGCGCTCGCATGCATTGGGCAATGATGCAACTGGCTTCCACCGCGTTGATCGATGCGGGATCAGCTGCCCGGGCGGCGTTGCGCGCCGAGGCCCATGCCCGAGGCTTTCATAACGGTCTGGCCCTGGTCAAGCAGCATGGTGTTCTGTCGCCCACCGGGCAAGCGCTGATGGATGGCGCGGAGCATTACATGGCCGGATTCAAGTCGTAGCGGCCGTTTCAGAGCGACTGCCGCGAAGCGTCCCATCACGGGCAACGCGGCCAGCGAAATTTTGACAGGGCCTGTGGCCTGCGCGTTCGAAATGGAATCGATTCCGTTCTCGCGTGCTTGCACCTGCACGACATCGCCAATGGATTTCAACCTATGCCAAATTTTCAGATTTTCCGAGTCAAGGATCTTTGCCTGGAGATGATTCCCGGGCGCTTCAAGCGCGAGTGGATGGAACAGACCAACGATCGATTTGCCTATCGTTGCCTGCCCATGACCGTCGCCAACGCCTCCGGATGGGAATTGCTGTCGCCCTGCGACTTTGAAGCCGAGTGGCTGGGCACGGATGAGCGTGCATCGATCAGCGTTCGCGCTCTCGATGGCTACCCCCATCTTGACGAGCTGGTGTCCTCGCATTTCGGATCAGGCATCCTGACGGTGCGACCCGGCTATGTATTCGTGACCGAGCCTGGCTGGGGCGTGGTAGTTCGGGGGGCGCCAAATTTCGCAAAGGATGGCATAGCGCCCCTCGAAGGCCTGGTCGAAACGGATTGGCTACCCTTTTCGTTCACCATGAATTGGCGTTTTACCCGGCCAGGCAGAGTGACTTTCAACAAGGGAGAGCCGCTGGCTTTTGTGGTTCCGGTCCAGCATCGACTGCTGGACGAGATGCAGCCGACCATCAGGGATATTCGTGATGATCCGGAGTTGTATCGTCGCTTTTCGGAATGGCGCGTGTCTCGCGAGGAGTTTATCCGGACACTGGCCGCCGGCGAACCGGAAACGCTCAAACTTGGCTGGCAGCGCAATTATTCACGCGGCACTCATCCGGACGGCAGCCTTGCAAGCGATGCGCATTTGATCAAGCGTACGTTGAAGACCCCCACCCATTCCGGTTAGCGGTCGGTTGGGGGAATGCTGCCCGCATCCCCCCGGCCGAGATGCGCTCAGAACACCCCGGGGTAATTGCCGCCGTCGATCAGCAGGTTCTGCCCGGTGATGTAGCCGGCCTGCGCGCTGCACAGGAAGGCGCAGTAGGCGCCGAACTCTTTCGGGTCGCCGTAACGACGCGCCGGGATTGCCTGCTGGCCGGCGGCGATCATGTCCTCGGCGCTCTTCCCTTGTGCCGCGGCCAGCTTGCCGACCATGCCGACGAGGCGGTCGGTCGCAAATGATCCGGGCAGCAGGTTGTTGACGGTGACGTTGTGCATCACGGTCTCGCGCGCGACGCCGGCGATGAAGCCGGTCAGGCCCGCGCGCGCGCCGCCGGACAGGTCGAGCGACTTGATCGGCGCCTTCACCGAACTGGACGTGATGTTGATGATGCGGCCGAAGCGGCGCGCGATCATGCCGTCGACGGTGGATTTGATCAGGTCGATCGGCGTCAGCATGTTGTTCTCGACCGCGCGACGCCAGTCGTCGAGGCCGAACTGGCGGAAGTCGCCGGGCGGCGGGCCGCCGGCGTTGGTGACCAGGATGTCCGGGGACGGGCAGGCGGCCAGCGCCTGCGCGCGGCCTTCCGCCGTGGTGATGTCGCAGGCGACGGCCTGCACGCTGGCGCCGGTGTCGGCAGCGATCTTCTGCAGGTCGGCGCGGGTGGCCTCCAGCGTCGCCGCGTCACGCGCGACAATGGTCACGTTCACGCCCTCGCGCAGCAGCGACTCGGCGCAGGCACGGCCCAAACCCTTGCTGGCGCCGCAGACCAGCGCATTCCTTCCTTTGATTCCCAGATCCATTTTTGCTTGTCTCCGTTGTTCTTGTTGGATGTTGATGGTTTAGGCGTGTTCAAGACGCTGGATCCCGGCCTGCGCCGGGATGACGTTTTTTGGGGCGACAGCCTCTTGTACGTCGTCCCAGCGTAAGCTGGGACCCATGGTCGCTTAACCAAGCATGGTGCCCGGGGTTTATCAACGATGGATCCCAGCCTCCGCTGGGATGACGTTTTTGGGGCCAGCGGCCGCCAATTCCGTCACCCCGGCGCAGGCCGGGGTCCAGTGACTTCCACGACGCACCAACTACAGCGCGATCAACCCGCCTCCGCAAGGAAGTTTGCCACAAGCTGCGCAAACCGCGCCGCATGTTCAATCTGCGTCCAGTGTCCGCAGCGTCCATACACATGCAGTTGCGAGCGCGAGATCAGCTGCGACAACCGTATTGAATTCTGCAACGGAATCACGAGATCCTCGCGTCCATGCACGATCAGCGTCTCCTTGTCGATCTGCGCGATATCTTCTTCAGCACTGGCCAGCGCATCCACCGAGCGCTGCCGCGGCGCCGGAAACATCTGCGAATAGCTCTCGTGAAAACCGGGACGAATGCTCGCCTCGTAGCGCAGCTTTGCCAGCTCGTCATTCACCAGCCCGCGATCATAGGCAAACACATCCATGATGCGGCGCATGTTCTCGAACGACGGCTCGTAGCCCCAGATCTGGTCCAGCGCCGGCGTGATCGGGAAGGACACGCCGGCGGCGCCCATCAGCACCAGCCGCCGCACACGCTGCGGATGGCGGATCGTCAGCGCCAGCGACAACGCGCCGCCGAACGAATTGCCGACCAGATCGACCTGTTCCAGCCCGAGCGCGTCAAGGAAGTCGATCGCCTGCTTCACCCAGTTATCCATCGTGTACCGGTAGCCCGCGGGACGCTCGGTGAAGCCGAAGCCCGCCATGTCCGGCGCAAGCACGCGGCGCGACTTCGCCAGCTCCGGCATCACCAGCCGCCAGTTCGCGAACGCGGACACGCCGGGGCCGGAGCCGTGGATCATCAACAGCGGGAAGCCGCTGCCGGTGTCGTGATAGTTGACCCGGATGCCGCCGGCCTCGATGCTGCGGCCGATCTCGGGCGAGTGGATGGTCGTGCTCATGCTGTCCTCACGAAGTCTTGAAAAGATTGTGGCCGTCGCGGATGACACGCACGATCAGCTCCGGCGTCGCGCGGATGTGCGCCTCCAGCGCCAGCGCCG
>CAZTIF010000099.1:0-5448 GCA_964613635.1 uncultured Bifidobacterium sp. | reverse complement strand
ACACGCACGATCAGCTCCGGCGTCGCGCGGATGTGCGCCTCCAGCGCCAGCGCCGCGCGCGCGTCCTGGCCAGCGATGGCGGCGTCGTAAATCTGCCGGTGCTCGGCATGCACGTCGCGCCCGCTGTGCAGGCCGATCGCATAGCGCCGGTAGCGCTCCGCATGCTGGGTCAGCTGGCGCACCAGCCGCAGCGTCCACGGCGAGCCGCAGGCCGACAGCAGCGCCTCGTGGAACGCAGCATTGGCCGCCTCCCAGCGCTGCACGTTCTCGTCCTTCAGCGGCTGCTCGAGCGCGGACAGCCGCTCCCACGCACCCGACAGCTGCTGCCGCCAGCCGGCGTCGCCATTCCGTATCGACAGCCGCAACGCCTCGGTCTCGACCGACACGCGCACATTGGTCACGTCGGTCAGGTCCTCGATGCTGATCGGCGCGACCGTGAAGCCGCGCTGCCCCTCGGCGGTGACGATGGCCTCGGAGACCAGCCGCGACAGCGCCTCGCGCACGGTGCCGGCGCCGACGTCATAGCGCAGCTTCAGGTGCTCGACCAGCAGCTTTTCTCCCGGCACCAGCCGGCCGTTCAGGATGTCTTCGCGCAGCAGCCCGTAGGTGCGCTCGATCAGCGTGCGATAGCCCGCGCTTTGCTGGCCCGCATCGACCAGGCTGATCACTGATTTCTTCGCCACGTCCTTGCTCCGTTTATCGTGTTGTTGCCACTGCCGCGCCCGTCAGCGCTCGCGTATGCGCTGCAGCCGGTACGACAGCTGCGGCCGCGTGAGGCCGAGCGCGCGCGCCGCAGCCGACAGGTTGCCGCCGGCGCGCTCGACCGCCTGCTGTATCAGTCCGTCCTCCAGCGCATCGAGCGACAGCCCGCGCTTCTGCAATTCCTCGTACAGGCTGCCGAGGTCCGCCACCGGCCCCTGCTTCAGTTCGCCGCTGGCGCCGACCGTCACCTGCGGCGCGGCCGGCGCGAACGCGAACAGGTCCTCGACATCGACCATCTGGCCGGGCGAAGTGATGATCAGGCCGCGCTCGACCAGGTTTTCCAGCTCGCGCACATTGCCCGGCCACGCATAGTTGCGCATCGCGTCCAGCGCGCGGTCGGTGATGCCGGCTACGCGCTTGTCATGCAGCGCCATGAAATGCTGCAGCATGTGGTTGGCCAGCGGCTCGATGTCCTCGACGCGCTCGCGCAGCGACGGTATCGCGATCGGATACACGTTCAGCCGGTACATCAGGTCGCGCCGGAAGCGGCCGGCCTCGACCGCCGCCGGCAAATCGACGTTGGTCGCGGCGACCACGCGCACATCGACCTTGCGCGTGGCAGTCGCGCCGAGCCGCTCGACCTCGCCACTCTGCAGCACGCGCAACAGCTTGGCCTGCGCCGACAGCGGCAGCTCGCCCAGCTCGTCAAGGAACAGCGTGCCGCCGTCGGCGCGCTCGAAGCGGCCCGGGCGCGCGACGCCGGCGCCGGTGAACGCGCCCTTTTCCGCACCGAACAGCTCGCTCTCGATCAGGTCATGCGGCAAGGCCGCGCAGTTCACCGCGATGAAAGGCTTGTCGGCGCGCGGGCTCATCGCGTGCAGCGTGCGCGCGAAACGCTCCTTGCCGACGCCGGTCTCGCCGGTCAGCAGCACCGTCACCTGCGTGGCGGCGGCCTTGCGCAGCAGGCCGATGGCCTTCTCGAAAGCCTTCGAACGGCCGATCAGCTCGCCGAGGTCGTCGCAGGGCTGCAGCGACACACGCAGGCTTTCGAGGTCGGCCTGCAGGTCCTCGATGCGCACCAGCAGCGACTCGGCCTGGTAGTCCTCCTGCAGCTGCGCCGCATCCGGCCAGTCCTTCAGCGGCCGGCCCTCGATCACGCAGTGCTCGTGGCCGCAGCCGGCGCACTGCACTTCCTTGTACAGGATCTGCTGGCCGAAGAAGGCAGTGGTGTAGCCGGATGCATAGCCGATCAGCATCCAGCACACCGGCTCCTCCTGCGGCCCGAAGTCGCGCAGATGGGTCTCGACTTCCCATGAATGGTCCCAGCGGAACACCCCGTGGTAGTTGCCCGCTTCGATATCGAATTCAAGCCGCTCGGGCGTCACCTGCACCGCGCCCTCCAGCATGTGCAGCTGCGGGCCGACCGTGAACTGCTCGAACGGCGTGCCGTTCGGCCTGACCTGCCGCGCCAGCGCGGCGTCGCGCATGCCGGCCTCGAAGCCGGCGCGCTTGAGCACGCGACGCGTCTGCTCGATGCCGATGGACTGGATCAGCTCCTTGCGCAGGCTGCCCAGCGCGCCCAGATGAAGCAGCACCATCCGGTGGCCAGCCAGCCAGACCCGGCCGTCACTGGCCGAAAAATGCACCAGGCGACGCAGGTCGGCATCGCTGGGCAGGGGCGGGAGATTATCGGAAGGCATCGCGCAATTATCGATAATTTCGAGAAAAAGGAAAGCGAATTCTCGGGATTCGCATTTCGGCGGATTTCATCATTTCATGAAATCCACCAGCAGGACATTCCATCATTTCATCAAATTCGCTGCCGATCGGCGCATTTTTTGCTGTACCGCACCATACCAACTTGAAAATCTTGTACGAGCTTCAACTCTGTAAAACCAAGCATTCATGCAGTTTTATCGAGATTCACAGCTTTCGGCCGAGCCAGCTGGCACGCTGCTTGCGAGCGGGATATAAGCCCGCCGGATAACTTGTTATATGGCAACTGAACTGATTATGAGCGCACCCCCATCAAATTCCAAGCCGACCACGGCCGCCGCCGGCAGCCTCGATGCACTGGTCACGGACGCGGCCACGCTGGCCCGCCGTTATGTGCGCATCACTGACCGGCAGCCCAACGGCATCGTCGCCTTCGAGTTCTCGGTCGGCTGGCCGGACATGAGCGTCGAGCTGGCGCTGCCGGAAGAAATGTTCAACGAGTTCTGTTCTAAAAACAAAGTCGAATTCCTCACCGAAGCCGTGGGGGAGAAACTGGGAGACCATCATGACGAGCATTGACCTGCAGGCCAAGGAGATCAAGCCGGCCCGCAATACCTTCACCCATGTGGCGAAGTACATCGGCGGCGAAAAGCCGGCCACGCGCTACCAGGAAGCCACCTTCGGCGCGCAGCCCACGCAGAACTTCCACTACCGCCCGACCTGGGATCCGCAGCACGAGCTGTTCGACGCATCGCGCTCGGCGATCAGGCTGGCGGACTGGTATGTGCTGAAGGACCCGCGCCAGTATTACTACGCCAGCTGGACCATCGCGCGCGCGCGCCAGCACGAGGCGGTCGAGGCGAACTACCAGTTCGTCGATTCGCGCGGCCTGCTCTCGCGCATGAGCGACGAAGTGCGCGAGAGCGCCTGCCGCGTGCTGATGCCGCTGCGCCATGTCGCGTGGGCCGGCAACATGAACAACACCTTCATCTGCGCGTACGGCTACGGCACCGCGCTGACCGCGGCCGCCAACTTCCACGCGATGGACCACCTCGGCATCGCGCAATACCTGACCCGTTTCGGCCTCGCGGTCGACGAGCCGGGCGTGCTCGACGCCGGCAAGAACGACTGGCTGAACGATCCGCGCTGGCAGGTGCTGCGCCGCCTCGTTGAAGACACGCTGGTGATGAAGGACCCGATGGAGATGTTCGTCGCGCAGAACCTCGCCATGGACGGCATGTTGTACCCGCTGATCTACGGCGCCTACATCGATGAATACCTGACGCTCAAGGGCGGCACCGCGGTCGCGATGCTGACCTCGTTCATGCCGGAGTGGCACGACGAGTGCGCGCGCTGGGTCGATGCGGTCGTGAAGGCCGCTGCTGCCGAGTCGGACGAGAACAAGCAGATCGTCACCGGCTGGGTGCGCGACTGGGCCGACCGCGTGCAGGCCGCGCTGGCGCCGGTGGCCGAGATCGCGCTCGGCGAACACGGCCAGGAAGCGCTGGCGGAGACCCGCGCGGCTTTCGACGCGCGCGTCGCGAAGATCGGCGTCGCGTCCTGACACGCACCGCTGCGAACACCACAAGAACATTCAATCACTGGGGGAAGACATGTCCAACGTATTCATCGCGTTCCAGGCGAATGAGGAATCGCGCCCGCTGGTCGACGCGATCGTCGCCGACAACCCGGACGCGCAGGTCGTCTATTCGCCGGGGCTGGTGAAGATCGATGCGCCGGGCCGCCTCGTGATCAAGCGCGAGACCGTCGAGGAAATCATCGGCCGCCGCTACGACCTGCAGGAACTGCAGATCAACCTGGTCACGCTGTCGGGCAACCTCGACGAGGACGACGACCAGTTCGTGCTGAGCTGGAAGCACTGAATCCTCACCCACGCGAGCCTGCCATGGACAAGCGAGTCGAGAAAAAGAAGCCGGACATCGCCGCGCGCTACGCGGCAATGACGCATGACCTGTGCTGGGAGCCGAGCTACCAGCCGCAGGAAAAGGTGTTCCCGTATGCGCGCTATGAAGGCATACGCGTGCACCACTGGGAACAATGGGCCGACCCCTTCCGCATGACCATCGACGTCTGGTGGCGCCAGCAGGGCGAGAAGGACAAGCGGCTGTACGCGGTGATGGATGCGTTCGCGCAGAACAACGGCCAGCTCGGCGTCTCCGACGCGCGCTACGTGAATGCGGTCAAGCTGGTGCTGCAGGCCTTCGCACCGCTGAAGTACACGCTGCACCGCGCGCTCGCACACGCCAGCCGCAACCTGCGCGGCGACGCGCTGCGCGTTGCCGCGCAAATGCAGGCGGCCGACGAACTGCGCCACTCGCAGGGCGAGACGCATGCGGCCTCGATTTTCAACAAGTATTTCAACGGCCTGCATTCGGCGCCGGCATGGTACGAGCAGGCGTGGTACCTCGCGCCGGTGAAGAGCTTCGCCGAGGATGTCGCCAGCGCCGGTCCGTTCGAGGCGATGGTCGCGGCCGGCTTCGGCTTCGACGCACTGCTGTCGGACCTGCTGTTCGTGCCCTTCATGTCGGGCGCGGCGCACAACGGCGACCTGTCGACCGTGCCGGCCAGCTTCTCCGCACATGCCGACGCGGCGCGCCACAAGGCGCTCGGCATCGGCCTCGTGCGCTTCCTCGCGCAGCAGGATCCGCTGAACCTGCCGGTGCTGCAGCGCTGGATCGACAAATGGTTCTGGCGCAGCTTCCGGCTGATGCCGGTGGTCGCGATGATGCAGGACTACATGCTGCCGAAGCGGATGGCCAGCTGGAAGGAAGGCTGGAGCGCCTTCGTCGAGGCGCCGCTGAATGCGCTGTTCGACGAACTCGCGCCGCTCGGCCTGCGCCGCCCGGCCGGCTGGGCCGACGCCTGCGCCGCCGCCGACCACCTGAGCCATCAGGCATGGAATGCGTTCTACGGCTGGGGCAATGCGGTCGCCTTCCATACCTGGGTGCCGGGCGCCGACGAGCTGGCCTGGCTCGACCGCAAGTATCCGGACAGCTTCGACCGCTGGTA
>CAZTIF010000098.1:0-12229 GCA_964613635.1 uncultured Bifidobacterium sp. | reverse complement strand
TGCTCATCCACAGGATCGCGGACTGGCTCGACAACAGGTATTTCAGGAAGAAGCGGTTCTGCGCGGCGTCGAGGCTGCCGGCATAGAAGTAGATGCCCGCCAGCGACAGCGCACCGACCAGCAGGGTCAGCGTGCGCGCCGAGCGCCAGTACCAGCCGAGGCCGGCAAAGGTGGGCACGGCAGCCAGCAGGATGCCTTTTTCATAAATGTCCATGTAGTCGCCGTAGCGGTTCAGCGCAAACAGCGCGCCGGCCAGCAGCAGTGCGGCGAAAATCCAGTCATACAGGCTGCGGCCCTTCAGCAGGCCGCGCCCTTCGCCATAGGCGGAATTCTGTGTCAGTTCCATGATGTGTCTCCGTGCGCCCTGCTTCATGCATTGCGCGATGCGAAGTATAGTCCAGCGCCCGCGGCATTGCCGGCGGACGCCACGGTGGGGGCGGCAGGACGCTAGCGGCCCGCGAGTCCGGCCTTCAGGCGTTCGAACTCCTTGTCGAAATCAAGGCTGCGGCGCTGGGTGCTCATTGCCATCAGCGCATGCGCGCGGCCGTCGGACGGACGAATCCAGATCCACAGCCGGCGCTCGCGCACGTAGATCATCGCGAACACGCCCAGCACCAGCAGCAGGCAGCCGAGGTAGACCACGTTCTTGCCGGGCGAGCGCGTGACCTGGAAGACCGAGGCCTTCACCTCGTCGAAGGACTTCAGCTGCAGGAATACCGGCGCGCCGTACAGGAAGGCGTCGGCCACGGCGTCGGTGGCCAGCTTCAGGAAGCGGCCGTTCTGCTCGCTGAAGGGCATCGCCGGCAGGCCATCCTTCTCGCGCGCCGCCTGCCACAGCTCCCACATGGTGCCGTTCAGGATCTTCATGAAGATGTCCGCAGTCTTCTCCTGCTGATCCTGCGGCAGCTTGCCGATGAAGCGCGCGATCGCGATGTAGCCGGCGGCTTCCTCGGTGCCGGCAAACACGGTCAGCCCGCGCAGCGCCGATGCCTTCAGCTGCTCGCGCAGCTGCGGACTGGCGCCCTGGCCGAGCGGCACGTTGGCGGCATAACGGGAGGCCGCCTTCTCGCGCAGCGCCGGGTCATTGATCGCGGCGCGCAGGCGCATCCACTCTTCCATCGACCCCTTGGCGTCGGCGGGAATGCGCAGGAAGCGGAAGCTCTCGGCCGGGGTCTCGCGCACGCCGGCAAGGAAGACCTCGTTGCCGTCGATCTTCACCGGCAGCATGTAGTTGTTGAACTCGCGCGCCTGTCCGTTCTTGTCACGCAGCTTGTACTGCACGCTCGGGCCGACGTTCTTCAGGTCCTTGTTCTTTTCCGGGTTGGCGGCCGAGCCGAGCTGCTTGTCGAGGCGCTCCTGCAGCGTCTTCTTCTGGTCGACCGCACGCACGTCCTGACCGTTGCCGGCCATGTTCTCGACGTTGAAGGGGCGGAAGCCCGACCACTCGATCGTGTACTCGCTGCCGCCGCTGCCCAGCAGCGGCGTCGTGCGGCCGACCTCGCCCTCGACGCTGAACGACTGGCTGAACGGCCCCTGCATCGGATGGCCGGCCAATTTCAGGCGACTGCCGCCATCCTCGAAGCTCGACTGGTAGACCGCCATGCCCTTGTGGATCAGCGGCTGGTTGACCTTGATGGTCGCGGGGAAGCTCTTGCCGGTATCGTGGTCGGTGACGAGCACGTCGCTGGCGAACAGCTTCGGCATGCCGGTCGGGTAGAAATCGATGATGAACTTCTTCAGTTCGATCGTGAACGGCAGTTCCTGGATCAGCACGCCCTGTCCCGACGGGATGACTGCGGTGTTGCTGCTCGCACCCTCGGGCACATAGGTATTGCCGCGGAAGGTGGGGTTGCCGGTGCCGAGCCGGTGCCGCTCGGGGATCTGGGCGATCACGCCGCCGCCGCTGAAGGGCTCCTTGTCGAACAGCCACTGCTGCGCGCGGATCGGCAGGTTCGAGTCGAGCAGGCCGCCGACGCAGATGATCACGATGGCCGCATGCGCGAAGATGTAGCCGAGCTTGTTGGCCGCGCCCTGCTTGGCGGTCAGCAGCGTCGCGCCATCCTTCTCGACCAGCTTCACCTGGTAGCCGGCAGCGGCGACGCGGCGCGCCGACTCGTGCGCCAGCGTAGCGGTGTCGCCGTCGGCCGTCCATTCGACGTGGTGATGGAAGTTGCGCAGCGACTGCTCGCGCACGTTGTCGCGCCAGCTCTTCATGTCGCGCAGCATCTTCGGCGCATTGCGCACGATGCACAGCGAGGTCGAGACGACCAGGAAGGCCATGATCAGCAGGAACCACCAGGCCGAATAGACCGTGTAGACCGAGAAGCGGGAAAACACCTCGAACCAGAACGGCCCGAACTGGTTCACGTAATTCGGCAGCGGCTCGTTCTGCAGCACCACGGTGCCGATCACGGAGGCGATTGCGATCACGGTCAGCAGGCTGATCGCGAAGCGCATCGACGATACCAGTTCGACGAGGTCCGCCGTGAAGCGGCTGCGGCTTTCCATCTCGATGCCTTGCGTACCTTCGCTCATCTTGTCCCTGCCCATCGTTTCATTCAAAGCTGCAAACAAAAAGGGGCGGCCGCTGGCCACCCCCCATGCTGATCATTGCCACGCGCGCGTGTTTTTTTATTGTCGGCGCGCGCCGCGCATCATCACTTCAGGCCGGCGATGTAATCGGCGACGGCCTTCATCTCGTCATCCGACATGCGCTTGCCGATCGTGGTCATCTGCGCGGAGTTCGCGCGCGCGCCGACACGGAAGTTGGTCAGCTGCGCGACCGTGTAGTCCTGGTGCTGGCCGGCCAGGCGCGGATACTGTGCCGGGATGCCGGCGCCGTTCGGGCTGTGGCAGCCGGCGCAGGCCGGTACGTTCTTCTCGGCGATGCCGCCGCGGTAGATCTTCTTGCCCAACTCGACGGTGTCCTTGTTCTTCGCGGCGCCCTGTGCCGGCTTCTGCGCGGCGACGTAGGCGGCGACGTTGCGGATGTCGTCGGCCGTCATGGCCTTGGCGATCGCCGTCATTACCGCGTTGTTGCGCGCCGGGCCCTGGAAATCGTGCAGCTGCTTCTGCAGGTAGGCCGCGTGCTGGCCCGCCAGCTTCGGGTTCTGCGTGATGGTCGAGTTGCCGGCCGCGCCATGGCAGGCGACACAGGCCATGATGCCGCGCGCGGCGTCACCGTTCGCGTACAGTTCGGAGCCCTTGGCCGGATCGGCCTTGGCGGGCGCCTTGTCTTCGTTGGCAAAGACGGCGCCGGACGTGGCCAGCAGCGCGATGGAGACAAATTTCACGAACGACGAAAGTGCACGATTCATTCAAACACCCGGGAATTATTGGTTTGGTTTACGCCTAAATACAGCCCGGCATTGTACTACAATGGCGAGCCTGTTCCCCGCCTTTCCCGCCGGCCTCCTTCCTTTTCGCCCATGTCCTCTCTCTGGCAAGCCCGTTTTTTCACAACCGTCAACCGACTGCAGGACTTGCCGAAATACCAAGTGCCGGAGGTGGCCTTCGCGGGCCGCTCGAACGCCGGCAAGTCTACCGCGATCAACCTGCTGTGCAACCAGAAGAAGCTGGCGTTCGCGTCGAAGACGCCGGGCCGCACGCAGCACATCAATTTCTTCTCCATCGGCGGCGCCCACGTGGGCCAGCACCGCAAGGATGCGACCCGCACGGAGGAAATCCGCGCCTTCCTGGTCGACTTGCCGGGCTATGGCTATGCCGAGGTGTCAGGGTCCGCGAAGGACCACTGGCAGCTGCTGCTGGGCCGCTATGTGAATGCACGCGAGCAGCTGGCCGCGCTGGTGCTGATCATGGACGCGCGCCGGCCCTTCACCGAGCTGGACGTGGAGATGCTCGAGTGGTTCGCGCCGACCGGCAAGCCCATCCACTGCCTGCTCAGCAAGGCCGACAAGCTCAACCGCAGCGAGCAGGCCGACGCAATGCGGCTGGCGAAGACCATCCTGGCGAGCTATGTTGACGAGGCCGGCCAGCCTCTGCCATTCTCGGTGCAGCTGTTTTCCTCGCTCAAGCGCACCGGCCTGGACGAGGCTGACCGCACGATTCGCGGACTGCTCGGCCTCGATGATGGCGTGCAGGCCGCGGAAGCGCCCGGCGAACAGGTATAAAAAAAAGCCCTGGAGACAGGGGACATCTCCAGGGTTCAACGCTGGCCCGCACTTGGGCGAGACAGCCCCGCTCAGGGAGGAGAAGCGGGAGGTGAGCAATCACCCGTTTGTCTGAGCGACGACAGCGCCAAAAGTTTCAGCGGCATGCCGCCGGTCCACGGCGGCGGTCGCGTCCCCTGCGTTCCGAGATCCCAACCTCTATTGAAACTGCGAAAAGACGATGACGACTGATGCCCAGCCCCGGTTCCCTGCCACCCGCATGCGGCGCATGCGCAAGGATGCGTTCTCGCGCGCGATGATGCGCGAGAACGTGATCACGGCGGCCGACCTGATCTACCCCGTGTTCATCCTCGACGGCCAGAACCGTCGCGAAGCCGTGCCGTCGATGCCGGGCGTCGAGCGCGTGTCGCTCGACCTGCTGCTGCCGGTGGCCGAAGAATGCGTGTCGCTCGGCATCCCGGTGATGGCGCTGTTCCCGGTCATCGATGCCTCGCTGAAGACGCCTGACGGCATCGAGGCGGCCAACCCGGAAGGGCTGGTGCCGCGCGCCGTGCGCGCGCTGAAGGAGCGCTGCCCCGAACTCGGGATCCTGACCGATGTCGCGCTCGATCCCTACACCAGCCACGGGCAGGACGGCGTGATCGATGACGACGGCTATGTGCTGAACGACGAGACCACCACGCTGCTGGCGCAGCAGGCGCTGGCGCAGGCAGCGGCCGGTGTGGATATCGTCGCGCCGTCCGACATGATGGACGGCCGCATCGGCGCGATCCGCGCAGCGCTCGAGGCCAACGGCCACATCCACACTCGCATCATGGCGTACTCGGCAAAATACGCGTCGGCGTTCTACGGCCCGTTCCGCGATGCGGTCGGCTCGGCGGCCAATCTCGGCAAGGGCAGCAAGGCGACCTACCAGATGGATCCGGCCAACAGCGACGAGGCGCTGCGCGAAGTCGCCCTCGACATCGACGAAGGCGCGGACATGGTGATGGTCAAGCCGGGCATGCCCTATCTCGACATCGTGCATCGCGTGAAGAATGAATTCCGCGTGCCGACCTTCGCGTATCAGGTCAGCGGCGAATACGCGATGATCAAGGCCGCCGCGCAGAACGGCTGGCTCGACCATGACAAGACGATGATGGAAGCCATGCTGGCGTTCAAGCGCGCCGGCGCCGATGGCGTGCTCACCTACTTTGCGCGTGAGATCGCGCGCAAGCTGTAATGCCCGAACGACCCCTTGCCGCCCCCACGGTGGCAAGGTCTTCGGTGCGTCCGGCGCAGGAACTTCACAGGCAAGAGTTGTAAAAATCAAACACTTTTGAACAAGTAGCCGGCTATCGACACAGATTATTCGCCTATGCCGGTCAGATCAGGCCGGCAGGCTTCTTTCTGTGAAGGTGGCCGCCGATGGATCGTAGCCGTGTACATGTACAGATTGCCCATCCAAATCTGGCCAAGACCTCAGATGAAACCCTCGACAGGGCGTACGATGTTGTCATCGCCAAGACCGAGAAATTCGTCACGCCGCGCGGCGTGAAAGGCAAAGCGACGGTGTTTTCCCGGGTCAGCCCGAACCGAATCAAGACCGACAAGACTGGCCAGCTTCAGGAAGCAGCAGCGAATGCGAAGTCTCTCATTACGGACGCGATCAGCAAGCTACGACTGGCTCCCGAGAAAAAAAAGAGTCTGCTAGGTCACATGACTGCCTTCATCAAAGGCAATATCGACGAAACCTCCAAAGAATTCTTCTCGGCCGACAGCGCCCGGCTGATCCGCCCTGCGCTGCGCCTGTCGGACAACAAGCTGGTCCGCTTTGCCGATGAGGCGCCGGCCGAGATCAAGGCAAGCCGGCCGCGGGCAGCATCCGCCCCGACGGAAGTCGTGCTGCCGGAGTTGCCACCGGAAACATGATCTCCGGGACCGCGGCACCGCGGCCCCTGTTCCTTAAGCTTACCTGTTTGGCTGCGGGGTAAAGCGCAAGTATGGCCTTGGCGCGCTGTAGCCCTTCGGATATTTCTGGCTGATCAGCGCCTCGTCCTGCACCGACAGCGGAATGATCACGTCATCGCCATCCTTCCAGTTGCCGGGCGTGGCGACGGTATAGCCATCGGTCAGCTGCAGTGCATCGATCACGCGCAGCACTTCATCGAAATTGCGGCCGGTGCTCATCGGGTAGGTGATCATCAGCCGCACCTTCTTCTTCGGGTCGATGATGAACAGCGATCGAACGGTCGCAGAGTCGGACTGGTTCGGATGAATCATGTCGTACAGCGTCGCGACCCGCTTGTCGGCATCCGCGATGATCGGGAAGCCAACCACGGCCTGCTGGGTATCCTCGATGTCTCTAATCCAGGCCGTGTGCTTGTCGGGCGGATCGACCGACAGCGCAATCGCCTTCACGTTGCGCTTGTCGAATTCGGGCTTGAGCTTCGCGGTCAGACCAAGTTCGGTCGTGCAGACGGGCGTGAAATCGGCCGGGTGCGAAAACAGCACGACCCACGCGTCGCCCGCCCACTCGTGGAAGCGGATTTTCCCGACGGAAGAATCCTGTTCGAAATCAGGTGCGGTATCGCCGAGATGCAATGCCATGATGACAGCCTCCTTGCACAATCGATAGGATCGGGCTGTCAATATATCGGCTGCTGCTGCACCGGACAAAGACAATCTCGCACTTTGCAAATAGCGCGGATTGATATAACGCGCGACGCGTTCGCTGTCTACTTCGCGCGTTGCAGCGATTGCAGGAAGCGGTCGGCGGACTGGAAGCCGATCACGCGCGCGCTGCGGATTTCATTGCCATCGGGACCGAAGAACAGGATGCCGGGCGGACCGAACAGGCCGAAGCGTTTCAGCAAGGCCTTGTGATCCTCATTGTTGGCCGTTACGTCCGCCTGCAGCAGCAGCATCTGGTCGAGCTCGGCCTTGACCTTCGGATCGCTGAACGTGAGTTTTTCCATCTCGATGCAGGACACGCACCAGTCGGCGTAGAAGTCGAGCATCACGCGACGCCCGCCGGCGCCGGCGATCACGGCATCGAGCTCGGCAACGCTCGCCACCCGGGTGAACGCGGTGGCGGTATGCACGCCACCGCGCAAATGCGCCAGCGGCGACCATGGATCGCGACCGCCGGTGCCGACGCCGACAAGCTGAACCGCGCCCAGTGCGACGAAGGCCAGGCCGAGCGCGCGCGCACGCCAGCCGAGCGATTGCGCGCGCAGCAGGAAGCCACCATACCCCGCGCCCAGCAGCCCCCAACCCAGCATCAGCAGCCAGGCGGGGATCAGCGAGGCCACCATCCACAGTGCCAGCGCCAGCATCAGCACGCCGAAGAACACCTTCACCGACTGCATCCAAGCGCCGGCGCGCGGCAGCAGCGTGCCGGCGGACAGTCCGACGAGCAGCAAAGGCACGCTCATGCCGGCTGCCATTGCGAACAGCGCGCTGCCGCCGATGAGCACGTCGCGCGTCTGGCTGATGTAGACGAGCGCACCGGCCAGCGGCGCGGCGACGCAGGGACCGACGATCAGCGCCGAGATCGCGCCCATCACGAACACGCCGGCCAGCTTGCCGCCGCGCTGGCGCTCCGACAGCCGGGTCAGCGCCAGCTGCACCGATGCCGGCACCTGCAGCTGGTAGACATCGAACATCGACAGCGACATCAGCGCCATCAGCACGGCAAAGCTGCCGAGGATCAGCGGGCTCTGCAAGGCCGCCGACAAGCCCTCGCCGACCAGGCCGGCAGCGATGCCGAGCGCGGTGTAGACCACGGCCATGCCGAGCGAGTAGCTGAGCGACAGCGAGAACGCGCGCCGACGACTGGTCTGCGCACCTTCGCCGGCAATGATGAAGGACAGGATGGGTACCATCGGCAAAACACAGGGCGTGAACGCCAGGCCGAGGCCGAGCAGCAGGAACAGCGGCAGGATCAGCACCAGGCGTCCGCTGGCGAGCGAGGCCTCGATGCGGCCCATCTCGGTGTCAGGCCCGGCGCCGGCGGATGGCGAAGCCGGCAAGACGATTGCTGGAACCGACGCCGGCGCACCGCCGTCGACGGACAGGCGCGCCTCCGACACCATCGGCGGATAGCAGAGGCCCTTGTCGGAGCAGCCCTGGCTGGTCGTCTTCAGCGTGAAAGCCGCGCCGGACTGCAGCGGCACGCGGATGCGCACCTCACCGCGCATCGTCTCGACGTCCTTCTCGAAATTCGGATCGAACTTCACCTTGCCGCGCGGGATGTCGGGCGCGCCCAGCGTCGCGCCATCGGCGGCGAGCGCGAACTTGTCGCGATACAGGTAGTAGCCGTCGGCGACGCGATAGCGAATTTCGATCGTTGACGAGTCGGCCATGCGCGCACTGAACGCAAATGCCTGCTCGGGCGGCAGGAAATCATCGGCCCCCTGCGCGGCAGACAGCGGGCACAGGGCAAACAGCAACAGGCAAAGGAAAGGAATCAGCAGTTTACGCATGCGGTTCGGCTCGGGTTTCGGCGACGATCCAGTGCAGGTAGGGCGGATGTCCCTCCGACAGCGGCCACGCGATCACCTCCGGCAGCTCGTAAGGATGGGCCGCGACGATCGCGCGCTGCAGCTGCGGATAGCGGCGCTGCGTGGTCTTGATCAGCAGTGTGACTTCATTCGCCTGTTCGACCACGCCCTGCCAGCGATAGACCGACTGTACCGCCGGCAAGATGTTCACGCAGGCGGCGAGCTTGGCATCGACCAGCGCATGCGCGATCGACTGCGCCGTGGCAGCGTCAGGCACGTTGGTCATCGCCAGCAGGATTTGTTCGTCGCTTATCATGGCCTCTTCACTTCAGCAGCCGCCGGCGCGTGAGCACAGTCGCCACATAGAACGCGGCAAGGCAGTAGGCCAGCAGGATCAGCACGTTCGGCAGCGGATCGTCCGGCAGCCGACCCAGCAGCAATGGTCGCACAAGATGCACCGCTGCGCCGAGCGGCAGGTAGTCGGCAAGCGACTGCAGCCAGGCGGGCAGCTGCGCGGTCGGATAGTAAACGCCGGAGACGAAGATCATCGGCGTCAGCACCAGCGTGAAATAGTAGGTGAAAAAATCGTAGGCGCGGGCGATCGCATTCATGATCAGCGCGATCGATGCAAAGGTCATCCCGGTCAGGAACAGCAGTGGCGGCACCAGCAGCGTGGTCGGATGCAGGCCGATGCCGAGCGCGAACAGCACCAGCAGGATCGCGAGGCCCGAGATCATCGCCTTGCTGGCGGCCCACAGCATCTCGGCCAGCACGATGTCATCGAGCTCGAGCGGCGTGTTCAGCAGTGTCTCCCAGGTCTTCTGCACGTGCATGCGCGAGAACGCCGAATACAGCGCCTCGAAGGACGACGCCATCATCACCGACATGCAGATCGAACCGCTGGCGAGAAATTCGATGTAGGGAACGCCATCGACCTGCTGCAGCAGGCTGCCGAGGCCATAGCCGAACGCCAGCAGCGTGATCATCGGCTCGGCGATGTTGCCGATCACGCTGACCACGGCCAGCTTGCGCCACACCAGCAGGTTGCGGCGCCAGACCGGAACGAAGCGCAGGCTGAACGACGGCAGCCGGTAGGTCAGTGTGCTCATCTCAATCCCTCATTTCGCGACCGGTCAGCTTGAGGAACAGGTCCTCGAGGTTCGCCGGCCGGTGCAGGTATCGCAAGCCATCGCGCTGCGCGAGGCTTTGCACCAGCGGCTCGGCATGGTTGGTGTAGCAGAACGCAGTCTCGCCACTGGTCTCGATGCGCTCGGCAAGGCTGCGCGCGCCGGCCGCCCATTCGGTCGCGCCGTCGCCATAGACCTCCACCACTTGCGATTCGATGTGCGCTGCGATCAGCTCGCGCGGTTCGCCTTCGGCGATCATGCGGCCGTGGTCGATCACGGCCAGCCGGTGGCACAGTCGCTCGGCCTCGTCCATGAAATGCGTGGTCAGCAGGATGGTCTTGCCGGCGGCCAGCAGGGTCTTGAGTCGTTCCCAGATCATGTGCCGCGCCTGCGGATCGAGGCCGGTGGTGGGTTCGTCCATGAAGATCAGGTCAGGATCGTTCACCAGCGCCCGTGCCAGCGTCAGCCGACGCTTCATGCCGCCGGACAGTTCGCCGATGCGCGCGCTGCGCTTGCCGACGAGGTTCGCGAAGCCGAGCAGCCAGTCCAGCCGCGCCGCGATGTCGGCCTCGCGCATGCCGAAGTAACGGCCATACACCAGCAGGTTTTCCTCGACGCTGAAATCCGGATCGAGGCTGTCGATCTGCGGCACCACGCCAATGCGCATGCGTGCGCGACGGGCCTCCTCCGGTACGCGATGGCCCACCAGTGTGATGCGGCCGCTGTCGGGTGCGGTGAGGCCGAGGCAGAGCTTCAGCGTCGTGGTCTTGCCGGCGCCATTTGGCCCGAGCAGACCATAGCACTCGCCACGCTGCAGCGCGAACGACACGCCATTGATCACCTCGCGGCGGGCGCTGCCTTCGCCGTACGATTTATGCAGGTTTTCTACGCTGAGGATGGACATGCGAATCCGTGGGAAGGGACGTTGTTCCGTGGAGCGGCGGCTGTGCGCCGAAGCTGCGATCTTGCCATAGCGCCGACGCAATTTCAGGCGCCGCAAAGAACAAAGCCAGGCACGCGGCCTGGCTTTGGTTCTGAAGCGCCCTGGCTGGCAGGGCTGCAAGCGGGATTTACTCCGCCGCTTCGACGGCTTCGGTCGTTTCCGGGCGGTCGACCAGCTCGACGTAGGCCATCGGCGCGTTGTCGCCCACGCGGAAGCCCATCTTCAGGATACGGATGTAGCCGCCCTGGCGTGCCTTGTAGCGCGGGCCGATTTCCGAGAACAGCTTGCCGACGATCTCGCGATCGCGCAGGCGCGAGAACGCGAGGCGCTTGTTGGCCAGCGTGTCGATCTTGCCGAGGGTGATGATCGGCTCGACGACGCGACGCAGTTCCTTTGCCTTCGGCAGCGTGGTCTTGATCGCTTCGTGCTTCAGCAGCGAGACGGTCATGTTGCGCAGCATCGCCAGACGGTGCGACGAGGTGCGGTTCAGTTTACGGAGTCCGTGACGGTGACGCATGGTACTTTCCTTTTCAGAGTATTGGTCCAGCTCTTCTATCGCCGGCCCTGTCTCGGGCCGGCGCGGGCCGGTAGCTTGGGTTAAAAAGCCGGATTACTTCTCGAGGCCGGCCGGCGGCCAGTTCTCGAGCTTCATGCCCAGGGTCAGGCCGCGCGAGGCAAGGACTTCCTTGATCTCGTTGAGCGACTTGCGGCCCAGGTTCGGAGTCTTCAGCAGTTCGTTCTCGCTGCGCTGGATCAGGTCGCCGATGTAGTAGATGTTCTCGGCCTTCAGGCAGTTTGCGGAACGGACGGTCAGTTCGAGGTCGTCGACCGGACGCAGCAGGATAGGATCGACGGTCGGTGCGCGCGACGGTGCCTCGGCAGCGGCCTCGGTGCCTTCCAGCGCGGCGAACACGTTCAGCTGATCGACCAGCACGCGAGCCGACTGGCGGATCGCTTCTTCCGGCGAGATCACGCCGTTGGTTTCGATGTTCATCACCAGCTTGTCGAGGTCGGTACGCTGTTCGACACGCGCCGATTCCACTGTGTACGACACGCGGCGGACCGGCGAAAACGAGGCGTCGAGGATGATGCGACCGATGGTCTTGTTCGCGTCTTCCGACAGGCGACGCACATTGCCCGGCACATAGCCACGGCCCTTCTCGACCTTCACCTGCATGTCGATCTTGCCACCGGCGGTCAGGTGCGCGATCACATGGTCGGGATTGATCAGCTCGACGTCATGCGGCAGGTCGATGTCCGAAGCCAGCACAGGGCCCTCGCCTTCCTTCTTCAGCGTCAGCGTGACTTCGTCACGGTTGTGCAGCTTGAACACGACGCCCTTCAGGTTCAGCAGGATATCGACCACGTCTTCCTGCACGCCGTCGATCGACGAGTACTCGTGCACCACGCCGGCGATCGTGACTTCGGTCGGCGCGTAGCCGACCATCGACGACAGCAGCACGCGACGCAAGGCGTTGCCCAGCGTGTGGCCGTAGCCGCGCTCGAAGGGCTCGAGCGTGACCTTGGCGCGGTGGGCGCCCTTGG
>CAZTIF010000097.1:0-12364 GCA_964613635.1 uncultured Bifidobacterium sp. | reverse complement strand
AGCGCAGTGACCACCTGGATCACGATGACGATAGCGAGCAGAGAATTCATTGAATGCGTTTCCAGTGTTGATGTTGCGTTGTACGCGATCAGGCCGCTTTGGCGATCGCGAGAAAATCTGCTGCCTTCAGCGACGCGCCGCCGATCAGGCCGCCGTCGATGTCGGCTTGCGCCAGCAGCTCGCCGGCATTGTCCGGCTTCATGCTGCCGCCGTACAGGATGCGCACTTTCGCCGCAGCGGATGCATCGGCTTGGGCAAGCGTCGCCCGGATCAGTTCATGCACCTGCTGCGCCATGGCCGGCGTCGCGGTCTTGCCGGTGCCGATCGCCCAGACCGGCTCGTAGGCAACGACGATCTTCGCGAGGTCGGCGCCGACTGCCGCCAGCACCGGCTTGAGCTGCCGGGTGACGACCGCATCGGTGGCGCCCTGCTCGCGTTCCTGCAGCGTCTCGCCGACGCAGACCACCGGCACGAGGCCGCCAGCCAGCGCGCGCACTGCCTTCTGCGCGACCAGATCGTCGGTCTCGCCATGATAGCTGCGCCGCTCGGAATGGCCGACGATCACATAGCGGCAAGCAAAGTCGCCGAGCATGGCGGCCGACACCTCTCCGGTATAGGCACCGCTGTCATGCACCGACAGGTCCTGTGCGCCCCAGTTCACGCCCGAACCGGCCAGCGCCGACTGTGCCTGCGCCAGGTAGGGTGCCGGCACACAGACCGCCAGCTCGGCGTTCAGGCCGGCTGCGCCGGCGCGAATGCCGTCCAGCAGCGCGACGTTCGACGCCAGGCTGCCGTTCATTTTCCAGTTGCCAGCGATCAGTGGGGTGCGCATGGGTACACTCGTTTACAAAACCCGTGATTTTAGCCTGTGGCAAGAAAGCGGGTCAAACCGGCGAGCCGGACGGCGAATCAGGCGACCTGCAGCATGATCTTGCCGACATGCGTGCTGGTTTCCATCAGCGCATGCGCTTCTGCCGCCTGGTCGAGCGCGAACACGCTGTGGATCACCGGCCGGATGCGGCGCGATTCCAGCAGCGGCCAGATGCGCGCACGCAGCTTGTTGGCGATGTCCTGCTTGAACGCGACCGGACGCGGACGCAGGGTCGAGCCGGTGACGGTCAGGCGACGGCGCATGATCTCGCCGAAATTCACCTCGCCCTTCGCGCCGCCGAGCAGCGCGATGATGACCAGCCGGCCATCGTCGGCGAGGCACTGGATCTCGCGGTTCACATACGAACCGGCAACCATGTCGAGGATCACGTTGGCGCCCTTGCCGTCGGTCAGCGACTTGACCACCTCGACGAAATCCTCGTTCCGATAGTTGATGCCACGCTCGGCACCGAGGCTTTCGCACGCACGGCACTTGTCGTCGGTGCCGGCGGTCGCGAACACGCGATGGCCGAGCGCAGTCGCCATCTGGATCGCGGTCACGCCGATGCCTGAACTGCCGCCCTGCACCAGCAGCGTCTCTCCGTCGGCAAGCTTCGCACGTTCGAACAGGTTGCTGTACACGGTGAAAAAAGTCTCGGGCAGCGATGCGGCCTCCAGCGCGCTCCAGCCTTGCGGCACCGGCAGGCATTGCGCGACGGGCGCGGCGCAATACTCGGCATAGCCGCCGCCCTGCACCAGCGCGCACACCAGATCGCCCTTCGCAAAGCCGCTGCCGGCCAGGTCGCCGTCGATGATCTCGCCGGCCACTTCAAGGCCGGGGATGTCGGACGCGCCCGGCGGTACCGGATAGTTGCCGGTACGTTGCAGCACGTCCGGGCGGTTCACGCCGGCAGCGAGCACACGGATCAGGACTTCGCCGGCTTTCAGCACCGGCATCGGCCGCTCGCAGGGCTGCAGGACGTCGGGGCCGCCGGGCTGGACGATTTCAATGGCGCGCAAGAGAGTCTCCTTGTTGTTCTGTTTGTTGTTCGGTTCTCAGCATGAAAAAGGCCGCCCGTGCTCGGGCGGCCTCTCGGTGACGGAGGACTACATCACGCTCCGGCTTACTGCTGCTGCGCAGCTTCGCCGGCCTCTTCTGCTGCGACAGCCTTCATCGACAGCTTCAGGCGGCCGCGATCGTCGGTCTCGAGGACCTTCACGCGCACCTGCTGGCCTTCCTTCAGGTAGTCAGCCACGGCGTTGACGCGCTCGTTGGCGATCTGGCTGATGTGCAGCAGGCCGTCCTTGCCCGGCATGACCTGGACGATCGCGCCAAAGTCGAGCAGCTTCAGCACGGTGCCGTCGTAGGTCTTGCCCACTTCGACCGATGCGGTCAGCTCTTCGATGCGACGCTTGGCTTCCTGGCCGGCAGCGGCGTCGACCGACGCGATGGTCACGATGCCTTCGTCGGTGATGTCGATCTGTGTGCCGGTCTCTTCGGTCAGCGCGCGGATCACGGCGCCGCCCTTGCCGATCACGTCGCGGATCTTTTCCGGGTTGATGCGGATGGTGATCAGGCGCGGCGCGAAGCTCGACAGTTCGGTGCGGCCGGTCGGCATCGCATCCTGCATCTTGCCGAGGATGTGATGACGGCCTTCCTTCGCCTGCGCGAGCGCGACCTGCATGATTTCCTTGGTGATGCCCTGGATCTTGATGTCCATCTGCAGCGCGGTGATGCCCTGCGCGGTACCGGCCACCTTGAAGTCCATGTCGCCGAGGTGATCTTCGTCGCCGAGGATGTCGGACAGCACGGCGAACTTGTTGCCTTCCTTGATCAGGCCCATTGCGATGCCGGCGACGTGCGCCTTCAGCGGCACGCCGGCGTCCATCAGCGCGAGGCTGCCGCCGCACACCGATGCCATCGACGACGAACCGTTCGATTCGGTGATCTCGGACACAAGACGCAGCGAGTAGCTGAACTCATCAGCCGCCGGCAGCGCAGCGATCAGCGCGCGCTTGGCGAGGCGGCCGTGGCCAATTTCGCGGCGCTTCGGCGAACCGACGCGGCCGGTTTCGCCGGTGGCGAACGGAGGCATGTTGTAGTGAAGCATGAAGCGGTCGCTGTACTCGCCGGTCAGCGCGTCGATCTTCTGCTCGTCACGTGCGGTGCCGAGGGTAGCGACCACCAGGGCCTGCGTCTCGCCGCGGGTGAACAGTGCCGAACCGTGGGTACGCGGCAGCACGCTGGTGCGGATCGTGATGGGGCGCACGGTGCGGGTGTCGCGGCCGTCGATGCGCGGCTCGCCGTCGAGGATCTGCGAACGCACGATCTTCGATTCGAGGCCGAACATAATGTCGCCGATCTCTGCCGAATCCGGCGCGCCGGTGCCGGCAGCGGCCGCATCTTCGGCCAGCTTGGCAACCACTTCCGAATGGATGGTGCGCAGCTTGTCGGTACGTGCCTGCTTTTCCTTGGTCGCGAACGCCTCGCGCAGCTTGCCTTCGGCCAGCTCGGTAATGCGCGCGATCAGCGCTTCGTTCTGCGCCGGCGGGGTCCACTCGACTTCCGGCTTGCCGCCGTCGCGCACGAGTTCATGGATCGCATCGATCACGGCCTTCATCTGTTCATGGCCGAACACGACCGCGCCCAGCATGATGTCTTCCGACAGCTCGCGCGCTTCGGATTCGACCATCAGCACAGCCGTTTCGGTACCGGCGACGACGAGGTCCATCTGCGAAGCCGGCATCTGCGACACGGCCGGGTTCAGCACGTACTGGCCATCGATGTAGCCGACGCGCGCAGCGCCGATCGGGCCGTTGAACGGAATGCCGGCGACGCACAGCGCAGCCGAGGCACCGATCATCGACGGGATGTCCGGATCGACTTCCGGGTTCACCGACAGCACGTGGATGATGACCTGCACTTCGTTCAGGTAACCCTCGGGGAACAGCGGGCGAATCGGGCGATCGATCAGGCGCGAGGTCAGCGTCTCTTTCTCGGACGGACGGCCTTCGCGCTTGAAGAAACCGCCGGGGATACGGCCGGCGGCATAGGTTTTCTCGACGTAGTCAACGGTGAGCGGGAAGAAATCCTGGCCCGGCTTCGCTTCCTTGCGCGCGACCACGGTCGCGAGGATCACGGTGTCATCAACCGAGACCATCACTGCGCCGGAGGCCTGGCGAGCGATCTCGCCGGTTTCCAGCGTGACCGTGTGTTGGCCGTACTGGAAGGTCTTCGTGACTTTGTTGAACATTGGAACAATCCTTTCTGATTTTGCCGACAGATTTTCAGGCGCTGTCGTTCACCTCACCACGGGCGGCGCACCTGCACCGCCTTACAACGACTCTCAACTACAAATCGAACGTGCTTCAAAAACAAGAAATGCCCGCATCAGCAGGCTGATACAGGCATTTCCGAAGGCTTGCGCAGGAAAGATTACTTGCGCAGACCCAGCTTCTCGATCAGGGCGCGATAACGGTCGACGTCCTTGCGCTTCAGGTAAGCCAGAAGGCTCTTGCGACGGTTGACCATCATGATCAGGCCACGGCGGGAGTGATGATCCTTCGCGTGGGCCTTGAAGTGGCCGTTGAGTTCGTTGATGCGTGCGGTCAGCAGGGCGACCTGGACTTCAGGGGAGCCGGTGTCGTTCTGACCGCGGGCGTTTGCAGCGATGACCGCTGCCTTGCTTTCTTTCGTGACTGCCATGATTCTTTACCTTTCACATGCGGCGACGGGAGTCTGGACCCCTGCTGCCGTGACGACGTTGAAAATTTGGCCATTTCGGACCAAGCCGGCATTATAGCCGAATTGCACGTAGCGTCACACACTGCATTTCAATGGCGTCCGCCCGGCGCGCCCCAACCGGAATTTCATTTTTTGAAACTTCCGCAGTTTCGCCTTCTCCCCCTTGAAATGCCCGGCAGACGCCCTATTTTCGGTTCGTCGGGGCAGCGTGCCCCTCATGATTTCAACCGGAGGAAACGATGAACATGATCCTGCGCCAGCGTAACGGCTATCCCCTGCGTCCCACCCTGTTCGGCAACCTGTTCGAGAGCATGATCGACGAGCTGATGACCCCGGCCGCCGACGCCGCACGCGAGAGCGGCGCGTTCAGCCCGCGCATCGACGTGATCGAAACCGAAGCCGGCTATCAGGTCGAGGCCGACCTGCCGGGCGTGACGAAGAATGACGTGAAGGTCGGCGTCGACGGCCAGCGCGTCACGATCGAAGCCGAAGTGCGCCGCGAAACCGAGCGCAAGGAAGGCGAGACCGTGATGCATGCGGAGCGCGTGGTGCGCAAGTACGCGCGCAGCTTCGAACTGCCGCATGAAGTCGATGACGGCCAGGCCATCGCGAAACTCGAGCATGGCGTGCTGACGCTGACGCTGCCGAAAAAGCAGGCATCGCAGAGCCGCCTGCTGACGATCCAGTAAGCCGCCCAACAAAACAGAAAGGCCGCGCAGCTTTGAACTGCGCGGCCTTTTTCCGGACAGCGCCCGTTGCCGGGCGCGCCGTCATCACAGCTGCGGATTGAGTTTCTCGTTCTTCGACTGCAGCTTGTTCAGCGCCGACAGATAGGCCTTCGCCGACGCGACCACGATATCGAGATCTGCGCCGACGCCGTTCACGATGCGACCGCTCTTCGACAGGCGCATCGTCACCTCGCCCTGCGACTGCGTGCCGGTGGTGATCGCGTTCACCGAGAACAGCAGTAATTCGGAGCCGCTCTGCGTGTGCGACTCGATCGCATTGACGATCGCATCGACCGGGCCATTGCCCTCGCCTTCGCAGGTCACTTCCTTGCCGCCGGCCGAGAAGGTCACGCGGGCGCTCGGCTTTTCGCCGGTTTCCGAGTGCTGCGACAGCGACACGAACTGGAAATGCTCCTGCTCGTGCGCATGCTGCTCGTCCGACACCAGCGCCATGATGTCCTCGTCGAAGATCTCGGACTTGCGGTCGGCGAGTTCCTTGAAGCGCGCGAACGCGGCATTCACTTCCGCTTCGGATTCGAGCGCGATGCCAAGCTCTTCGAGGCGCTGCTTGAATGCATTGCGGCCCGACAGCTTGCCCAGCACGATCTTGTTTGCGGTCCAGCCCACGTCTTCGGCGCGCATGATCTCGTAGGTATCGCGTGCCTTCAGGATGCCGTCCTGGTGGATGCCGGACGCATGCGCAAACGCATTCGCGCCGACCACCGCCTTGTTCGGCTGCACCGCAAAACCGGTGATCTGCGACACCAGCTTCGACGTCGGCACGATCTGCGTGGTGTCGATGCCGACATCCAGTCTGAAGTGATCCTTGCGGGTCTTCACCGCCATCACGATCTCTTCGAGCGCGGTATTGCCGGCGCGCTCGCCGAGGCCATTGATGGTGCACTCGACCTGACGCGCGCCGCCGATCATCACGCCGGCCAGCGAGTTGGCAACCGCCATGCCGAGGTCGTTATGGCAGTGCACCGACCAGACCGCCTTGTCCGAGTTCGGGATGCGCTCGCGCAGCGTCCTGAGCATGTTGCCGTACAACTCGGGCACGCCGTAGCCGACGGTGTCGGCGAAGTTGATCGTGGTGGCGCCTTCGTCGATCACGGCCTCCAGCACGCGGCAGAGGAAATCGACGTCCGAGCGGCTGCCGTCTTCCGGGCTGAACTCGACGTCATCGGTGAACTGGCGCGCGTAACGCACCGCCAGGCGCGCCTGCTCGTACACCTGCTCCGGCGTCATCCGCAGCTTCTTTTCCATGTGCAGCGGCGAGGTCGCAATGAAGGTATGGATGCGCTTGCGCGGCGCGGCGGCCAGCGCCTCGGCGGCACGCGCGATGTCGCGATCGTTCGCACGCGACAGCGAGCACACCACCGACTCCTTGATGATGCCGGCAATCGACTTGATCGCCTCGAAATCGCCGGGCGACGACGCCGCAAAGCCAGCCTCGATCACGTCGACCTTCAGTCGCTCGAGCTGGCGCGCAATGCGGATCTTTTCCTCGCGCGTCATCGACGCGCCGGGCGACTGCTCGCCATCGCGCAACGTGGTATCAAAAATGATCAACTTGTTCGAATCGGCCATCATGGGCTCCCGGATTGTTCAACGATTGGATGCATTTTCGCCTGCCCTCGCGGCTGCGCGGGCTGGGAAATACGCGAATTGTGGGATAGGGGATGTCTGCGCTGTCAGCGCAGTAGGTACAGCAACAGCAGCCCGGACGGGCTGCCGCTGGAAAGAATCTGCAAGGGACGAGTTGCGCTTGACATGAGGCAAAGAATAAGGGGGTTTGCCGGAAAGCGCAACAGGGCTGTGTCTATCGGACCGATAGCGCGAAGGCGCTACTTGTCCTCGCCCGGCTCGGAACGGGTCTGCACGAGGCTGACCGGACGTCCCTTTACCCAGAACCAGACCGCCACGCCATAGCCGGACAGACCGTAGATCACGAACAGACCGAACAGCACCTTCGGCGGGTCGCTCGAGATCGCGACGAAGATCAGCACGATCAGGAAGATCGCGATGAACGGCACCGACTTCTTGAAGTTGACATCCTTGAAGCTGTAGAACGGCACGTTCGTCACCATGGTCAGCCCCGAATACACGGTAATGACCCAGGCCAGCCAGCTGAAATCCGTGCCGGCGATGCGCAGGTCATCCATCAGCCAGATGAAGCCGGCGACCAGCGCAGCGGCGGCCGGACTCGGCAGCCCCTGGAAGAAGCGCTTGTCGACCACGCCGATATTGGTGTTGAAGCGGGCCAGTCGCAATGCCGCACCGGCGCAATAGACGAAGGCGGCCAGCCAGCCGAGCTTGCCCATGCCGCGCAGCGCCCATTCGTAGACGATCAGCGCCGGCGCGGCGCCGAACGAGACCATGTCGGACAGGCTGTCGTACTGCGCGCCGAATTCGCTCTGCGTATTGGTAAGCCGGGCGACGCGGCCGTCGGTCGCGTCGAGCACCATCGCTGCAAAAATCGCGATCGCAGCCTGCTGGTAATGGTTGTTCATTGCCATCACGATCGCGTAGAAGCCGCAGAACAGCGCGGCGGTCGTGAACGCGTTCGGCAGCAGGTAAATGCCGCGGCTGCGCACCGGCGGCACGGCCGGTGCGCCGTCATCGGCGACGCGCCGCGACGGCTGGCGGTTCAGGCGGAAGGGCTTGGCGACCAAGGACTTCGCCTTGTTCTTGCGGGGACTGAAAATGGGCATGGCGCCTATGTTACCTGAGCAGGTGCCCGGGTGTTCACAGTTCGGCAAGAATGGTTTCGGTCGCCGACACCTTGTCGCCGACCGTCACCTTCGGCCGTGCCGACAGCGGCAGGTAGACATCGACGCGCGAACCGAAGCGGATGAAGCCATAGCGCTGGCCGCGCGCAAGGCGATCGCCCTCGCCGACGTAGCACAGGATGCGGCGCGCGATCAGGCCGGCCACCTGCACGAAGGTCACGGTCTGGCCGCTGTCGGTGGTCACGACCACCGCATTGCGTTCGTTCTCGGTGGAGGCCTTGTCGAGGTCCGCATTCACGAACTTGCCGGGGAAATAGGCGACCTTCTCGATCTTGCCATCCACCGGCGAACGGTTCGAGTGCACGTTGAACACGTTCATGAACACGCTGATCTTCAGCGCCTCGCGGTTCGCATGCGGATCCTGCGCCTTCTCGACCACGACGATGCGGCCGTCGGCTGGCGACAGCACGGCGTTGGCCTGCTGCGGGATGGTGCGCGCCGGGTCGCGGAAGAACTGCAGCACGAACAGCGCAATGATCCAGAACGGCCAGGACCAGCCGCCGAGCAGCGAAGTCGCGACGAGCGCGATGACGACAGCAATCGCGAGGAAAGGCCAGCCTTCGCGGGCAATGATGGGATGGGGATAGTGATTCAACGTGGCTCCGGACGAGGCTGGACGAGCAGCAATTGCTATTTGGAAATTTCAGAGAAGCCGATATTGTACCCGCCGGCTCCGGGTTCTTGCAGTCCGGCCTTTGGCTCGTTGAGCTGTGGATCGTTGGCTACCGCCGGTGAAATTCGGAACATCTGTTCGTTTATCGCCACAAAAAATTGTCTTGTTGGAAACTTCCCCAAAGCGGCGTGCGTCAGGGCATGCCAGCCTCTACAGGAACAGGCGATGAAGGCAAAGTCAGCGAACCAGTCGGTGAGAGAAGCCTTGCAGGTGCTCAGGCTGGCCACCATCAGCCGGCAAAACGTCGTCGTGGACAAGGAAGGCAAGCTGGTTTATGCCAGGGGCGCCACCGCCGCTGGCGGCGACATGGATGCCACGCAGGCACTGACGGCCAAGATCGAGCAGGAGCTGTCGCGCCACGCGAAGGGAATGGGCGAGGTGCGCGAATACTGGATTCCGCATCACTTGCCGTCGCTTGCGTCAGTCAGGAATGCGAGCGGCCATCGCATGCTCGCCGCCATCGAAAGCCTCACGGTCGAATGGCAGGATTTCGTGAAGACGCATGACCGGTCCGCCCACCATGAATGGCAGCAAACCCAGCTGCGGCGCGACGATTTCCTGCAGCAGGTCGCCCCGGGCATGCCGCTGGGGGTCCAGTGCAGCGCGGAAGACGGCGTGATCGCGGCAAGCACGTTCACGCTGTCGCGCGAGGACACCGCGCTGCTGCTGGAGCGGCTGACGAACTCACCCTACGGCGAGATCGATCCCGAGCTCGGCATCGCCCGGCAGACCGTCAAGGATGCCCCGCGCAGCGAATCGATCCGGATCACGCTTCCGGGCAGCGCGAACGGGCGGCTGAAGCCGTCGACGCTCGAACTCAGCTTTCCCAAACCCGAAGCGCTGGTCGGCGCGCTGCAGGCGCTCTACGACAGGCAGCAGGAAATCATGGGCGACGCGGCGACGCCGGCCGGGAACGTCGCACAGGCCGACCACAAGGCCAACTTCGTGAAGCTGGCCTCGCTGCTGACCAACCAGACGGCAATGAACCTGCTGGATGACTTCCGCTACCAGGCAAACGGCGGGGCCTCCGACGCCACGGTCATCTTCAACACCCGGGGGCAGGCCGAGACCATCTTGGTCAGTCTTGACGCCAATGGCGACCTGATCGTCGACCGGGCGCGCTGGGAACGCTGGGTCGATCTCATCTGCCAGGAGACTTCACAGCAAGCGCTGCCGGTGAACCGAGGCCAATATTGGGAAGGCCCGCTGAACGACACGAATTTTTCCTACCGTGCCCACATCAGCTTCAAGCTCGGCAGCGAGGACATCGAGCAAGGCGTGTTTCGGCCTGCCGTGACGCGCAGCCCGCAACTGTCGGCCTGTATCGAAATGGACTGGCCAGCGATCGACCCGGTGCTACGGCGCGCCGCAGACGACCGCCGCGAGCGCACCAGCCAGTCCAGCCAGGAATTTTCTCCGCGCACCTGAACACGTGGCGGCCGCAGCATCTCAACCGGAGGCAGGATCGTGACAAATGCACTTGGCACGCAAGGCGCCTTGCGCGCAATGGAAACCTATTTCAGCGCGCGCGGACAGCCCGAGCGGCTGCGCGTGAACGCCTCGGGCGATATCGAGATCGCCGGTCGCTTCACGATGCTGTTCGACCGGATTTCCGACCGGATCAAATCGCTCGTCATCGCCGGCTACCAGCCTGTCCACTGGCAGGAGCGGGCGCGCGATGCGGTACTGGCCAAGCTGGAATCCAGCCTCACCAAACTGCTGCCGGCGAATGATCCGCTGCTCGACCAACGCGCCGGGCATCTGCTGGCCAACATCAGCCACCAGCTCGAGCGCAGCGACAAGATCTCGTGGCGTCGCGCACTGGCGATGGAGCTCGACCTGCTGCGTTCATCCGATGCCGGCGCGGCGATGTCGAACGCGCTCCGGCTGCTGGTGGACATCGGCCAGCTTGGCGATCCGGATCTGGAGAGCCAGGCCATCGCAGCGATCGGCGCGAAGCGCATCGACTTCGCGGTGTTGAGCGGCGACGAACAGCAGGCGATGCTGTCCGCGCTGTCGGAAACGATCGCCAGGCGCCTGCAGGACAGGCACGCGCTGCCCGAGGATGCTGCGAAGCTTGGGGCGGACGCGCTGCTGCAGGCCATGCAGGCCTATGACCTCGACCTCGGTCGTGCGATGACGCTGCTGGACCTGCCGGCGTCGCTGCGCGACCGGGACGCGACAGGTGCCGAGGACAAGATCGGGCACCTGATTCTCGAAGGCATCGCCCGCTCCATCGCCCGGCATACCGGCGTGACGCCCGAGGTCGCCCGAAAGGGAGCAAAGAACGTGGAATTCTGCATGCGCCGGTATGCGATGGACTGGAAGCAGGCGCTCGACCTGGTCGGACTGACGAACCGTCTCGCGCCACGCCTGCAAGCGCTGCGCGCGACCGTCCGGGACGAACCCGCGCAGGATCGCCCGACGAAGCCCGGCCTCGGTCCGGCCGAGATGGACTGCGCACGCGCGGTGCAGCAGGTGATGGCGCGCGACGGCTGCGACATCGACACGGCGATGCAGGTGGTCGAACGACGACTGAAGACACTGGAAAGCATTCGTCCCGGCCTGCCGCCGCGGGCAATGCCGAGCATCGTCGAGGGCATGCAGTTCCACCTCAGTGCAAACATATACGGGGACTCGCAGGTCTACCTTGCCAACCAGATTCGCTCGCTCGACGCCGGACAGCAGAAAGAGTCGTGGCGCGTACCGGGCAGCACGACGGACATACCGCTGTCGGAGAATTACCTGAAGGATTCCATCCGCTCGCTGCGCGTCGCGCTCGATGACGGCCAGCAGGTGTCCTACTTCGACGAGCGCAATCCCGAGGGACTGACAGCCGGCATCTATGCGTTTGCGGGAGATGCGAACACCATGACGGCGCTGTGCGATTCGATCAACCAGACGGTGCAGGCATCGATACTGAAGATCATACTGAAGATGGAGCAGCACAGCCGCGATGGCGAGCAGCTGATGGTCGTGCCCGGCGAGGACCGGCCGGGAACGAGCGCACAAAGGCTGTGGAATTCAATCACGCTTGACGGAAAGGGCAAGGTCATCGTTCGCCACGTTTTCATCCAGAAGACGGGCATGTTGATCACGCCCTCGTCGGGTCAAACCTGGCCCATCAACCAGGGGCCGGCGTGGGACGGCGATGTCAGTCCCCTGAACGCCGGGCTGACCTACGATTACAGCTATGCATTCGACCTCGCCGACCTGCAGAAGGGCAAGCGCGAACCGCAGATCCTCGACTGCCGCTATACGATCGCCGGCAGCCTGGACTGGGAAAGCATCGACCGCATGCCGGCCTGAAGGACGACCGCCACAAGCAAAAGGGCCACCACGTGCGCCCGTAAAAAAGCCACACCTGCGTGTGGCTTTCAGGGCGAGCGCGGGGTGCGCTTGCAAGCGCATCCCGCATGATGCCCGGTGCAACCTCGTCAGAACTTGGTTCTTCGACTGGTCGACCATCTTGTTTTTCGCGATCCACGGCACGTGAGCCCGTAAAAAAAGGTTCTTCGCGGATTCTCGGGGAAGCGGGGGATTGACGGCAGGAGAC
>CAZTIF010000096.1:2616-12380 GCA_964613635.1 uncultured Bifidobacterium sp. | reverse complement strand
CTTGCGGTACGCCTGATTTCGAGTCAGGTACATTCGACCACTCTGCCACCTCTCCAGGTTCGAAAACATGTGGTCGTTTTCGAAAAAAAGCGAGTATAGCAGAGTTCTCTCGCCGAAAGAAAGCCCCTCGTTGAAGGGGCTTTCAAATCAGGCCTGCAGGACCTTCAGACCGCCCATGTACGGCCACAGCGCCTCGGGCACGTTGATGCTGCCGTCGGCCTGCTGGTAGTTCTCGAGGATGGCCACCAGCGTGCGGCCGACCGCCAGGCCGGAGCCGTTCAGCGTGTGCAGCAGCTCGGGCTTGCCCTGCGCATTGCGGAAGCGCGCCTGCATGCGGCGGGCCTGGAAGGCCTCGCAGTTCGACACCGACGAGATCTCGCGGTAGGTGTTCTGCGCCGGCAGCCAGACCTCCAGGTCGTAGGTCTTGGCCGCGCCGAAGCCCATGTCGCCGGTGCACAGCGTGATCACGCGGTACGGCAGGCCGAGCTTCTTCAGGATGTTCTCGGCATGGCCGCACATCTCGTCGAGCTGCTGGTACGACTGCTCCGGGTGCGCCACCTGCACCATCTCCACCTTGTCGAACTGGTGCTGGCGGATCATGCCGCGGGTGTCGCGGCCGTAGCTGCCGGCCTCGGAACGGAAGCAGGGCGAATGCGCGACGAGGCGCATCGGCAGCTGGTCGCCATTGACGATCTCGCCGTTGACGAAGTTGGTCAGCGTGACTTCGGCAGTCGGGATCAGGTACAGCGCCTCGCCCTCGCCTTCCTGGCCGCCTTTCTTCACGGCGAACAGGTCAGCCTCGAACTTCGGCAGCTGGCCGGTGCCCTTCAGCGTGTCGGCATTGACGATGTACGGGGTGTAGCACTCGGTGTAGCCGTGCTCGCCGGTGTGGGTGTCGAGCATGAACTGCGCAATCGCGCGGTGCAGGCGGGCGATGCCGCCTTTCATCACCGTGAAGCGCGCGCCGGACAGCTTGGCGCCGGTGTCGAAATCCAGGCCGAAGGGCGCGCCGAGGTCGACGTGGTCTTTGACTTCAAAGTCAAACTGGCGCGGGGTGCCGACCTTGCGCACCTCGACGTTGCCGCTCTCGTCGGTGCCGGCCGGGACGGACTCGTGCGGAATGTTCGGAATGGCCAGCGTGAATTCGGACAGCTTGGCCTGCACCGCTTCGAGCTGCTCGGCCGAGGCCTTCAGTTCGTCGCCGATGCCGCCGACCTGCGCCATCACGGCGCTGGCGTCCTCGCCCTTGCCCTTCAGGATGCCGATCTGCTTGGAGAGGCTGTTGCGCTGCGCCTGCAGCTCCTCGGTGCGGGTCTGGATGGCCTTGCGCTCGGCCTCGAGCGCGTTGAATGCGTCGACGTCAAGGTTGAACTTGCGCTGCGCGAGCCGCGCGGCAACGGCGGCGATGTCCTTGCGGAGAAGCTGGATGTCGATCATGGGAATGCGGGGTTGTAGGGCGAAAGTGTGATTGTATCAAGCGGGCGGAATGCCTCTGGGTAAATGGCCCACGCACTGACTGATCCGCAACTCCTGATGCGATCTTCAACTGTTGATGGCTTGAACGTTTGCGCGCTGCCTAGTCTTGCAAATTGTTTGTCAATTTGATCCAGACAGGAAGGACGTTGACCGCATGTATCCCATACTATACGATAAGTCATGCCGTCGGTCTTGACGACTGAGCGGTTCAGGCGATGGTTCTCTGATCTTCGAGACAACCGCGCCAGGCACCGCATTCAGGCTCGTATCGACTGGATGGAAGACGGCCACTTCGGCGACTGCAAGCCTGTCGGGGACAAGGTATTTGAGATGCGAATCCATTTCGGTCCGGGTTACAGGTTGTACTTCACCATGCATGGATTGGAACTGGTAATCCTACTGGCCGGTGGAGACAAATCCACTCAGCAACGGGACATCGAGGCTGCCACTACGGAAGCTCGAACCCTGAAGGAATGAAAATGGGTATGGCAAAACTTACGAAATGGGATAGCGCTGAGCACCTCCAAACGGATGAGGACATTGAACTTTATCTTGTAGCCTGCTTTGAAATGGCTGGCGAGGATGCTGCGTTTATCGCCAAGGCGCTGGGCAATGTCGCGCGGGCGAAAGGCATGTCTCAACTGGCTCGTGACACGGGGCTTGGAAGGGAAAGCTTGTACAAAGCGCTGTCCGGGGACGGCAACCCGAGCTTTGCCACCATCCTCAAGGTGATGCATGCACTCGGACTGAAACTGCACCCGGAGCTCGCCAGCCATTGAACGCGTTAAGCTCCTGATCGCTATGTCCGCGTCGAACAGGCTATTTGCCCAGTATGTTTGCCTGCTCCCACGCGTCGAGCTCGCCCTGCGTAAGTATGTGAACCGGTATCAGGCCACTCGCCTCATCCGGGTCGAGAGGTGTTGCGCCAGGCGGATACGCGAGCCCCTTCACCACAGCTCCCGCGGCTTGCGCAACAACTGCTCGGCGATCTCCTCGATCTGCGCGCGCGTGATTTCATCATCCACGCTCTGCGACTCAAGCGACATGTGATGAGCGACGACGCCGACCTGTTCACGCGCAACTTCGAGTGCGCGCTCGCTCATCATTTCTTTCAGCGGCTTTTTCGGGACAAGGGCGTACTGCAGCTCGCAATCCAGCGCCTCCGCCAGCCGCCGCAACGATGCAAGCGTGATCACGCCATCAGCCTCGGATTGCTCCAGCTTGCGGATGGCTGAGTCGGACAAATGCACCCGGCGCGCCAGTGCGGAAGAGCTCATTCCCAGCGTTTTGCGGATCGCCCGTAACCAACCGACGCTCGGGCGAGCAGGTAGATGACAGTCGCGCCACTTGTCGAGGGTCATATCCAGCTGGCGCAGCTGGAGTCGGCGAAGGTCTGGCATTTTGGGAGCTTTAGGTAACGCAGATTAATCAATAATGTGAATCTATACTCCCAAAAAGTCAAGTTAACGAGATTTATAGGTTGCAAAAACGCTCCTTCCCGCCAGCCAGTGCTGCTTCGGCCTTTGAAGCGGACTCCTGACCGCAACCCCCACCTCAGTATTCGTCGTCGTCACCGTCGGCATCGACCTCATAGTCGGAGGCAACGTCACTCGACTCCATGGGCTCGTCTCCGCCGTCCGTATCCGCTGCCTCCACGTCCCCGCGTTGTGGGCAGGCCTTGCGGGCGGCCTCAATCATGGTTATGGCCTTGGCCTGAATCAAGAACGAGGTCTCGATGATGTAGTCAACCTGCGCCTTGCTCAGGCGGAGATTGCCCTTGTCCAGCCTTTCCAGGATCTCGATCTTGACGTAGACGCCGAGGCTGCGGCGCAGCTGGCTGATCGTCTTCTTGTCGGCTTTCCCCAGCATGTGGAGCAATGCCGGATTGGCATACAGGCACCTGAGCAGGTGCACATTGCTGGGGTCCATCGCCGGCTTGCCCGAGGGCTCGCCGCCTTTCTCTTTACGTCGTAGCTTCAGTGCCCTGGCGTTCAGTTTGTGAAAGCTGCACATCTTCTTGAGCAGCTCGATGAAGTTCTCGCGCTGCTTGTCCTTGTCCACCGCCACGCCTTCATGCTTCGCCTGCAACACGTCCACGAAATGATCGATCGCGTTCTCGGCGAATTTCTGGCGATCTTCAAAAGAGAACGCCAGGCGACTCTTGAGCAACATCGCCATCGCGACATGGTCGGCGCTGCGATCGTTGGAAAGCTTGTCTCTGATTTGCTGCAAGCGCAGCAGAAAGCCATTCATGATGACGGTCTTGCGGCCTCGCGCACGCGTGGCGGTGCTGCGCGGCGGGCGCGACGGGACGGGCGAAGCCCCGCCACCATCGTCGATGGAGTGGTGGCCAGATGATTCGGCCGGCGGCCGGAATTCGTCCTCGCTGTCGCCGTTGTCGGGCTCGTCATTTAACTGCGCTTTGAACACCTCCTCGAAATCCGAGCCGAATATCTCTTGCCATGGACTTCCCGCTTGCTCCGCCGAATTCTCGCCGGCAGGCAGATCCTGTCGCGGCGTTGGCTGCGGGCTCGGGCTCGGCCCCGGCCCGGCCATGCGGGACAAGCTGGCCTGAAGCACGGCGCCGCCGAAGGCGCGGGTCTGAAGGCGCTCGTTCATCGCTTCCAGCCCGGAAGGCACGAAGCCTTCGAAGTAGGGCGGGATGTCGGCATTCAGCAATGGACGCAATTCGCCGGCGACCTTGTCATCCGTCGCCAGCGCGACGGCCATCAGGTCCCTGGCAATGCCGGGGCGCAGCGCAGCCCAGGCCTCGTTGACCAGCGCATGACTGATGCCGCGCACTTTCATCAACATCACGAAGCGCATGCCCGGCAACAGGCCGGGCCGGAACAGCGCGGCCCGGGCATTCGTGTATTCGCCCCACAGGCGCTCACTGGTCTCGTCGCGGAAGGCTGGCGGCATCAACCCCTGCATCGTCGGCGCGCCAGCGGCCTGCACAGGCACGGTGCCATGAGGCGTGACGATGGTGGTGTTACCGGTGCCTGCAGGCCTGATGTCAAAGGCCGGAGCGTAGGGGTTCTGACCGGGGAAAACAGGGTGTCCGCCTTGCACTGCGCCGGGGTAAAGGGGCGGCAATGGCATGCGGCCCGAACTGTTCGAATGCATGGAAGCCTCGCCGTGGGTTATCGGAATTCGTCATCGCCAAAGCCCGTGAACAGCGGCTCGAGATCGTCGTACAGGGGCACTGCTACCGTCTCGGTTTGCGTCGGTACAGGTGCCACGTTGCCGGCCCTGTCTGTCCTGCCGGTCCTGCCTGTAGCGGTCGTGGTGGTGGTCGTGCTCGTTGCCCCGGCCTGCGTGTCAGGCGGCACCAGTACCGGCAGCGGTTGCGGCGGCGGCAGCGACGGCAGCGGCAGCAGCGACACCTGCACCACTTGTCTCCGCAGGGGCGCCTGCGCCAGCGCTGCGTTCAGGCTCTGCAGCCCCCATGGCTCGAAGCCTTCGTAGAAAGGCACGGCCGTGGTGTTCGCCTGCTCTGCCAGCACCGGCGCGATCTGCGAGTAAAACGCTTCGCCGGCAGCGGCAATCTCGTCTGCCAGATCCATGCGCAGCCATTGCCATGACTCGTTGATCAGGTGATGGCAGGTAGTCCTGAACACTTCCAGCCTTTGCAGTCGCGCCTGCGGCGAGAGGCCGGGCGCGCGCATGGGTTCGAGTACTGCTGCGTAGCTGGTACAGATGCTGGCCTTCTGCGGATCGGCCCAGGGATCCGCGCCTGCAGCACCCGCTGGCGCAGGTATGAAAGGCTGCGGCGGCAAGCCTGCCGATGCCCTGCCCTCGCCTGTCCGTTGCCGCTTGCGCGTCGGCCTGCCAGGGTCGCCGGTTTGCGGCAGAGCGAATGCGCCGTTGCCGCTTTCCGTGCAGGGCCGCACCGTATGGGACTGGCCGGTTCCGCGGTCGGTGAATTGCGTGGCGAAGCCACCTTCGGCCGCCGTCGTCATTCCGAGTAACAGTACGCCGGGAATGCGGGCCGTCGTGTGCGTGTCGGGCAGCAGGGCCTGGCCTGCGTGGGAGATATTCGGCCTCATTGGCTCTGGGCTGGCTGCTTGCGTTGTTGTGCAGGGCCAGTGCCGTTCAAAACCAATCGTGGAACGGTGTGCTGAGGCACGATGTCCCGGCGTGCCGGCAGCGGCGAATGAGAGGGCGGCGAACTGAACTGCTGCGCTTGGGGCGGTGGCTGCTGCACTGACTGCTGCACGGACTGCTGCGGTGACCGCGAAGGCTGCGCCGGCAGCGCCCCCAGCGCGGGGAGAAAAGCCAACTCGGCCTGCAGCGCGCCGCCGCCGAAGTCCACGTTGGCCAGGGTGGCATTGGCCACCGTTGCGCCGTAGAGCAGGAAGCCGTCGTAGAACGACGGGATGTCGCAGGCCACCATCGGGCGCAAGGAGCTCGCAGCCGCTGCGTAATCGTCCGGGGCGCGGCCCATCAAGGCTATGGCGATATCGACGCGCAGCAAGCGCATGGCGTTGTTGATCGTCAGGTGGTTGAAGGTACGGAAGTTCATCAAGGCCACAAGCCGCAACTCGGGCACGATGCCGCCCTTCCACAACTCCGCAAGCAGGGCGTTGTACTGCGTGTTGACCTCTTCGCCGGCGTCGTCAAGGAAGACACCGACGCCCGGTGTGGCGGGGGTGGCAGAGGGGATGGGGTTGGCGGAGGAGTTGGCGGAGGAGTTGGCGTTGGAAGACCGTACGTCGCCCCACGCTTGCGATTGGCTGCCGGGCTGGGGCGTGACCATGGCGGGCGCCGGGCCGTGCCCGCCCTGCACGCCGAAGGCGGGCGCGGGCTGGCCGGTGGGACGCGTCACTGCAGGGGAATGAAAGCCCGACGGGCCGCCACGGACAGGGTTGGGGATGGTGGGTTGCATGTTTCGGCTCAGAAGAAGTCGTCGCTGGCGTCGCTTTCAAAGAAGTATCCGTATGACTCCGCCGGGGGATGGTCTTCGGACATTGCATCGGTCGCTGTTGGGGGGAAGGCGCGGGCGGGGGCCGGGGCGATTGCGGGGACAACTTCGGGGACAACTTCAGAAACAACGACGGGAACAACTGCGGGTGCGAAGGCAGGCACGGAGGCGGGCGCGGAGGCAGGTCTGCCTGTCCGGCCTGCGACAGGTAGCGGCGGTACCGTGAACACGGGCAGCGGCGGCAACTCGACCAGCCTTTGCGCGGCATCGCGTACCAATCGTACAAAGTTCGCCGGCATCCTTTCACCGCTGTTGAAATCCAGCGTGGCCAGGCAGTGCAGCTCACGCTCGCTGAGCACGATTTTGCCAGGCGTGCCCTCGTCAGAAAAATGGGCTTCCAGCAGGCTGACCACGCGCTGCGGCACGATAAAGGCGGACAGCGCCGGCGCACCACTGTCGAAGCAGTGCCTGAAATGGCCGAAAAAGTGTCTGGCGTGGCCGAGGCTCCAGATGAAATGGACGCGCACGGCATCGCCTTCCACGCTGACCTCGCCTTTTTCGCCTTCCTCGCCGTCTTGCATGCTGCCTGACTGCCAGCCCTGTCCCGGAGGAAGTTCGGCGCTGAACTTGTCGTGGTAGGCGCGGTTCAGCAGGCCTATCCGCGTAATACCGGCCGACAGGCATTCCTTGAAAACGTCCTTTTCCATTCGCAGACTGCCGGCGTGGAAGCAATTGACCAGGCCTTTCAGCAACTCGACCAGGCGCATGCCGAAGCGCACACGCTCGTCATTACTGGTGAAATGGGTGTGCTGCTTCATCAGCTGTATGAAGGCTGGGTGATCGAGGCTGCGCGTCAGCGAAAGCATTTGCCAGAATCGTTCGATAGTCTCGACCGGTGGCTCAGCGCGCTCTTCCTTGTCCGGCCGGGCGACGGTCTTGCCGGTACTGGGCGCCACCGCAGGGGCATGCCGCGCAGTACCCGTGGTGTCACGCACCTCCCTCCACACACCCGGCTGCGAACGCTGCCCGCCCGTAGTCAACAGCGGTTCCGCTGAACGCAGGACCGGTACCCGTGGCGCATCGACCCGACCATCCGGAGAGCGCGGACGCCACGCGTACCTCAGGATATGGCCCATCATCGGCAAACGCTGCAAGGAGGCATTCAGGTTATCCAGGCCCCACGGCACGAAATTGGCATAGAACGCCGGGGGCCGGACCTGTGCCTGCACCATCAGATGCTGCGCGCATCTGCGGTAAAGCGGCACCGCGTCGCTGGCCACGGCAGCCGCGAGGTCCATGCGTCCTGCCGCCCACGACTTGTTGATCAGCAAATGGCAGAGCGTTCGGTAAGACTCCAGCCGCTGGGTGAATTCGTGTACGGACAGTTCGGGCGCCAGCACCAGTGACTTGGCCGTGGTGTAACTGCCAAGGACAGAGGTTTTCACCGTATCGACCTTGCGGCCGCTGTCGGTGTCACCACCGGCCCCGGGGGTGGCCAAGGGCGGCGATGGTGGCAGGCCGGGCTGTGGCTGCATCGGCTGCGCCGTGTAGGTGCGGGCGTAGCCGGTGTGCTGAAACTGGACGGAAACCGGAGCGACGTTGGTGTCCGTGGTGACGGGCAGCGGCGCGCCGGGGACGGACGCCGTCGACAGCGGCACCTGCGCGAAATGCGGAAGCATGGCCGACTCCGTCAGGGCATGCACTGCATCGGCGGCAACGCAGGCAAGTTGGGCATGTCGGCTGCGATCGCCGCGCCAGCGGGTGCTGGAACCGGCGAAGTCACCGGCGCCAGCATCTGCTGCCACCAGCGCGTGAGCTCGGTGAAGTAGGAAAGCCGCTCGGCGAAGCGCACCTTGTCCAGCAGCGCGCGCGGCCAGGATTCGCTCAGCAGCACGCGCCCGTCCGGCTGCTCTATGCACAGCGTGCGCGCCACGCCCGGCTCGGTGTCGTCATCCTGCGTGGTGGTCGACCATGCGCCGTCGACCGCATGCTGGTCGAGCCACTCGGCAGGCGCGAAATAGCCGGGGCGGCTGCACAGGTGGATGTAGCTGCCGTCTGGGTCTTCTTGCAGGGCGATGACGACGTCACTGTCGATCTGCAGCAGGTAAGGTTCGCCCGGACTGGCCGGGTCGGGCCAGGCTTGCCCGGCCAGGTCATCGAGCAGGATGCGAATGGCGTTCATGCTTTGCCTCAGATCTCGCCGTCGCTGCCTTCGTCCTCGCCACCCTCGCGCCAGATGGCCCGCGCTGATGTCGTCGTGCTTGTTGTCGTGCTTGCCGGCGTCGCCGTGGGGGAAGATTCCGGCGACGAGGCGTCGTCGAGGATCTCGTTCAGGCGCTGCTTGAACTGCGCCTCCGACAAATAGTGGCGTTCCTTCATGAGCGTCAGCACGGCATTGAATTTCCTCGTAATGCCGAGATGCGTGCGGTGGGTTGTCTGCAGCTCGTTGATGCTGTTGCCGAGTACGCGGGCGAACTGCGGGTATTTCGGCAGCAGCCTCAGCAACGCCGCATGGGCCGGGTCTTTGCCGCCGCGTCCCCTCCCGAGTTCCGTACCGGCTTTTCGTTTGTTCTCGTTTTCGCGGTGGCGGTGACTCGTCAGGTAGCGCTGCAGGAAAACCTGGACGATGCTGTCGAGTTCGTCATTCAGTTGCGGCAGGCCGCCATGCGAAGTGATTTCAACCAGCAAGCAGACAAAGGCGGTCATGTTGTTGGTAGTTGCCAGGTCGAGCTTCTGCCCGCCCAGCATTTTTCGGATCTCTCCGGCGGACGATTTCATCAAGCGTTGCGTTCCCGGCGGGAGCGGGTCGAGCAGGCTGCGCGCGAAATCCGGCGATGGCGGGTTGGGGGGAGCCGGAAGCAGCGCTTCGGTGATCTTGCTGGCATTGTTCCCTTGCCCCACCCGCTCCGGCAGGGTCGACTGCACCGCCCGTGCCATCGGCGCGGGCACTGGGGTGGGAGGCACCGGGATGGGCGTAGGCGAGACTGGCTGCATCGTCGTGGTCGTGGTCGTTGTCGATGATGACGGTGCATCGACCATCATGACCCTGCCTGCGACGGCGCCGCTGGGTACGCCGTAAGACACCGGCACAACGCTCTGAAGATTCATCAGGTACAGCGCTCGCTGCTCTTCCAGTTTCAGCAGCGGCCACAGCTGCGACCGGCACAGATGCTCGAACAGTTCGCTGATCTTCTCCGGCTGGAAGGGTGTGATGGACTTCGCCATGCGCAGCGCTTCGGCCATGTCAATCTGTGCGCGCATGTCGGGTGTCACGCTGAAAACGGGTACGGGCTGCACGACGAGGCCTTGTGTGACCGGTTGCGGGACGGGCCGTGGGACGCGTTGTACTGCAGGCTGTACTGCG
>CAZTIF010000096.1:0-2516 GCA_964613635.1 uncultured Bifidobacterium sp. | reverse complement strand
ACGGCGGGCTGCACGGCAGGCTGCACAACAGCTTGCGGCTCTGGCTGGCTGATCGGATGGCCCTGCGCCCTGCCCGGCGCCGGCGCCGGCGCGCTCGGCGCGGCGTCGACATCGGTGCGCTGGCGTTTGGACGCGCTGCGATGGTCGCCAGCTTCCTCGCCAATGCCGGCCTGGCTCTGCGTGCGCTTGTTCGCTTGCGCTTCGTCCGATTCGCGCAGCTTCCTGCCCACCTTGGAAAGGCTGCCAAACACCTGCACCGCATGTTTCGTCGCAGGCCGCACCGACAGGGCGTCGCCCGTTCCGTCGGAAGGCAATTGCATGGTTGCAGAAACGCTTTCCTCAGGCGAATCGGGCAGGTGAGTCAGCGTGCCAATCAGTTTGGCGGAATCGCTGAGCCTGGTGGTGCTCCTTTGCGAAGTGCGTAATGAATTCGAAGGACTCTGCCCCCGGCCAGCCTTTTCTGCCTGCATTGCTCATCTCCCTCTCTGCACAGGCACCAGGCCTGCATGAAAAGACGCTGAGTGAGTGCAAGGCAAGGGCGGTTCACACGCCGCTGGTAAAAAAATCAGCAGTGCGAACAGCAGAAAGAATGATCAGAAAAATTATTTACGCAGACCGATCTATCTTCGATCATTCGTTCTGAATTTCGAATGCGTGATGGGGATTCACTGCATCACAGCGTCAGTGCTCGCGCCCTGCCCGGCGCCTTGCGCCGTGAAATTCAGCGAGAGTTGGCCGGCATGCGACCTGAGCATGAACAGCAACCGGTCGGCGCTGCTGTTGTAACTGAGCTTCAGCGTGCAAAGCGCCAGCGTTTCTGCGGCGTTCAGCACGACTTCACCGTCAGCACATTGCCTGAGGATCTTGATTTTCGTGGACATCCTGAAGTTCTCCCTCAGCTCCGTTTCATTTTCGCTGAAGATACCGATGATGAAGTCCCGCGTTTTTTCGGAGCGGCACATGGCGTTCAGAATGATGGTGTTGATGATGTTCTCGTCAACCATGTCAGGCATTCCCACCGAATAGCGCCGTACTTGCTCGAGTCTTCCTAACGAATACGCGGAACGGCCGCACCACTGAAGCAGGCTGAGGCCGAAACGGTCAAGGCTTTTCTGGTCAAAGCGGGCTTGCGGCGTACCGCGCATGGCAACCATGTCCACGAGCAGATCGACGAGCTTGAGCGTGATGTCGATTCTTGCAGCCTCGCCATCGTGAAATCGTGAATGCCTGGCACCGCCGTTCTCGGCCAACAGGTCGATCAGGTCTTGCAGGGGGAAGCTTCCTGTCGCCGCGAGCGTATGTCGGCATTCGAGCAGCTTTGAGGTAATTTCACGGCTCACCGATGGTTCTTGATTGTCTTCCTCGCCGATGGCCGGAACGGACTTGTAGTCATCGACTATCCACTCAGCGGGGACCTTGTTCCAGAAGACAGGCACGGCGGGCGGAATGGTTGGCGCAGGAGGGTTGGCGGGAGCGGGAGCGGGATCGACGACGGGAGCGGGAATGATCGGCGGCGCGATGCAATGCACACGCAGTTGCGCATCGAGGCCTTGCCCGGAAAGTCCCTGCCGTGCCGGCACGAGCAGGCCGGTCTCCTTGGCGATGCGTATCACTTCCAGTCTTTCGGCGGGCACGACGAGCACCGGAGACCCGGCTGGCAGCGGCGGCCAGTTCAACCGGGGCCGCTGCTGCCCTGCTTCGTTGCCGCACAGGGTGTCGGCTTGTGTCTCGACAGGCGCGTCGCTGTCGAGTGCCATCAGAAGATGGAATTCATCCTGCCACTCGGCGCAATGCGACTGCCCTTCCGTACCGAACCGCTGGCCCATCGACGGCGCGCGAGTACCGGCGCCCGTATCGATTTCCATCGACGTTGTGCCGGCATGCGTCCCGGCTGTGGCAGGAGGCGCGGTCGTGCCGGACAGGGATTCGGGAACGAGCAATGGGTTGCGGGCTTGCGCTTTCATGGAAAAATTCCGGACAAGGGTGAAGGATCACGAACTTGCGATACGCGCCGCGAGGCGATGCAGGGGCGGGTGGCAAGTGCTTCAAGCGCGGTAAGTACGCGCTGCGCTGTCACGGTTCCGACGGCGTGAAGAGTGTGCGGCGATCGAAAACTTTGGATCAAAGGCGGCTGTGCGTGTCGCGCCATCGATGCAGCTTGCGGGTCTCACCGAGCTGTCCGTCGTTCGATGACGATGGCTGAATCATTTGTCCTTCTGGCGCGCCTCTTCATCCAGCCGGCGCAGGTAGGCCAGCTTGTCCGCAATCTTCCCTTCCAGCCCGCGTGGCGTGGGCTGGTACCAGCCGGGGTCGCCCAGTCCTTCGGGCAGATAGGTCTCGCCGGCCGCATAGGCTTCCGGCTCGTCATGCGCGTAGCGGTAGAGCTTGCCGTAGCCGAGCTGCTTCATCAGTTTGGTCGGCGCATTGCGCAGGTGCTCGGGCACCGGGCGGCTCTTGTCCTTGGCGATGAACGCGCGTACCTGGTTGTACGCGTTGTAGACCGCGTTGGATTTCGC
>CAZTIF010000095.1:0-12817 GCA_964613635.1 uncultured Bifidobacterium sp. | reverse complement strand
TGCCTCGGTGGTGAAATTGGTAGACGCGCCGGACTCAAAATCCGGTTCCGAAAGGAGTGTCGGTTCGATTCCGACCCGAGGCACCAGATCGATCATGGCCGCACGCCGGCACGCATGAAGCTCCCTCGGGAGCTTTTTTATTGGACCTTCTCCGCCGTTCTCGCGGGTGTAGTGAGGGTGGTCGCGTCGTCCGGTGCCGGCAGCGCACCGACCGGCGGCTCGACGGCGGGCTGCGCGTCGCTCGCGCCAGCTTCCCCGCCTGCCGGGTCAGCGGCTTGTGCGCCGCTGGATGCCGGCGCTTCGGCTGCGGCTGACGCAGGCGGCATTTCCTTCAAATCGAGCGCAGCCTTGCGCGCGCCTCGCCGCGCAATCATCGCGAGCAGCGAAAACACCAGCGCGACCCCCGACAGCATGATCACCAGCGACGCCGGCAAGCGCGTGGCGACTGCGAGATAAGCCAGCAAAGCGAGAATCACCATCGGCAGCAGCGCCAGTTCGGCGACGAACACGAACGGGGTCACAAACGCCGACAGCAGCAAGACCATGCTCAGCCACTGCATCGAGAAGTCACTGCTGGCCAACAGGTGCACGCCGTAACTCAGGAACACCAGCCCGATCGGGAAGCGCACCCACCAGTGGCCCCAGAACTGCCGACTGGCCTTGCGCGCGTCGCTCCAGTAGCGCATGCGCTCTTCCTCGGCCGCTGCGGTCCATTCCCAGCGGCGTGCGGCCAGCAGCGAACGGCCGCCCGAAGCCAGCCAGAACAGCAAGCCATAGACCCAGATCGCCGCAGGCAGTATCCATCCGCGTTCGCCCCAGCCTTCGCCAAGCGCGTACTGCAGGTGCACCAGTGCCGGCGTGCCGAGTGCGACCAGCGAGGGCAAGGTCGCCGCGCTGACCCGGTCCTCCACGCTGACCGGCACCCATTCGCCATTGACTCCGGGTTGCTTCTTCATTGAGATTTCGAATTCCTGTCGATACGTTGAGCGAACCCGGCGATGCCTGCGTAGCCGAGCGCCGCCAAGGCAAGCATCGCAACGATCGCACCGGCCAGCGAGAGCTGCGCCACCAGCCAGCCAGACAGCGACAGCACGCCGACACCGGCGACGACGATCGGCACCAGCAGCCACGGTTGCGGCCAGCACCAGAGGTTCGCAATCAGCAGCAAGGCCAGCGCCAGCAGCCAGTAGAACGGCAACTGCATCAGGTTCAGCACTGCCACCCAGTAAAGCATCCCGGCCAGCGCCAGCGCCAGTGGCGCGCAGACCGCCGGATGCGAAGCCCAGCGCCATTCATGCTCAGCCGGCACGCGACCGGACGGACGCTGCAATACCGAGCGAATGATGCGCGGCTCGGCATGCCACAGGCGACGCCGCCGCCGTCGCGCAAGGACTCGCCACAGCCATGCCAGCACGACGGATCCCGACAGCAGCAGCGCGAGTTGCGTCGGCTCGCCTGTCATGTCGAGCGCATGGCCGGCGGCCACCACTGCAGCCGGCAGCGCCAGCCAGGCCAGTCGCCGCAGCCAGCGGCGGGCCGGCCAGTCCGATGCGTCCTGCCAAGCGTTGCCGGTGTCGCGTCCTTGCTTCATCCGTTGCCCGTGCCCGTGTGACACCGGCACCGGCCAGGAAAGGCCATGCCGGCGACTGCTGAACTGATGCGCTTGCCGATTCTAGCACCGGGATTCCACGAGGAAATTAATTCGGCAAGCTCGCGCCTTCGCCTGCATCCCGGTTACGCGACGCAGGCGACCCGGCCGCAGCAGGACAAATTTTTGCCGTGTTTAACAAAATTTGTTCTGTTCGATAAATTTTGTCTTGGCGCGGACAAATCGCCGACGAACGCTCCACGCGCCTGCGCCATTTCGCTGCACATAAATGGCCCGCACGTTCGATGATCATAATTTTTATGATCAAACACCGGTGGCAGCATGACGTACAGCATTCCGCTTCACTGGTTTGTCCGGTCATCGCAGTACGCAGAAAAACTTATTCATTTGGCACACAACTTGCCGATGCACGGGCATCCACGCCGTGGATGCCATTTATTTACTCGTGAATCGACAAGGAGCAGCCTATGAAAAACAGTGATCGCCAACGACATGCAGAACAAGGCTTCACGCTGATTGAATTGATGATCGTCGTTGCGATCATCGGAATTTTGGCTGCCGTTGGCATTCCGGCGTATCAGGATTACACCGCGAGGGCTCGCGTTTCGACCGGGGTGTCACTGGCTGCACCTGCCATGACCGCGGCAGGAGTGGCGTGCAGCGATGGCACGCTCGCAAGGCTGGGCGCCACCCTGAATCATGAAGCTCTCGGTTTGCCCGCCAATATCGCTGCCAACGGCGCCACCGTGGCCGTCACCGGCACGGCCGCCGGCGCACCGATCATCACGATCACTTACGGTGTTGGCACCATTCCCGGTGTTCCAGGTGAATCGAACGTCATCTACACCGGAAACTGCGCTGCCGCTGGTTTGACATGGGCTGTCAACGGATCGGTTCCGCAGCGCCTGCAGCCCAGAACCTGAGTCGCTTGACCGTCAAAAAAAACGGGGAGCCCTCGGCTCCCCGTTTTCCATTCGCTGTCGCGACGTTTACAGCATGGCCTTCAGCAGGCGCCCCATCTCGGACGGATTGCGCGTGACCTTGATGCCGCAGGCTTCCATGATCTCGAGCTTCGCATCGGCGGTGTCGGCACCGCCGGAGATCAGCGCGCCGGCATGGCCCATGCGCTTGCCCGGCGGCGCGGTCACGCCGGCGATGAAGCCCACCACCGGCTTCTTCATGTTCTCCTTGATCCAGTACGACGCATTCGCCTCGTCCGGACCGCCGATCTCGCCGATCATGATCACGGCATCGGTATCGGGATCGTCGTTGAACATCTTCATCACGTCGATGTGCTTCAGGCCGTTGATCGGGTCACCGCCGATGCCGACTGCCGACGACTGGCCGAGGCCGAGCGCGGTCAGCTGGCCGACCGCTTCATAGGTCAGCGTGCCCGAGCGCGACACGACGCCGATGCGGCCCTTCTTGTGGATATGGCCCGGCATGATGCCGATCTTGATTTCGTCCGGCGTGATCAGGCCCGGGCAGTTCGGGCCCAGCAGCAGGGTCTTGCTGCCGGCCTTCTTCATCTTGTCCTTCAGCGCGAGCATGTCGCGCACCGGGATGCCTTCGGTGATGCAGATCGCGAGATCCAGTTCGGCCTCGACCGCTTCCCAGATCGCGTCAGCCGCGCCGGCCGGCGGCACGTAGATCACCGATACGGTCGCGCCGGTCGCCTGCCTGGCTTCGCGTACGTTTGCGTAGATCGGAATGCCTTCGAAGTCTTCGCCGGCCTTCTTCGGGTTCACGCCGGCGACGAAGCAGTTCTTGCCGTTCGCGTAGTCGCGGCAGCCGCGGGTGTGGAACTGGCCGGTCTTGCCGGTGATGCCCTGGGTGATGACTTTGGTGTCTTTGTTGATCAGGATAGACATTGTGCGTTCTTCCTCGAAGATTATTTGCCGTTAGCAGCAGCGACGACTTTCTGCGCCGCTTCTTCCATCGTGTCGGCCGAGATGATCGGCAGGCCGGAGTCGGCCAGCATCTTCTTGCCGATCTCTTCGTTCGTGCCCTTCATGCGCACGACCAGCGGCACACCCAGCTGCACCGCGCGCGACGCGGTGATCACGCCTTCGGCGATCACGTCGCAGCGCATGATGCCGCCGAAGATGTTCACGAGGATGGCCTTCAGGCCCGGGTTCTTCAGCATGATCTTGAACGCTTCGGTGACCTTCTCGGCCGTCGCGCCACCGCCGACGTCGAGGAAGTTGGCCGGTTCGCCGTCGAACAGCTTGATGGTGTCCATCGTCGCCATCGCGAGGCCGGCGCCGTTCACCAGGCAGCCGATATTGCCGTCGAGCGAGATGTACGCGAGGTCGAATTTCGATGCTTCGACTTCGGCCGGATCTTCTTCATCGAGGTCGCGGTAGGCGACGATCTCCGGATGGCGGAACAGCGCGTTCGAATCGAAGTTGAATTTCGCGTCCAGCGCGATGACCTTGCCGTCGCCGGTCAGGATCAGCGGGTTGATCTCGGCCAGCGATGCGTCGGTTTCCCAATACGCGTTGTACAGGCCTTGCAGCTGCACGCGCGCATCGGCGATCGATGCAGCCGGCACGCCGATCTTCGCGGCGATGTCATCGGCCTCGGCATCCTTCAGGCCGGTGGCCGGGTCGATCTCGACCTTGTGGATCTTTTCCGGATGCGATGCCGCCACTTCCTCGATGTCCATGCCGCCTTCGCTGGAGGCCATCAGCACGACGCGCTGCGAGACGCGGTCGGTGACCATCGACACGTAGAGTTCCTTCCTGATGTCCGCGCCTTCTTCGATCAGCAGGCGGCGCACTTTCTGGCCTTCCGGGCCGGTCTGGTGCGTGACCAGCTGCATGCCGAGGATCTGGTTCGCGTACTCGCGCACTTGTTCAAGCGACTTCGCGACCTTCACGCCGCCACCCTTGCCGCGGCCGCCCGCATGGATCTGCGCCTTCACGACCCAAACCGGGCCGCCCAGGGTCTCGGCCGCCTTCACGGCTTCGTCTACGTTCAGGCACGGGATGCCACGCGGCACCGTGACGCCGTACTTCCTCAGGATTTCTTTTCCCTGGTACTCATGGATTTTCATGCAGTCTTCCCCTTAAAGGCGCAATGGTTCAATGGTCAATCGCGGGTTGGTTCATGGCTGGTCCACCGGCCTGATGGCCCAGCGCGGGTAATACGTGGCGACGGCCGCGCCATCCCGCCGCAGCGCGTGGCAGCGGTCGAGCTGGAACGGCGGCTCGGCGTCGCCATCGTCATTCTGGCCGTCGCGGGTCGGCATCACGGTGCCGGCGAAGGCCTGGAGGGTGGCCGTCGGCAGGATGCTCGCCAATTCGGTCAGGTGAGTGCAGCCGGCCCGGCCACCGAGGCGCTCGCGCACCGCATGGCGGAATCCCTGCATCAGGTTCAGGCCGACCAGCTGGCGGTAAGCGTCGCCGATGGTGTCGCAATATCCGGGATAAGGCACGGCATCGGATGCGGCATCGGCATCAACGATAGTGAATTGGGTATCGACCGTAATGCGCAGCCACAGGTCGTGTATGGGGTCGCCGGCAGCGCGCAGACCGGAAGCCAGCCGAACATCGGCAGTACGGCTGTCCATCAGCCGTGCCTCGATATCCCAGAGGCCGTCATCGCGTTCGAAAGCCTGTGCGGAGATGCTGCGTAGATGCCGCGGCGCACGTGAGGTTTTCGGGGCTGGCAAAGGCATAAGGCGGTGGGCGCATGGATTGCCGGATCGGCGTGCGCTCAATCTGTTGTGCAGACCGTCGCAGTTTCTACGACTGGTGCCGCTCCTGCGGCGCTGCAAAGCTGCTGCAGTGTAGCACAGGCAAACTGCGACCTGAGCGGCCAAACCGGCCGAAAGCGGCTGTGCTTTCGTGAACTTTATTCGCCGATGCCGTCATGATGCTGCTTTGCGCGGCGCAGCACGAACTGGATCGCGGCATGCGAAAAACCACGCTGTTGCAAGAAGCGCATCTGTTTCGCCGCCGAGGCCGCATCTTCCGCAGGCCGGCCGAATTTGCGCAACCATACCTCCCACGCCCGCTCGTTTTCTCCCTGCAGCAGGTCGGCGCGCAGCGATGCAACCGTGGATTCATCCAACCCATGACTCTGCAGCTCGGACAAGATGCGCGCACTGCCGAAGCGCGCGGCTCGTCGGTGCACCAGCGATTCGGCGAATCGTTCTTCGGACAAGAATTTCTGCGCCTGCAGCCAGTCCAGCACCGCCTCGACATCGTCGCCCTCTTGCGCATGCGGCGCCAGCTTGCGCGCCAGCTCCTGGCGACTGTGCTCCCGTCCCGACAGATAACGCAACGCGCGGGCTTTCAGACTGGGCTTTTCGCGGGGCATCGCAAGGATCGCTCGGTATCAGATGGCGCAGGTGGCGGGGAAAGGAGAAAGCGGCGGACAGGACCTGCAATCCTGCCCGCCGCCAGGCAACAACGCTTTACAAGACCGCTCTGAAAGAGACGGTCAGCCAGACGCTTACTCCTCGGCGGCCGGTGCGGCCGACGCAGCCGCTGCCCGCGACTTGCGTGCAGGCGCGGCGCTTTCGACAGCTGCGCCTTGCAGCGGCGGCAGCGCGGGCACGCCCAGATGCGCACGCACCTTGTTCTCGATCTCGTGCGCCAGCTCGGGCCGCTCGCGCAGGTAGGTACGCGCGTTGTCCTTGCCCTGGCCAATGCGCTCGCCGCTGTAGCTGTACCAGGCACCGGACTTTTCGACCACTTTCGCCTCGACGCCCAGGTCGATGATCTCGCCTTCGCGCGACACGCCTTCGCCATACAGGATGTCGAAATGCGCTTCCTTGAACGGCGGCGCGACCTTGTTCTTCACGACCTTGACCTTGGTCTCGTTGCCGATCACCTCGTCGCCCGACTTGATCGAACCGGTGCGGCGGATGTCCATGCGCACCGATGCATAGAACTTCAGCGCATTGCCGCCGGTCGTGGTTTCCGGGTTGCCGAACATGACGCCGATCTTCATGCGGATCTGGTTAATGAAGATCACCATCGTATTGGTGCGGCTGATCGAGCCGGTCAGCTTGCGCAGCGCCTGCGACATCAGGCGCGCCTGCAGGCCGGGCAGCGAATCGCCCATGTCGCCTTCGATTTCGGCGCGCGGCGTCAGCGCGGCGACCGAGTCAATCACCAACAGATCGACCGCGCCGGAACGCACCAGCGCATCGGTGATCTCCAGCGCCTGCTCACCGGTGTCCGGCTGCGAGATCAGCAGGTCTTCGAGGTTCACGCCCAGCTTTTGCGCATATATCGTGTCCAGCGCATGCTCTGCATCGATGAATGCGCAGGTACCGCCGAGCTTCTGCATCTCGGCGATCACCTGCAGCGTCATCGTGGTCTTGCCCGACGATTCCGGGCCGTAGATCTCGACCACGCGGCCGCGCGGCAGGCCACCGACGCCGAGCGCGACGTCGAGGCCGAGCGAACCGGTCGACACCACCTGCACCTCTTCGGCGACTGCGCCGTCCATGCGCATCACCGAGCCCTTGCCGAACTGCTTCTCGATCTGGGCCAGCGCAGCGCTCAGGGCCTTGGCCTTGTCCGGGTTTGCGACTTTCTTATCGTCCATGCATGCTCTCTCAGTGCGGTGGGATGTGAAGCGGTACTGTATAAAAATCCAGTGAAAAGCGCAAGGGGCAATCGGACCGTTGTCGCCTTGTCATACAGGCAAAACCGGCGAAATCCGCCACACGCAGCATTTGTTGCTGGCAACATCCAAACCCAATAGACTTCAGGACAGTGGCCATGGCCGGCGCGATGCCGCGCGGCCGCGCCGCCCGATCCCGGGATTTGTCCGATTCATAACTTTGCGGCCCAGGCCGAACCCACGATACCGCAACCCGCATGCGCATCCTGCTCGCTGAAGATGACAGTGTGCTGGCCGATGGCCTGACTCGCTCGCTGCGCCAATCCGGTTACGTGACCGATTGCGTCAACGACGGACAATCGGCCGACAGCGCGCTGTCGACCCAGGACTTCGACCTGCTGATCCTCGACCTCGACCTGCCGAAGATGAGCGGGCTGGAGGTATTGCGGCGGCTGCGCGCGCGCGATTCGCGGATGGCGGTGCTGATCCTGACCGCGAACGACTCGGTCGACCAGCGGGTCAAGGGGCTGGACCTCGGCGCGGACGACTACATGTCGAAGCCTTTCGCGCTGTCCGAGCTGGAGGCGCGCGTGCGCGCGCTGACGCGGCGCGGCTCCGGCGGCGGGCCGACCGTGATCCGCCACGGACCGCTGTCGTTCGACCAGGTCGGCCGCATCGCCTACCTGAACGACCACATGATCGACCTGTCCGCGCGCGAGCTCGGCCTGCTGGAAGTGCTGTTGAAGCGCAGCGGCCGACTGGTGTCGAAGGAACAGCTGGTCGACCACCTGTGCGAGTGGGGCGAAGAGGTCAGCAACAACGCGATCGAGGTCTATGTGCACCGGCTGCGCAAGAAGATCGAGAGCGGCGGCGTGCGCATTGCCACCGTGCGCGGGCTCGGCTACTGCCTCGAGAAATTCACGGCGCCGGTGGCCGACGCCGGCGCCGCCTGAGCCTGACGGTGCGCATCGACAGCCGCAAGACCCCGGGCCTGCCGGCCGCCGACGGCCGCGACCAGCACACGCAGCGTTCCCTGTTCGGCGAGATCCTCGACTGGATGCTGATGCCGCTGCTGCTGCTGTGGCCGCTGTCGATCGGCATCACCTACCTGATCGCGAAATCGATCGCGAACGAACCCTTCGACCGCTCGCTGGAAGACCGCGTGACCGTGCTGGCGCAGCAGGTGAAAGAGGTCAACGGCGAGGTCAGCGCCAGGCTGCCCTTCTCGGCACGCGACATCCTGCGCGCCGACGACATCGACAATGTGTATTTCCAGATCAGCGGGCCGCGGCACGAAATGATCGCCGGCGACAGCGACATGCCGCTGCCGGACGACGAAGAGCCGCCGGTGCCGTGGGCGGTGGTGCTGCGCGATGCGCAGATGCGCAATGCCGACGTGCGCATCGCCTATACCTACGTGAACCTGCAGGCGTCGCGCGCGACCGGCACGAAGCCGGGCGACACGCGCCATGCGCTGGTGCAGGTCGGCGAGACGCTGGAAAAGCGGCGGCTGCTGGCGAACCAGATCATCAAGGGCGTGATCCTGCCCGAGTTCATCATCCTGCCGATCGCGATCGCGCTGCTGTGGTTCGCGCTTTCGCGCGGGTTGTCGCCGCTGACCAGCCTGCAGGAAAGCATACGCTCGCGCCGCCCGGACGACCTGTCGCCGATCGATTCGCGCGCAGTGCCCGAAGAGATTTCGCCGCTGGTGCGCTCGCTCAACGAGATGCTGGAACGGCTGTCGCAGAGCATACAGTCGCAGAAGCGCTTCATTGCCGACGCCGCACACCAGATGAAAACGCCGCTGGCCGGCATGCGCATGCAATCGGAACTGGCGCTGCGGCAGGATTCGCGCGACGAGATCCAGCGCTCGCTGGAGCAACTGGCCAAGAGCTCGGCGTCGGCCACGCGCCTGGTCAACCAGCTGCTGGCGCTGGCGCGGGCGGAGAACGATTCGCCGCAGGCGACGCCGCTGCAGGAGCTCGACCTGATCGCGCTGGCGCGCGACACCGTGCAGGAATGGTTCGGCGCGGCGCAGGCGCGCGAGATCGACCTCGGCTTCGAGGCCGGCGAAGGCCCGGTCGCCGTGGCGGGCAATGCGACCATGCTGCGCGAGATGATGAACAACCTGATCGACAACGCACTGCGCTATACGCAGCAGCGCGGCAGCGTCACGGTGCGCGTGCGCCGCGACGCGCGCCGGGGGCTGGCGGTGCTGGAGGTCGAGGACAACGGCCCGGGCATCCCGCTCGCCGAGCGCGGCCAGGTGTTCGAGCGCTTCTACCGCATCCTCGGCAGCCAGGTCGACGGCAGCGGCCTGGGGCTCGCGATCGTGCGCGAGATCGCGCAGCGGCATGGCGCCACGGTGGAGATCCTGAACAACCCGCACGGCACGGACGCGCGCTTTCCCGGCGCGCTGTTCCGCATCTGCCTGCGCATCGCGCCGCAGGGCACCGGCGAGGCGCACTGATGGCCGCCGCACCCCGCCCAAGCACGACGACGACCCGTTACTGGCAGCGAGTGCGCCGGCTCACGCTGGCGCTGCTGGCGCTCTGGTTCGCGGTCAGCTTCGGCGTCGTTTTCTGGGCGCGCGAACTGTCCGCCGTGTCACTGTGGGGCTGGCCGCTGCATTTCTATCTTGCGGCGCAGGGCGTGACGCTGGTTTACCTCGCGATCATCGGCGCCTATGCGTACGCGATGCGCCGGCTGGACGCGCTGGCCCGCGCGGGGGACGACGATGCGCCCTGACGCCTTCCCGCGCCAGCTGACGCGCTACTTCGTGCTGTACACCGCCGGTTTCGGCGCGCTGCTGGTCGCGCTCGCGATTCTGGAGCACGAGGGCTTCCCGCGCTTCTGGCTGGGCTACCTGTTCCTGTTCGCAACCATCGTGGTGTACGCCATCATCGGCGTGTTCAGCCGCACGACCGAGGTCGGCGAATACTACGTCGCCGGACGGCGCGTGCCGGCGCTGTTCAACGGCATGGCAACAGCGGCCGACTGGATCTCCACGGCGAGCTTCATCGGCCTGGCCGGCGGCCTCTACCTGCAGGGATTCGACGGCCTCGCCTACATCATGGGCTGGACCGGCGGCTACTGCCTGGTGGCGCTGCTGATCGCGCCCTACCTGCGCAAGTTCGCGCAGTACACGGTGCCCGACTATCTCGCCGCGCGCTACGCCGGGCCGTACGGCGGCAACACGGTGCGCGTGCTCGCGGTGGCGGCCACGCTGATCATCTCTTTCACTTATGTGGTCGCGCAGATCTATGGCGTCGGCCTGATCACGTCGCGCTTCACCGGCATCGATTTCTCGGTCGGCATCTTCCTCGGGCTGGCCAGCATCCTGGTCTGCTCCTTCCTCGGCGGCATGCGCGCGATCACCTGGACCCAGATCGCGCAGTACGTGATCATCATCGTCGCCTTCATGATCCCGGTGTCGTGGCTGGCGATGAAGCAGACCGGCATGCCGCTGCCGCAGGTGGCCTACGGCTCGGCGCTGGAGCGGCTGGGCCAGCAGGAAAAGGCGCTGGCCGAGTCGGGCAGCGAACAGCAGGTGCGCGAGCTGTACCGCCGGCGCGCGGCCGGCTATGAAGCGAAGATCGCCGCGCTGCCGCGCTCGTGGGACGAGGGCCGCGCCGACGCGCGCCGGCGGCTGCAGGAGCTGCAGAGCGGCAATGCATCGCTGATCGCGCTCAAGCAGGCCAACCGCGCGCTGGCCGATTACCCGAAGAGCCCCGAGGCGGCACGCCGGCTGTGGGAGGCCGAGCGCGAGCAGGCGCTGGCGCGCGCGCAGCCGCTGCAGCCGCATACGCAGCCCTTCCCCGGAGCGGACGACGAGGCATCCGACATCAAGCGCAACAATTTCCTCGCGCTGGTGTTCTGCCTGATGCTGGGCTCGGCGGCGCTGCCGCACGTGCTGGTGCGCTCGTACACCACCCGCTCGGTGCCGCAGGCGCGCGTGTCGGTGTTCTGGGCGCTGTTCTTCATCCTGCTGCTGTACACCGCGCTGCCGGCGCTGGCAGTGCTGGTGAAATATGAAATCTATACCACGCTGGTTGGCGCCGACTACAGCCAGCTGCCGTCCTGGGTCAGCTACTGGGCCAATATCGACCGCAGCAAGCCGATGATCAGCGTGGCCGACATCAACGCCGACGGGCTGGTGCAGCTGGCCGAGATCCTGATCGACGGCGACATGATCGTGCTGGCCACGCCGGAAATCGCCGGCCTGCCCTATGTGCTGTCGGCGCTGATCGCGGCCGGCGCGCTGGCGGCCGCGCTGTCGACCGCGGACGGGCTGCTGCTGACGATCTCGAGCGCGCTGTCGCACGACACCTACTTCAAGATGGTCAACCCGTCGGCGTCGAGCCAGCGGCAGGTGACGGTGTCGAAGCTGCTGCTGCTGGTGGTCGCGCTGCTGGCGGCCTATGCCGCGTCGTTCCGTTCGGGCGACATCCTGTCGATGGTCAGCGGCGCGTTCTCGCTGGCCGCATCGACGCTGTTCCCCGCACTGGTTCTGGGCGTTTTCTGGCGGCGCGCGAACCAGCAAGGTGCAATCGCGGGCATGCTCACCGGCTTCGTCGTCTGCCTGGTGTATCTGGTGCAGACCAGCCCCGCGCTGGGCGGCAGCGCCGCCAACCAGTGGTTCCACATTGCGTCGGTGTCGGCCGGCGTGTTCGGCGTGCCGGCCGGCTTTGCCGCGATGATCGCCGTGACCCTGCTCACTGCAGCACCCGACCCGCAGGCGACGGCGCTGGTCGACCGCCTGCGCAAGCCCTGACTTTTCCTCGCTGGCACATTTCTTGATTGATGAAAAGTCATCCATCAAGAACAAGAAAGCGGCGAGCATGGCGGGGTTCTTCAACGAAATGTACGCGGACGTCGGCGGCGAAGCGCGGCCGCATTACCGGGAATTCGAGCGCTGGCTGGCCAGCCAGCCGCCCGACATCGTCGCACGCAAGCGGGTCGAGGCCGACCTGATGTTCCGCCGCGTCGGCATCACCTTCGCGGTGTATGGCAGCGACGCGGGCACCGAACGCCTGATCCCGTTCGACATCATCCCGCGGATCATCCCGGCAGTCGAATGGGCGATGCTGCAGAAAGGACTGAAGCAGCGGGTGCAGGCGCTGAACCTGTTCATCCATGACCTCTATCACGAACAGCACATCGTGAAGGCCGGCGTGGTGCCGGCCGAGCAGGTCTTCCGCAACGCGCAGTACCGGCCGGAGATGCAGGGCATTACGGTCGCCTCCGACATCTATGCGCATATCGCCGGCGTGGACATCGTGCGTGCCGGCGCAGGCGAGTTCTATGTGCTGGAAGATAACCTGCGCGTGCCGTCCGGCGTGTCCTACATGCTGGAAGACCGCAAGATGATGATGCGGCTCTTCCCCGAACTGTTCGCCTGCCACAAGATCGCGCCGGTCGCGCACTATCCCGACCTGCTGCTGGACATGCTGCGCTCGGTCGCGCCGCAAGGGATCGACGACCCGACCGTCGTGCTGATGACGCCGGGGATGTACAACTCGGCCTACTTCGAGCACGCCTTCCTGGCGCAGCAGATGGGCATCGAGCTGGTCGAGGGCAAGGACCTGTTCGTCGACGACAACCATGTGTACATGCGCACCACGC
>CAZTIF010000094.1:0-13040 GCA_964613635.1 uncultured Bifidobacterium sp. | reverse complement strand
GCGACCGTGCTGGCCGTGTTCTTCGTGCCGGTCTTCTTCGTGGTGGTGCGCCGCATCTTCAAGGGCAGCGAGCGCCAGCGCCGTCTGTACGCAGCGCACATGGAAGGCACCGAAGGCAACGAGGCAAACAAATGAAAACCAAGATCCTCTACACATCGATCGCCGCCGCGCTGCTGACGCTGTCCGGCTGCCAGATCGCCCCGGTTCATGACAAGCCGGCGGCGCCGGTCCCGGGCAGCTTCCCGTCCGCCGGTGCGAACGCGAAAGCGGCCGCCGAGATCGGCTGGCGCGATTTCTTCCGCAACCCCGAACTGCAGGAAGTGATCGCGCAGGCGCTGGCGAACAACCGCGACCTGAAGACCGCCGCGCTGCGCATCGAGGAAGCGCGCGCGATCTACAACGTGCAGCGCGCCGACCAGCTGCCGACGGTGAATGCGACCGCCGGCGTGACCAATTCGCAGCAGCTGCTGCGCGGCCAGCAGTTCAAGTCCACGGTCTACCAGGTCGGCCTTGGCCTGACCGCGTTCGAGCTGGACTTCTTCGGCCGCGTGAAGAACCTTTCCAACGCCGCGCTCGCGCAATTCTTCGCCACCGAAGATGCGCGCCGTTCGGCGCAGATCGCGCTGGTCGGCGAAGTGGCGAAGGCCTGGCTGAGCGAACGCGCACTGGCCGAGCAGACCGAAATCGCCACGCGCACGCTGAAGGCGCGCGAGGCCTCGTACGGGCTGGTGAAGCAGCGCTTTGACGCCGGCGTGACGAATGCACTCGAGCTGCGCCAGAGCGAGACGCTGGTGCAGTCGGCGCGCGTGGCCGCGCTGGCCTACAAGCGCCAGCATGCACAGAGCGTGAATGCGCTTGGCCTGCTGGTCGGCAGCGGCGCCCGCCTGCCCGAGCAGAAGGCGACGCTGTCGGCGCAGGCCATCACGGCCGACATCGGCGCCGGCCTGCCGTCGGACTTGCTGGCCAACCGTCCGGACATCCGTTCGGCCGAGCAGCGCCTGCGTGCCAACCAGGCGAACATCGCGGCGGCACGGGCGGCCTTCTTCCCGCGCATCTCGCTGACCGCCGTGGTCGGCCTCGCCAGCCCGCAGCTGTCCGACCTGTTCGACAACCCGACGCGCACCTGGAGCTTCGCGCCGCAAATGACGCTGCCGATTTTCGATTCCGGCCGTACCAGCGCGAACCTCGACCTCGCAAAAGTGCGCACGAACATCGCAGTCGCCGACTACGAGAAGTCGATTCAGGTCGCCTTCCGCGAGGTGGCCGATGCGCTCGATGCGCGTGCCACGCTGGCCGAGGAAGTGACCGCGCAGGAAAGCGTACGTAACGCGCAGGCCGCACGGATGGAGCTGGCGCAGGCGCGCTACAAGAACGGCGTTGCGAACTATCTCGAAGTGCTCGACGCGGAGCGCGAGCTGTACAGCGCCGAGCAGCAATTGCTGCAGACGCGGCTGCTGAAGCTGACCAATGCGGTCGATTTGTACCGGTCGCTGGGCGGTGGATTGAAAGAGACCGCCGCGCAGTAATACTGCGCGCAGGTCAAGCAGGGGCCGGTCGCAGGACCGGCCCTTGTCATTTCAGGGCCGGGCTTTGCGGTAGAGCACGTGCGGCCGCAGCGGACTGGCGGCATCGACGTTCGGATGCTGAAAAACTTCTCCGCTCCTCGTCATTCCCGTCCTTTGCATCACCTTCTGCGAGCGAAGATTGATCGCCGCGGTGAATGACACGATTTCCGCAAGACCGAGCTCATCGAAACCGAACGCCATGGCAGCGTTGGCGGCTTCGGTCGCATAGCCCTTGCCCCAGTATCCACGGGCCAGTCGCCAGCCAATTTCGACGCACGGCGAAAACGGCAGCACCGTCTCCGGAACATGCAGTCCGACGAATCCTGCGAACTCCGCCACACCCGGAATTTCCAGCGCCCAGAATCCCCAGCCACGCTCGTCGATCAGTTGCATCAATCGAGTTGCGGTCGCGTCGCTCTGCGCACGAGACAGGGTCGATGGAAAAAATTCCATGACTTGCGGGTCCGCGTTCATCGCGGAGAAGGGATCAAAGTCCCCGTGCCGCCATTGCCGAAGGATGATGCGCTCAGTAGAAATTTCCATGGCAGTCAAGGTTTGAAAAGCCACAACCTGCAAAAGTTTTCTCTTTGACATCATCGGTGACGATACATGAAGATGCCGCCATTGAATATTCCTCCGGAGGCGATTGTGACGACCGATATCCGTGACCCTGCGACGAAGAAGCTTTCCCCGGCATCCGGAAATTCTTCGGCAAACCATCGTCATAGGCCTCGGATAAGTCTGATCGCCCCGAAACAAGCCAACGGGAGCCGATCCACGACTTCCCGATTTGCCGGAACTGCGGCCTGTGGAAAGCTGATAGTATTACCTCGTAATACTTCGGAGATTCCCATGGAAAGCACATCGGTCACCAGCAAGGGGCAAGTGACGATACCCAAGGAAGTTCGTCAACAGTTGGGCATACGCACGGGCAGCCGGGTGGAGTTCAAGGTCGTGGATGACCATGTGGAGATGCGCGTCAGCCATCGGGCGGCGGAGGTCACGGAAAGCGGCTTCGGCATGCTGAAATCGAAGCGGGCTGCAGTCCCCGCCGATTTTGACCCGGCCACCCTGATCAGGAAATGATCGGCCTCGACACCAACGTCCTCGCACGCTACTACGTCGAGGACGTGTCTGACCGCGAAGCCGCCCGTCAGCGTGAGGCTGCGTTGCGGCTGATCGAGTCCGGCAAGCCGCTCATGATCTGCAAGACGGTGCTGCTGGAGTTCGAATGGGTGCTTCGCGGATATTATGAATTTCACGCCGACGAAATTCGTGCGGTTTTTCGGCACCTGTTGTCGATGCCGCATGTCCTCGTCGAGGATCGTCCATCCATCGAACAGGCTATAGCCAACGCGGACACCGGGCTGGATTTTGCGGATGCACTGCATCATGCCAGTTATCGCCAATGCGAAAGCATGGCCTCCTTCGACGACCGGAAATTTGCGCGGCGCGCGAAGAAGCTCGGGATGGCGCCGGCAGTCTTCGTTCCGGCCTGAAGGTCGCGCACCGGGACAGCCGCCCCTGCAGCCGCCACTGTACTGCCAGCGCTCAGCGCAAATACCGCTGCAGCAGCGCCACCGTCTTCTGCGTGGCTCCCACCTCGCGCTGTGCGAAGCCGGCCGCTGCGGCTGACATCTGCTCCAGCTGCTTGCTGTTCGCGAGCAGGTCGAAGGTATGTGCAAAGACTTCACGCGCATCGGCCACCTGCAGCGCCGCGCCGGCGGCCAGCGCGTCTTCACTGGGTTGCGCGAAATTGAACATGTGCGGCCCCAGCAGCACCGGCTTGCCGCAGGCGCAGGCCTCGATGAGATTTTGCCCGCCGAGCGGCAGCAGGCTGCCGCCGATGAACGCGAAGTCGCAGGCGGTGTAGTAAGCAAACATCTCGCCCATCGTGTCGCCGACCAGCAGCTGCGCATCCGCCCGCACGCCGCCCTCGCCCAGCTGCGACTTGCGCTGCACGCGCAAGCCCTGGTCGGTGAACAGCTTCGCTACCTCGTCGAAGCGCTGCGGATGGCGCGGCACGATCATCAGCAGGAAGTCGGACGGCAAGGTCGCGCGCATGTAGGCGTCCAGCAGCAGCGCCTCCTCGCCCTCGCGCGTGCTCGCACACAGCAAGACCGGACGCTTGCCGATCTGTTCCCGCAACGCCAGCCCGGCACTGCGCATCGCGTCCGGCACCGCCACGTCAAACTTCAGGTTGCCGGTCACCTGCACGTCGCGCGCGCCCATTGCCTTCAGCCGCTGCGCATCCGCTTCGGTTTGCGCGGCCACCCGCGTGATCTGCCGTGCAGCAGCGCCGAGCAAGCCGTCGAAACGCTGGCCGCGCCGCAGCGAACGTTCGGACAGCCGCGCATTCACCAGCGCGACCGGCACGCCTGCGGCGGCGCAGGAGGCGATCAGCGCCGGCCAGACCTCGGTCTCCATCAGCACACAGAGACGCGGACGGAAGTGGCGCACGAAACTCGCCGTCATCGTCAGCGTGTCATACGGCAGCCAGGCCTGGCTCACGCGCGGCTCCTTGCCGAACAGCGCCTTGCCGGTGGCACGGCCGGTCGCGGTCATGTGGGTCAGCAGCAGCTGGTGATCGGGGAAGGCGTCGAGCAGCGCATGCACCAGCGGCTCGGCCGCGCGCGTCTCGCCGACCGACACCGCATGCAGCCAGATCAGCGGCGCTGCCGGCTGCCCGGCATGGCGACCAAGACGCTCGCCGATGTGCGCGCGGTAGCCCGGCTCGCGCAGGCCGCGCCACCACAGCCGCAGCAATGCAAACGGCAGCATGCCCCACCAAAGCAGCGAGTACAGGCGCAGCAAAAAATTCGGCATGCAGGTCTCAGAAAGGCAGCGCCGCGTCCGGCTTGACCTGCAGGATAGCGCCACCGACCGCCTGCTGGATACGCAGCAATGCGGCGTCATCCTCGGCCTCGAAGCGCAGCACCAGCACCGGCGTGGTATTCGACGCGCGGCACAGGCCGAAGCCGTCCGGATATTCGACGCGCACGCCGTCGATGGTAAGCACCTGCGACGCGCCCGGCCACTGCGCCTCTTTCTGCAGCCGCGCGACCAGCGCGTGGTTTTCTCCTTCGGCCAGACGCACCTGCAGCTCCGGCGTCGACTTCGACTGCGGCAGCGCATTCAGCGTCTGCGTGATGTCGGCCATGCGACTGGCCAGCTCGAGCAGGCGCGCGCCGGCATACAGGCCATCATCGAAGCCGTACCAGCGGTCCTTGAAGAACAGGTGGCCGCTCATCTCGCCGCCGAACGGTGCGCCGGTCTCGCGCATCTTCGCCTTCACCAGCGAATGGCCGGTCTGACACATCAGCGGCTTGCCGCCGGCCGCGCTGACCACCGGCGCGATATGACGCGTGCACTTCACGTCGTACAGGATGGTGCCGCCCGGATGGCGGGTCAGCACGTCCTGCGCGAACAGCATCAGCTGACGGTCCGGGAAAATCACCTGCCCGTCCTTGGTGACCACGCCAAGGCGGTCGCCGTCACCATCGAAAGCCAGGCCGATCTCGGCGTCGCCGCTGGCCAGCTCACGGATCAGGTCTTCGAGGTTCTCGAGGTGCGCCGGATCCGGATGGTGGTTCGGGAAGGTGCCGTCGACTTCGCAGAACAGCTCGGTCACTTCGCAACCGAGTCCACGGTAAAGCTCGCCGGCGACGCTGCCGGCCACGCCGTTGCCGCAGTCGATCGCGATCTTCATCGGGCGCGCCAGCTTCACGTCGGACAGGATGCGTTCCAGATAGGCGGCGCGCACATCGTGCTGCCGATAGCCGCCGCTGCCGCTGCGGTAATCGCCGGCGACGATGCGCCGGTACAGCTGCTGTATCGCCTCACCGTAAATGGCCTCGCCGGCCAGCACCATCTTGAAACCGTTGTAGTCCGGCGGATTGTGGCTGCCGGTGACCATGATGCCGCTGTGCGCGCCGAGCGCATACGTCGCGAAGTACAGCATCGGCGTGGCGACCATGCCGACGTCGATCACGTCGACGCCAGCCGCCTGCAGGCCTGCTGCCAGCGCGCTCGACAGTTCCGGGCCGGACAGGCGGCCATCGCGGCCAATCACCACGGTCTGCTCGCCCCTCTCCAGCGCGGTCGAGCCGAAGGCCAGGCCCACCTGCCGCGCGATCGTTGCATCCAGCGTGCTGCCGAGCACGCCGCGGATGTCGTAGGCCTTGAAAATGCCGGGTGTGAGTGTTGCGTTCGCCATCGGTTCAAGCTTTCATCATCGTTCGCCGCGCCCTCGCAGGCACTCGGCCAGCGCGTGGTCCCACGCGGGCAGGTCGCCAAAGCTGCGGCGGAATTTGTCAGTGTTCAGCATCGAGTTCTTCGGACGCGTGGCCGGCGTCGGATACCCGGCTGTCGGTATCGGGTGCAGCGCCGGCCGCTTCGTCACCGACGGGTGCGCAAAGATCGCCTGCGCGAAGCCATGCCAGCTGGTATGGCCGCCCGCGCACAGATGATAGATGCCCGTGTGCGCGGCAAGCTGCGCCGGCTCACCTGCGTCGCGGATGATGCCCGCGGTCGCGTCGGCAATCGTGCGGCTCCAGGTCGGCGCGCCGACCTGATCATCGACGATGGACAGCGTATCGCGCGTCTCGGCCAGTTTCAGCATGGTCAGCAGGAAATTCTTGCCGGTCAGTCCGTACACCCAGCTGCAACGCAGGATCAGGTGCGTGCCGCCGACTGCCGCAATCGCCTGCTCGCCGGCCAGCTTGCTGCGGCCATAGGCGGACAGCGGCGCAGGCACATCGTCTTCCAGCCACGGGCCGTCCTTGCTGCCGTCGAACACATAATCGGTCGAGTAATGGATCAGCGCCGCGCCGAGCCGTTCGGCCTCTTCGGCGATCACGCGCGGTGCGTCGGCATTGATGCGAAAGGCCGTCGCCTCGTCGGATTCGGCTGGATCGACGGCGGTATACGCAGCGGCATTGATCACGATCGATGGCTGCAGCTCGCGCAGCGCCGTGCGGATTGCGTCGGCATCACTGAGGTCAAGCTGTGCGCGATCGAGCGCGATCACTTCGCCGAGCCCGTCGAGCGAGCGCAGCAGCGCACCGCCGACCTGGCCGTTGCGTCCGGTGACGACAATCCTCATGCGTAGGTCTCGGCCTGCGCCAGCGGGACGCCGGTGCGGTCCTTCGCCGACAGCAGCGGCTCGCCGTCGAGCGTCCAGACGATGCCCAGCGCCGGGTCGTTCCACAGCAGCGTGCGCTCATGTTCGGGCGCGTAGTAATCGGTGGCCTTGTAGGCGACATCGGCCGTCGCGCTGATCACCACGAAGCCGTGCGCGAAGCCCGGCGGCACCCAGACCTGGCGATGGTTGTCTCCCGACAGCGTCACGCTGACGGAGCGACCAAAGGTCGGCGAACTGCGGCGCAGGTCCACGCAGACATCGACGATCTCGCCGGCGAGCACGCGCACCAGCTTGCCCTGCGGCTGGCGGATCTGGTAGTGCAGGCCGCGCAGCACACCCTGCGCGGAGCGCGAGTGATTGTCCTGCACGAAGGTCGCGGTGATGCCGGTCAATTCCTCGAAGCGGCGCTGGTTGTAGCTTTCGAAAAAGAAACCGCGCGCATCGCCGAACACGGTCGGCTCGATGATCATCACGTCGGGAATGGCAGTACGAATGACTTTCATGGATCAGAACACGGTTTCGTTCAACAGCCGCAGCAGGTACTGGCCATAGGAATTCTTCTTCATCGGTTCGGCCAGCCGCTCCAACTGCGCCGCATCGATGTAACGCTTGCGGAACGCGACTTCCTCCGGGCAGGCGACCTTCAGCCCCTGCCGCTTCTCCAGCGTGGCGATGAATTGCCCGGCCTCGAGCATCGACTCGTGCGTGCCGGTGTCGAGCCACGCCATGCCGCGCCCCATCACCTCGACCTGCAGCTCGCTGCGTTCAAGGTAGATGCGGTTCACGTCGGTGATCTCGAGCTCGCCGCGCGCGGACGGCTTGATCGATGCGGCGATGTCGCATACCTGCGTGTCATAGAAGTACAGACCCGTGACCGCGTAGTTGGACTTCGGCTGCGCCGGCTTTTCCTCGATGCTGACGGCGCGCCGCTGCGCATCGAAACCGACCACGCCGTAACGTTCGGGGTCGGTCACGTGATACGCGAAGACGGTCGCGCCCTGCTCGCGGCGGTTCGCCGCATTCAGCTTCGCATCGAGCTCATGACCGTAATACAGGTTGTCGCCAAGGATCAGCGCGGACGGACGGTCGGCTACGAACTCGCGGCCGATGATGAAGGCCTGCGCCAGGCCGTCCGGCGAAGGCTGCACCGCATAGCGGATGTCGATGCCCCACTGGCTGCCGTCGCCGAGCAGCTGCTCGAAGCGCGGCGTGTCCTGCGGCGTCGAGATCAGCAGGATCTCGCGTATGCCGGCCAGCATCAGCGTGGTCAGCGGGTAATAGATCATCGGCTTGTCGTACACCGGCAGCAGTTGCTTCGATACGGCCGTGGTGACCGGATACAGCCGGGTGCCGGAACCGCCGGCGAGAATGATGCCGCGACGGCTCATGCAGGGCTCCCCGCGCGTTGCGCGTAATTTTTATTGATCCATTGCTGGTATTCGCCGGACTGTATGTTGCGCACCCAGTCCTGATGGTCGAGGTACCACTGCACGGTCTTGCGCAGGCCGGTCTCGAAAGTTTCGGCCGGCCGCCAGCCAAGCTCGCGCTCGATCTTGCGCGCGTCGATCGCATAGCGGCGATCGTGACCGGGACGATCGGTGACGAATGCGATCTGCTCACGATACGAGCGGGCGGCCGGTTTCAGTTCGTCCAGCAGCGCGCACAGCGTCTGCACGACATCGATGTTGGCCTTCTCGTTCCAGCCGCCGATGTTGTAGGTCTCGCCGGGCGTGCCGGCCTCGAGCACGCGGCGCAGCGCCGCGCAGTGGTCGCCGACATACAGCCAGTCGCGCACCTGCCGGCCGTCGCCGTACACCGGCAGCGGCTTGCCGGCGAGCGCGTTGGCGATCATCAGCGGTATCAGCTTTTCGGGGAATTGCAGAGGGCCGTAGTTGTTCGAGCAGTTGCCGGTCAGGACAGGCAGGCCGTAGGTATGGTGCCAGGCGCGTACCAGATGGTCGGACGCGGCCTTCGATGCCGAGTAAGGACTGTTCGGCGCGAAAGCCGTGCTCTCGGAGAACGGCGGGTCGGTGGGCGACAGCGTGCCGTAGACCTCGTCGGTCGACACGTGCAGGAAGCGGAAGGCCGCACGGCGCGATTCATCCAGCGCCGCCAGATAGGCGCGCGATGCTTCCAGCAGGCTGAAGGTGCCGTCGACGTTGGTGCGGATGAAGTCGCCCGGACCATGGATCGAGCGGTCGACATGGCTCTCGGCCGCAAAGTGCACGATCGCACGCGGCTGATGGCGCTCGAGCAGCGCGGACACCAACGCGCGGTCGCCGATGTCGCCGTGTACAAACACATGGCGCGGATCGCCTTGCAATGGCGCGAGATTGTCCGGATTGCCGGCGTAGGTGAGCTTGTCGAGGTTGACGACCGGCTCGCCGCCCGCGGCCAGCCAGTCCAGCACGAAGTTGGCGCCGATGAAGCCGGCACCGCCAGTGACGAGAATCATTCGGGACCTTGCAGGTTCGCTAATCCGTTACACGGGGAAGACCGCATTTTACGCGAGCGACCGGCCGGTTCCGCGAACTACAATGGCGGCTGCCCATAATTTTTGCTCCGGAATGGACCTGTTTGCGATCGGCGACCTGCAAGGCTGCGCCGCCCAGCTCGAGCGCCTGCTCGAGCGTATTGATGCCACCTCGCCCGGCGCGCCGCTGGTGTTCGTCGGCGACCTCGTCAACCGCGGCCCGGAATCGCTGCGTACGCTGCGCCTGCTGGCCGGCATGGGCGGGCGCGTACGCACCGTGCTCGGCAACCACGACCTGCACCTGCTGGCCGCGTCGCACGGCGTGCGCGCGCCGTCGCGCAGCGACACGATCGCCGACATCCTCGCCGCGCCGGACCGCGATGCCTTGCTCGACTGGTTGCGGCGCCAGCCGCTGGCGCTGATGGCCGATGGCCACCTGGTCGTGCATGCGGGCGTGCTGCCGCAGTGGACGGCGGCGCAGGTGCTGGCGCTGTCGGCCGAAGTCGAGGCCAGGCTGCAAGGCGACGACTGGCCGGACTTCCTGCGCACGATGTACGGCAACGAGCCGGCGCGCTGGGATGACGCGCTTGAAGGGGCGGACAGGATGCGCTGCATCGTGAATGCGCTGACGCGGCTGCGCTTCTGCACGGCCGACGGCACGATGGAATTCGCGACCAAGGAAGGCCCCGGCCTGCCGCCGCCGGGTTACCTGCCATGGTTCGACGTGCCGGGACGTCGCACGGCCGGCGTGCCGGTGGTGTTCGGGCACTGGTCAACGCTGGGGCTGGTGCAGCGGGCTGACCTGATCGGGTTGGACAGCGGCTGTGTCTGGGGCGGGAAGCTCAGCGCGATGCGCTTGCGGGATCGCTTGCTGGTGCAGGTGGATTGTCCGCAGCATCAGGCGCCGGGGGGGTGATTTTCAGCGTGGATGGCGCGGGAGGCGGTGCGGCTTCGTCACGATGAATGAGACATCTGAAAGTCGCTGGGTCCCCCTTCGGGCCACGGACAGGCTTGCAAGCCTGTCCGCTTCGACGGGCGCAGTGAATACACTGCGAAACCCCCGTCTCACCCTGCGCCGGGACGACGGTTGGGAGGTCGACGTCCTAAAAAGCGTCATCCCGGCGCAGGCCGGGATCCAGCGACTTTGGAGCGTTAGCTCAACTGACTGGGGCTGGGCCTGCGCTGCGATGAAGTTTGAGAAGCCGCCTCCCGCAAAATCGTCATTCCGGCGCAAGCCGGAATCCATCGTCGCATTCAGCGAACTTCAGAAGAAGCGACAGGCACATCGGAAGCCGGCAGCAACACACCGGCAATCACTTCGCGAGCAGCCACCGCCAGCTCGCGCCGATGCGCGCCTTCGGTCGCCATCTGCGGCAGCCGTATCAGTTCAGCCGTCATCCCGCCGCTCTTCATGATCGCAATCATGCTCTCGACGAAGCTCATCTCGCCGATGAAATCGGCTGACGTATGCAGCGCGCCGCCGGCATCGACATAACGAATCGCATACGGCTGCACCGGCACCTCCGCCTCGATCGCCGCCTCGAACAGGTTCGCATGGAAAGGCAGCACCGTGCCCTGCGGCGCAGTCGTGCCTTCGGGGAAGAAGGCGACGCGCTCGCCGTCATGAATGCTCGTCACCAGACCTTCGTAGATGCGCCGGACGTCACGCGCCTTGCCGCGCGAGATGAAGATGGTGCCGGTATGCGCGCATAGCCAGCCGATCAGGGGCCAGCTGCGGATGTCGGACTTCGCGACGAAGCGGCAGGGATGCAGCGCATTGATCACGAAAATGTCGAGCCACGAAATGTGGTTGCAGATGATCAGCGCCGGCGACGCCGGCGCCACCTGCCGAGTGTGGTCGAACATCATCTTCACGCCGCAGATGCCCACCAGCTGCCGTGACCAGCGCTGCACGCGCCGCTCGCGCGCTTCTGCATCGAGCAGCGGGAACAGCACCGCGACCTTCCACAGGCCGACCGCCAGATGCACGGCCACCCGTGCCAGACCGAACCAGGGCATGGCTCAGCGCGAGAAGGCCAACCGGCCGGACACGATGGTATGCCGCACCAGCCCCGGCAGCTCGTAGCCGAGGAAAGGCGTGTGACGGCCCTGGCTGCGCAGCGCGGCGGCCTCGACCTTCCAGCGCGCAGCCGGATCGAATACGCACAGGTCGGCAACGCTGCCGACCGACAGCGTGCCGGCCGGCAGGCCGGCAACGCGCGCGGCTTCGCAGCCGATGCGTGCCAGCGCGGTCGGAACAGCCTCCTTGCCCGGCTTGCATTCGTCGGCCCACTTCAGCGCCAGCGACAGCAGCAGCTCGAGGCCGGTCGCGCCCGGCGATGCCTCGCCGAACGGCAGCAGCTTCTCTTCGTCATCCAGCGGCGTGTGGTCGGAACAGATCGCATCGATGGTGCCGTCGAGCAGGCCCTCGCGGATCGCATCGCGGTCGCGCTGACTGCGCAGCGGCGGCACCAGCCGCGCGTTAGGATCGAAGAATCCGATGTCGAGGTCGGTCATGTGCACATGGTGCGCACCGACGTCGCAGGTGACGGGCAGGCCTTCGGCACGCGCAGCGCGCACCAGCGCGATGCCGGCCGCCGACGACAGCCGGCACAGGTGCACGCGCGCGCCGGTCGTGCGCATCAGCTCGAAAATGGTGTGCAACGCAATCGTCTCGCTGATCACCGGCACGCCCGACAGGCCCAGCCGCGACGCCAGCGGACCGCCGTGCGCGACGCCGCCCTTGCCGAGGTGCGGATCCTGCGGACGCAGCCAGACGGTGTAGCCGAAGGTCTTCGCGTACTGCATCGCGCGCAGCAGCACGGTGCTGTCATTGATCGTGTCTTCCGCCTGCGAGAAGCCGACGCAGCCGGCCTCGGTCAGCTCGGCCATCTCGGTCAGCTCCTGGCCCTTCAGGCCGACCGTCAGCGCACCCAGCGGATACACATGCGACTGGTTCAGGCTGCGCGCGCGGTGCACCAGCATTTCGACCAGGCCCGGCTCGTCGAGCACCGGGTCGGTGTCGGGCGGGCACAGCAGCGTGGTGACGCCGCCGGCCAGCGCCGCGTTCAGCTCGGACTCCAGCGTCGCCTTGTATTCATAGCCCGGCTCGCGCAGCCGTGCCGACAGATCGACCAGCCCGGGCGCGACCACCAGCCCGCTCGCATCGATCACCTGTTCCGCAACGAAGCCGGCCGGCGCAGCGCCGATCGCAGCAATGCGGCCGTCGGCGACGAATACATCCTGCACTGCGTCGATCTTGTTCGCCGGATCGACCACACGGCCATTTTTTATATGCAGTTTCATGCTCATTGTCTTGTCTCGTCGCTGCCGCTCAGGCGCCGGCCAGCATGCTCATCACCGCCATGCGCACCGCGATGCCGAAGGTCACCTGCGGCAGGATCACCGCCTGCGCGCCGTCGGCCACGGCCGAATCGATCTCGACGCCGCGGTTCATCGGCCCCGGGTGCATCACGATCGCGTCCGGCTTGGCCAATGCGAGGCGCTCGGGCGTCAGGCCGTAGCTCTTGAAGTATTCCTGCGCGGACGGCAGCAGCGCGCCGGTCATGCGCTCGTTCTGCAGGCGCAGCATGATGATCACGTCGACGCCCTTCAGGCCTTCGTTCATGTCGGTAAAGACGCGCACGCCCATCTGCTCCAGACCGCCCGGCAGCAGCGTGCGCGGGCCGATCGCGCGCACCTCGGGCACGCCCAGCGTGGTCAGCCCGTGGATGTCGGAGCGCGCGACGCGGCTGTGCAGGATGTCGCCGACGATGGCCACCGTCAGCTTGCTGAAGTCCTGCTTGTAGTGGCGGATCGTGTACATGTCGAGCAGGCCCTGCGTCGGGTGCGCATGGCG
>CAZTIF010000093.1:0-13246 GCA_964613635.1 uncultured Bifidobacterium sp. | reverse complement strand
CGCACTCGCGGGGCGTTTTTTTTCGTGTGACGGTTCATGCCAGCGGTCTGGCAAGCACCGGAACCCATCCCTGGGCGGGGGTTCCCAAGCGTGGCTGCCATGCAGCATTGCATGGCCACAGTGCCTCGCGGTTTCCTGCAGTTGTCCGCATTTTTCTGCAGCTTTCCGCAGTTTTCTTTGCCCGCCACAGGAGATCCCGATGTCCCTTTCGACCGTCACTCGCCATCCCGCCGAGACTTGCACTCCGGTAGCGACGAACCCGCTGCCACAGGCCTCCACCATTCTTCCCGCCGGCGGCAACAATGACGCCTCCCCCACGATGCATGCAAAGGGGCAGGCCGCACGTCCTGCGGACCAGGGATTCGGATTTCCGGGCGAAGTGCAAACCCTGCTCCTGCACTGGGTGGCCGGCAGCTCAACGCCAGTACAGTCCGCACAATCGGTGCGCAACATGGGCCTGAGCTGCCAGCACTGGAACCTCAGGGTTCGCGATTACTTCGACGGCACGCACGGCAAGGCCCTCAGGCGCGAGGTCGAAGTCCAGCACTTCGTCGAGGCTAACGGTCAAACGCCGGAGCTGGCATTCAGGAGACTCATGAAGCGCGGTGCAATTCTGGTGTACATCGACAAAGCAAACACCAAAGAGCTCAAGCATTGCGCCACCCAGCTGAAGTCGAATCCGAAACCGGTGTACCTGGACCTGCGGGCAGGCGTGACATGGCTGACCGAACCGATGCAGGCCGCGCTGGCATCCCGCAAGGGAAAGCTCACCGTATTGGCCTTCGATGGTGTACGCAAAGCCGATATCGGCGGCATCATCGCGGCCATACGGCAGATTCCGCGCGGAGGGTATGTCGCCCTGAAGATAGACTCCAGCGAACTCTCGGCGCTGGACGGAGCAGCGCTGTGCAAGGCCATCGCTGATCATCCGGTCGTGTGCCACCTCGGCCTCCGTGCACAAAATGACAGCGGCAACAGCGAACAGGTCGCCAGCTGGCTCGCGTGCATCGCAAAAGAAGACACCGGAATCCGGTCGCTTGCCTTTGAGTCCTGCAAGCTCACCGAACAAGGCAGCGATCAACTGCACGCAATGATGCTCGCGCTGCCGGCCGGCGTTCGCATGCTGAGCGTGGACGAGGACAGGGCTTCGGTACAGGACGCCTGCAAGCTGTTCGATGCCGTGCGCGCCGTGAAGAACGCGCGCCATCAGGAGTTGGCTCTCGACTTCGGTGCCGAGAACCTGGGACAGGCCGATTTTCGCAACGCTGGCCACGCCGGCCTGGAAAGCGAGGGAATCTACATCCAGCTCTCGGTGGCGGAAACGTTCAGGCAACAATTGAATGACATGAACATCGAGGATTCGGACGACGGCAGTGCTCTCTCCAGCGATGCGGATGAATCCAGCAATGAGCTTGTCATCTATCTGGACGACAGCGACGAAAGCTCCGAAGTGGTCGGCGATCCGTCTTCGGCCGATGACGAGCATGACAGCGAATTTTCGACGACCAGCGAATCCGTCTCGGGCTTCGAAAGTTCGGATGACGCCCAATCGGATGATGAACACTGATTCGCGGCTGCATGCATGGCGCCTGAGCTTCAAACGCCTGAACGAAAACGCCGGACATCGCGTCCGGCGTTTTTTTTGTGCCATGCACAGCGCCGTGACCATGAATCCCTGCCGGAACCTGCCCTGAGAGGGTGTTCCGAAACCGGCTGGTTCGGCAAGTCGGAAGCCCATTCCGCTGCCCCTTCCCGCCCTACCGATTCGATGAGGATTCTCCTATGGCACTCCGCACAGCCGCTAGCCTTTCACACATCGAGCGCAACGCCAGTGCATCACTGTTCCGCGATGCGACGCAAGCCGATGATGCTGCCGGCGCGATGCCGCGCATGCTGCAGCGATATCGTTCAGTGCAAACGGACGCCGATTTTGCACAGCTGCCGCATGAGCTGGAGGCATTGATACTGTCGGCACTGTCGGGCGATGCACAGTCCGGCAGCCCGCTGCTGCGGCTCGGACTGACCTGCAACTACTGGCACTTGCGCGTCCGGCACCATATCGAGGATACGTTCGAAGGTCGTCGTTTTCGGCTGGACTTCGAGCACAACCGTTACGCCGCTTGCTATGGCCTGACGCCTGTCCAGCACGCAAAGGAAAAGATCGGATGGCGTTCGGTAGAGCAGCTGGAGCGGTGGGCCAGGAATTGGGCAGCGGGTGATGCAACCGACATTCATGACCCGCGCCTGCGCTTGAGTGTCCCGGCCACGGTAGCTGTCGATGCGGACTTCAGATGGTCGCCGGAGTTTGGCCAGATTCTGGCAAAGCGCGCGGGCTTCCTGACCGTGTTCGATTTCTCGGCGAAGATCAACGATGCTGAATTCCTGATCCAGGCGATCAGCGTAACGCAGCGAGGCAGTTACCTCGCGCTGGTGATGGGGCCTGAAAATTATGCTTTGCAGGATGCGCGGGACATTGCGAAAGAGATGGCAGCGCATCCGGTGGTGTGCTTCGTCAAGATCGCCGAGGACAGCTTTCGCCCGGCTGGGAAAAATATCGATGTCGGCCTGAACCTGCTCACCGCCTGCGCAGAACATATGGTCGACAGTTGCCAGTTCGCGCTGATGTATGACGTTCTGAACAGGGAAAAGGCCGGGCAGCTGGCTGACGCGATCCGCAAATTCAAATCCGGCATCACCATTGAAATTTCCGCGAACAAGGTGGCGCCGGAATGCATGGCGCTGATACTCGACGCTGTCAGGCTTTGCAACCGGTCCGCTTCCACCCCGCTGAACCTGCACTGCAAGGGCCGCGAGATCGCGAAGGCGGTGAAGCTGGCTTATGAGACGGACCTTGCGCAGAACGGCATTCATGTCCAGTACCTGAACGAGATGCTGCATGCCAGCGATGATGCTTTGCCGGATCAGAGCACCTCTTCCGATCAGGAGATCGAATTGCTCCTGAGCGAGTTGGATTTGAGTGCTGACGGCAGCGACGGTGACGGTGCTTCAGGCAGCGACAATCACTGATCGGCCCCGCAAAGAACAACGCCCTCCGGTCGGAGGGCGTTGTCTTTTCAAGGCTGATCTGACGATCAGGCGGCCAGCTTCTGCGCCGGCTCGGCAGGCGCCGAGGTCCGGATCAGGTGGTCGAACGCGCTGAGTGCCGCTTTCGATCCCTCGCCCATCGCGATGATGATCTGCTTGTACGGGACAGTCGTCACGTCACCGGCGGCGAACACGCCCGGCACCGAGGTCTGGCCCTTGGCGTCGACTTCGATCTCGCCGTGCTTCGACAGCGCGACCGTGCCCTTGATCCAATCGGTATTCGGCAGCAGGCCGATCTGCACGAAGATGCCTTCGAGTTCAATCGACTTCGATTCACCGCTCTTGCGATCGGTGTAGCGCATGCCGTTCACCTTGCTGCCGTCGCCGGTCACTTCGGTGGTTTGCGCATCGGTGATCACGGTGACGTTCGGCAGACTGCGCAGCTTGCGCTGCAGGACTTCATCGGCACGCAGCTTCGAGTCGAACTCGAGCAGCGTCACATGGCCGACGATGCCTGCGAGATCGATTGCTGCCTCGACGCCGGAGTTGCCGCCGCCAACGACCGACACGCGCTTGCCCTTGAACAGCGGGCCGTCGCAGTGCGGGCAGTAAGCCACGCCCTTGTTCCGGTATTCCTTCTCGCCCGGCACGTTCAGCTCGCGCCAGCGCGCGCCGGTGGCGATGATCACGGATTTCGCCTTCAGGCTCGCACCGCTCTCGAGCTTCACTTCGATCAGCTCGCCCGGCACCAGCGCGGCGGCGCGCTGCAGGTTCATCACATCTACTTCATACGACTTCACATGCTGCTCGAGCGCCGCAACCAGTTTCGGGCCTTCGGTTTCCTTCACCGAGATGAAGTTCTCGATGCCCATCGTGTCGAGCACCTGGCCGCCGAAGCGCTCCGCCACCACGCCGGTGCGAATGCCCTTGCGTGCCGCGTAGATCGCCGCCGCCGCGCCGGCCGGGCCGCCGCCGACGACGAGCACGTCGAACACGTCCTTCTTCGCAATCTTCGCCGCCTCGCGCGCCACGGCACCGGTGTCGATCTTTGCGAGGATTTCTTCCAGCTCCATGCGGCCCTGGCCGAAGTTCTGGCCGTTCAGGAAGATGGTCGGCACGGCCATGATCTGGCGTGCGTTCACTTCGTCCTGGAACAGCGCGCCATCGATCATTGTGTGGCGGATGTTCGGGTTAATCACCGACATCAGGTTCAGCGCCTGCACGACTTCCGGGCAGTTCTGGCAGGACAGCGAGATATAGGTCTCGAATACATACTCGCCCTCGAGGTTGCGGATCTGCTCGAGCACGTCGTCGCTCGCTTTCGGAGGATGGCCACCCACTTGCAAGAGCGCCAGGACCAGCGACGTGAACTCGTGACCCATCGGGATGCCGGCAAACCGCACGCCCATGCTGCTGCCGGCACGGTTCAATGCGAACGACGGCTTGCGCTCGTTGTCTTCATTGCTTTCGCGGTAGGACAGGCGCGGCGACAGTGCAGTGATTTCCTGCAGCATGGCGCGCATTTCCTGAGATTTCTCGCCGTCGTCGAGCGATGCGGAGATTTCCACATCGTGCGTGACTTTGCCGAGATAGGCTTGCAATTGGGTCTTGATGGCGGTGTCCAGCATGATGGCCTCGTGAGCTTGATGAACCGGGTTTTGCTAGGTTTTGCGAGGGGCGCCGCTCGCGCGGCGCCCCGGTACCACAGGGGGAGATAAGGCTTAGATCTTGCCGACCAGGTCGAGCGACGGAGCCAGGGTCTCTGCACCCGGGGTCCACTTCGCCGGGCAGACCTGACCCGGATGCGCAGCGACGTATTGGGCAGCCTGCACTTTGCGCAGCAGCTCTTTTGCGTCACGGCCGATGCCGTCGTCGTGCACTTCGCACAGCTTGATCTGGCCTTCCGGGTTGATCACGAAGGTACCGCGCAGCGCCAGGCCGGCTTCCTCGATCATCACTTCGAAGTTGCGCGTGATGGCGCCGGTCGGGTCGCCCAGCATCGGGTAACGGATCTTGCCGATGGTCTCCGACGTGTCGTGCCATGCCTTGTGCGAGAAGTGCGTGTCGGTCGACACGGCGTAGATTTCGACGCCCAGCGACTTGAACGTGTCGTAGTTGTCGGCGAGGTCGCCGAGTTCGGTCGGGCAGACGAAGGTGAAGTCGGCCGGGTAGAAGAACACCACGGACCACTTGCCCTTCAGGTCGGCGTCGGTAACTTCAACAAACTTGCCGTTGTGGTAAGCCTGGGTCTTGAACGGTTTGACGGTGGAATTGACGATGGACATGCTAGTTCTCCTTCGGTTGGTGAGCAGATGAGTGAATGATAGTGATCAACTATGGATTCGTAAATTTGATAGTTTTTATAGATCAAATAGCCTGCAGCTATGATGATCTGTGTCTCGATAGAATATTGCCAGAAGACTAGTCTTGTCGTGCGCGTGGAAGTGGATTGAAAGAGTCCGGCCACGGGGAAAGGTTCTTCGCGCGTCACGGACGCTTGTTCCGTGTTCCCTTTTTTACGAATCAGATTTTCTTTTCAATCCTGTTTTTTTATTCGCGGCGCTTGCATAGAATCGCATCTGCATGACAAAACGAACGGGGCAGGCGTATTTCTGCCCGTAAGCATATTGGAGGCTGTATGAAAAAATTCCTGACCGCCCTGGTGGTCGCGCTGATGGGATTCACCGTGGCGATGTCCGGCGCTGAAGCCAAGCGACTTGGCGGCGGCGGCTCCTTCGGCAAATCGTCGCCGAGTTTCAGCCGGCAGGCCACGCCGCAAAGCCCTAACCAGATGGCACCTGCGCCGCGTCCCGCGCAGCCGGGCGCGCCTGCGCCGAAGCCGGCCAGCCCCTGGAAGGGCATTCTCGGCGGCGCGCTGCTGGGTCTTGGCCTGGGCGCCTTGCTGTCGCACTTCGGCCTCGGCGGTGAGCTGGCCGGCATGATCAGCACGGTGCTGATGGTGATGCTGCTGGCGTTTGCGGCGATGTTCATCTATCGCATGCTCAAGCGCCGACAGGAGCCTACCCCGGCTTACGCGGGACCGATGGAGCGCAACATCACGCCGGATACCGGCAGCACGCCGGAAATCGGCGCCAACCTCGGTGCCGCACCGGCTTCGGGAGCACCGCAGTTCGCGGCACAGCCGGCGGTGCCGGAAGGCTTCGATGTCGCAGGCTTCCTGCGCCATGCGAAGACCAACTTCATCCGCATGCAGGCCGCCTGGGATCGCGCCGATGTCAATGACATCCGCGAGTTCACCACGCCGGAGATGTTCGCCGAGCTGAAGATGCAGCTGTCCGAGCGCGGCGCGTCCGCGAACCACACGGATGTCGTGACGATCGATGCGGAGATGCTGGGTGTGGAATCGAACGGCGTCGAGCATCTGGCCAGCGTGCGCTTCAGCGGCATGATCCGCGAGGAAGAGAACGCGCCGACCCAGCATTTCAGCGAGGTCTGGGTGCTGACCAAGCCGCTGGCAGGCGACCAGGGCTGGCTGCTCGCCGGCATCCAGCAGGCCTGAAGCCCGCAGATACCAGCTGCCGCAGGCAGCCGGTATCTGCAATAATCGGAGCCAGAGCAATAGCCGCTCGCGTCAAACGCGAGCGGCTTTTTTATGACCGCCCAATCCCGCAAAAAATGACAGACCGAGCGCGTGCCGACCTTCCCCAGATAGCGTCCTGGCTGCTGGCCGCCATGGCCTTGCTCCTCGTGCTCAAGGCGGGATTGCTGGCCGCGCTCTACTCCGGGCTGCTCGTGTATGCGCTGGTGCACCTGCTGGCGCCAAGGCTGGCGCGGCGGCTGGGCAGCCAGCAGGCGCGCCTCGTCGCGGTCGCGGCGCTGGGCTCGGTCATCGTCTTCGGGCTGACGGCAGCTATCTGGGCGATGTGGTCCTTCTTCCTGTCGGACGCCGGCAGCCTGCCCGTGCTGCTGAAGAAACTTGCCGATCTGGTTGATGCGTCGCGCAGCCAGATTCCACCGTGGCTCGCAGCGCACCTGCCGGCCAGCGCGGAGGCGCTGCAGCAAATGCTGACGAGCTGGATGCGCGCGCACGCGTCGCAGGCCACGCAGATCGGGCAGGAGACCGGACGCGTGCTGGTGCATATCCTGATTGGCATGGTCATAGGCGCGATGGCTGCGTTGTACGACACCACCCAGGTGCATCGCTACCGGCCGCTGGCCGCGGCGCTGCACCAGCGCATCGTCCGCCTTCATCTCGCGTTCAGGCAGATCGTGTTTGCACAGGTGCGCATCGCCGCGATCAACGCCGTGTTCACCGGCATCTTCCTCGCCGTCGTGCTGCCGCTCACCGGCGTGCAGCTGCCGTTCGTGAAGACGCTGATCCTGATCACCTTCATCGCCGGGCTGCTTCCCGTGATCGGCAACCTGATCTCGAACACCGTGATCGTGATCGTCAGCCTGTCGCACTCGCTCGGGATCGCACTGGTGTCGCTGCTGTTCCTCGTCGTGATCCACAAGCTCGAATATTTCCTGAACGCGAAGATCATCGGCACGCAGATCAATGCGCGCGCGTGGGAACTGCTGACGGCGATGCTTGCAATGGAAGCGCTGTTCGGCATTCCCGGCGTGATCGCCGCCCCGGTGTTCTATGCGTATGTAAAGACCGAACTGTCGGCTGCCGGCATGGTGTGAGCCGCCTGCCAGTGGCCGCGATCAGCGGCCGCTACAGCAGCTTCATGCTCGTGATCGCGTAGCCCTTGCTGCCGATCTGCTGGAAGGGCCGTTCGATCGCATAATCGGGCATCGCATCCTCTTCGTCCGACACATCCATGCCCAGGGCCAGGATCTGCCAGTCGGTGTTGGTGGCTTCTTCGGGAATCGGTTTGCCCTCCAGCACCGCCAGATAGGAATACTTGCCGCCCGCTTCGGGACGCCGATACAGGTCGAGACGCATAGCCTTACCTCCGCCGTGAGAAATTCGCGGATTGGACTTCCGCACCACCGCAAGGTTGCGCCCCGCAACGCTCAGCGCTTCCCTGCGTCCTCCTCTTCCTCTGCGATTGACGCAATCAGCTCGGCCGGACGCGTCGAGCGCTTGCGCAAGCGCAGGTTCAGCATCTCGACGATGACGGAGAACGCCATCGCCGTGTAAATGTAGCCCTTCGGTACATGGGTGCCAAAGCTTTCGGCGATCAGCACGACGCCGATGGCCACCAGGAAGGACAGCGCCAGCATCTTGATCGTCGGGTGCGCCGACACGAAGCGGCCGATGGCCCCGGCGAACAGCATCATCAGCGCGACCGACACAATGACGGCGGCAATCATCACCGCCACTTCGTCGACCATGCCGACGGCGGTGATGATCGAGTCCAGCGAGAACACGATGTCGATCAGCATGATCTGCACGATCACGGCGCCGAAGCTCGCGTGCACCGAACCCTGCTTCTGTTCATGCGCGCCCTCGAGCGTCTGGTGAATCTCACCGACGCTCTTCCAGAGCAGGAACAGGCCGCCGAACATCAGCACGAGGTCGCGTCCCGAGACGCCCTTGCCGAGCACGCTGAACATCGGCTCGGTCAGGCCGACGATCCAGGCCAGCATCATCAGCAGGCCGATGCGCATGAACATCGCCGCGAACAGGCCGATCTTGCGCGCAAACTCGCGTCGCTCCGGCGGCAGCTTGTCCACCAGGATGGAGATGAAGATCACGTTGTCGATGCCGAGCACGAGCTCCAGCGCGGTCAGGGTCGCGAAAGCGATCCAGGTTTGTGGATCGGCCAGCAGTTCCAACATGCATCACACTCCGAGAGGTCAAAGGTCAAGCCGCATTGTAACGATACCCCGCTTCACAGGGCTATCCTGCAATTTCTTAAAAATCGATGGATAATCAGAAAGTCGCTTCGAATATCTGGAAGGGTGTAAAGCCTTGAGCCTGAACTTCCGTCATCTGCATTACTTCTGGGTCGTTGCCAAGGAAGGCAGCGTGACCCGTGCCGCCGAGCGGCTGGGTCTTGCCATTCAGACCGTCAGCGCCCAATTGTCCCTGCTCGAGCAGTCGGTTGGCAAGGCGCTGTTCAAGCCGCAGGGGCGCCGACTGGTTTTGACCGAGGCGGGCCAGACGGCGCTGCGCTATGCGGACCAGATATTCCTGCTCGGTGAACAGCTGCAGGAGGCACTGTCCGACATCGATGCCGAGCCGGTCTTGCGGCTGACCGTCGGCATCTCCGATTCGCTGCCCAAGCTGATCGCATCACGGCTGCTCGATGCGGCGCTGGCGCTGCCGCAGCGCGTGCGCCTGATCTGCTATGAGGAGCAGTTCGAGTCCTTGCTGGGCAAGCTGTCGGTGCACAAGCTCGACGTGATGCTGACCGACCGGCCCGTGCCGCCCGGCTCGTCATTGCGCGTGTTCAGTCATCTGCTGGGCGAGACGCAGATCAGCCTGTTTGCGCTGCCGCCGCTGGCCGAGCGCTATCGCGAAGGCTTTCCGCAAAGCCTGACCGCAGCGCCTTTGCTGCTCCCCACCCGCAACAACGCGGTGCGCGGCCGCATCGACAACTGGCTGGAGTCGCATGACGTGCATCCCGACCTGATCGGCGAGTTCGATGACAATGCGCTGCTGCTCACCTTCGGGCGCGCAGGCCGCGGCCTGTTTCCCGCACCTTCCGTGCTGGCGAAGGACGTGCTGGAGCAGTTCGGCGCGGTCGAAGTCGGCGCGATGTCGCAGGTGCGCGAACAGATCTATGCGATTTCCAACGAGCGCAAGATCAAGCATCCGGCGATCGAGGCCATTCTCAACGCGATGCACACGGACGTTTTCTGACGCGGCCGCGGACGAAAAAAAAGCCGGCAATGCCGGCTTGACAAAGATCTTCCCTGACGATCAGTACAGGTTCGAGATCCAGTGCGCGAGGTTGACCATGTCGTCTTCCGACAGCGTCTGTGCGAGGCTGGTCATGTTGCCGGCGTCGTTGGTGCGCTCGCGTGCCTTGAAGGCCTTGAGCTGCGCAATGATGTAATCGGGATGCTGGCCTGCGAGGCGCGGGACTTCGTTCTGGCCCTTCATGCCGCCGAGGTGGCACATCGCGCACAGTGATTCTTCCGCTTTCTTCGCACCTGCTTCAATGCGGGCCTGGTCGGCCTTGAAGCCGGTACGGGTCTGCTTCTGCGATGCAAAGTACGCTGCCAGGTCTTTCATGTCCTGCTTCTCGAGTCCGGCGGCGACAGCCGACATCATCGGGTTCTTGCGGCGACCTTCCTTGTAGTCGCGCAATTGCAGGTAGATATACCGGTCGTTCTGGCCCGCAAGGGTCGGGAAAGCGCCCATCTGCGAGTTGCCGTTCGCGCCGTGGCAGGCAACGCAGGCTTCGGCCTTCTTCTTGCCGGCCTCGACGTCCTGCGCCTGTGCGTTCACGCAAAGCGCAGCGAGCGCCAGGAAGGCGGTCAATGCTGCTCTAAATTTCATGACAAAACCTTAATTCGCTGAATGAATAAAAAAAGAGGCTGCCCTCAGGCAGCCTCCCCTTGTACTGCAGCCGAATTATAGAGCGAACACGAAAACGCTGTTGCCGCGCTTGAAGTCGAGCTGAGTGTTGCCACCGGCAGCCACGGCGATGTACTGCTTGCCGTTGACGGTGTACGAGGTCGCCGGGGCGTTCACGCCCGCGCCGCACTGGTACTGCCAGAGGACCTTGCCGGTACGTGCGTCATACGCCTTGAACCAGCCGTTGCCTTCGCCCGCGAACACCAGATTGCCGGCGGTCGACATTGCGCCACCAATCATCGGCTGATCGGTGCGTGCTTTCCACGCGATCTTGCCGGTGTCGATGTTCACAGCGGTCACGTTGCCGAACTGCTCTTCACCCGGGATGTTCTTGAACGCGCCACCCAGCCACAGCTTGCCGCCCGGATAGGCAGCAGCTTCGACGTGGTAGGTCATCGGCTGTTCGAGGTTGACCGCGAATGCGAGACGCAGTTTCGGGTTGTAGGCCATCGGCGACCATTCGACGCCACCGTTCGCGCCCAGCGACATGCGTGCGCCTTGTGCGGTCGGCAGGGTCCACAGGCCTTCCTGCGACACCATCGGCTCCGAGAAGCGGATCAGGCTGCCGTCGCGACGGTCATGAACGTAGATGTGACCGGTCTTGCCGCCATGGATGACGCCCGGGATCATCTTGCCGTTCTTGTCCTTCACGTCCACCAGGATCGGCGGGGAGACGGCATCCAGGTCCCACACGTCGTGTGCGACATACTGGTAGTGCCACTTGTACTTGCCGGTCTCGAGGTCGACAGCGACGATCGAGTCGGTGTACAGGTTGTCACCCGGACGCTCTGCGCCGTACAGGTCAGGCGACGGGTTGCCGACCACGAAGAAGACGGTCTTGGTCTTGGTGTCGACTGCCGGAGTCATCCAGACGCCGCCGCCGAGGGTCTTGTAGAAGTCGCCGCCGTTCTTGGCCAGCGCTGCCTTTTCCGCAGCGATGTTGCGCTTCATGTCGCGACCGGTTGCGTCAGCGGTTGCCCAGACGCCTTCGTGGCCCTTTTCCGGGATGGTGTGGAAGGTCCACGACAGCTTGCCGGTGTTGGCGTCATACGCCTTCACGAAGCCGCGCACGCCGTATTCACCGCCGTTGGTGCCGATCAGCACCTTGCCGTCGACGACAGCCGGAGCCATCGTTTCGCTGTAGCCGAGTTCCGGATCAGCGATTTCGGTTTCCCACAGCAGCTTGCCGGTCTTCGCGTCCAGTGCGACCAGTTTCGCATCCAGCGTGCCCATGAAGAGCTTGCCTTCGGAAACGGCGACGCCCTTGTTGTTCGGGCCGCAGCAGTAGGTCGACACCGGGCCGATCTTGTGCTTGAAGTGCCAGTACTGTTCGCCGGTGGTGGCGTTGATCGCGTACACGTGGTTGTACGAGGTCGTGACGAACATCACGCCATCGACGACGATCGGCGCGGTTTCCATCGACTCGACGATGCCAGTCTGGAAAACGAATGCCGGGCGCAGCTTGGCGACGTTGGCGGTGTTGATCTCTGCGACCGGGTAGTGACGGGTCTGCTCGTAGTTGCCGTTCGGGTGCAGCCAGTTCTTGCCGTCCTTGATCGACTCGTTCAGCATCGACTGGGTGACGTTGGAGAACTTCGGCATCGGGTTTGCCTTGATTCCCGCGCCCGCGATCGGTTCTTGCGCGTAAGCCGAGCCTGCGATAACGAGGCTGGTTGCGGCAAGCGTCTTCAGCATCTTGTTCAGTGCCATTTGCTTCCTCTCTTGGTGGATTTCACTCTTTCGCCCAGCGAACTCTTCCGGTTCGCTTCGGCCGCACGGCGCAGTTTCAGACTTCAAGTCTGCGCCAACCGCAGTTTACGGTTGCCACTGGGCCTTCTTATTGATCGCAATAAAAAACTGCGTATTATTGCGCCCGCAGATCGTAGTCCCTGTTCCGTCATATGGCAATATGAAATACCCTGTTTCAGGACTTTTCACATGAAATTTCTCAACAAGACCCTGACATTCTTATCCGCATTGATTTTTTGCGCCGCAGCAGCTGCCCAGCAGGGAATCGACAATCCCCACGCGCAAGCGCTCGCGGCCGTACGCGCCGGTAATCTGGCGAAGGTAAAGGACCTGATCGAGCGCGGCGGTGCGAACCTGAATTCTCGCAACCGCATCGGTGACAGCCTGCTCGCGATGGCGATCAAGGCGCGCAGGCAGGACATTGCGAACTACCTGCTCGACAAGGGAGCGGACGCGGCTCTCGCGAACACGGCGAAGGGCACGCCGTTGATGGCAGCGGCGTTCAATGGCGATCTGGCGCTGGTCGAGCGCCTGCTGTCGCGCGGCGTCGATGTCCATGCGGCCGACGAGCAGAAGAAAACCGCGATGGTGTATGCGGCGGCGCAGGGACAGTCCGAGGTGGTCGCCCGGCTGCTGAAGGCCGGCGTCGACGTCAATGCGCGCTATGCGAATGAGTTGACGGCGCTGATGTGGGCCGCAGGGCAGGGGCATGCGAAGACCGTGAAGACCCTGCTGGAAAACGGCGCCGACCCGGCGCTGAAGGACAACCGCGGCAAGACGGCACTCGACATTGCCGACGACACCGGGCATCTCGATGTGCGCAAGGCGCTCGGCGGCCAGTAAAAAACTGAAAATGCAAAGGCCTGCCGCTGGCAGGCCCGAACGACAGCCCCCGCAATGCGTAATGCCAGTCAGTTAAGCTGACTGGCATTTTTTTTGATGGGGTAGCGTTGG
>CAZTIF010000092.1:0-13379 GCA_964613635.1 uncultured Bifidobacterium sp. | reverse complement strand
AGTGCTCTAACCAGCTGAGCTACGCGCCTAAAGAAACGAGATTATAGCCAGCTTCTCGCGAACTTGCCAATACCCTTCTGAAACATTTTTTGATTTCTTCACCCGACCCTTCGATACCCTGCCGCGACAGCCCTTCCCATCAGACCCGCCTGACCTCGATGACACCCTTGACGTCACCGATCACCTTCAGCGCGCGCTGCAGCTGTTCGGTCGAGCCGATCTCGCCGGTGAAGGACATCGTCGCCTGCCCCTTGCTGCTGCGGGTCGATACGCCGATCACGTTGATCTTCTCGCGCAGGAAGATGTCGGAGATGTCGCGCAGCAGTCCCTGCCGGTCCTGCGCCAGCACGAACACATCCACTGGATAGACGGTGTCGCCGCCAACATCACCCCAGGTGGTCTGGATCATCCGTTCCGGCGCGCGCAGCAGCATCTGCGACAGGTTCTTGCAGCTGGCGCGATGGATCGAGATGCCCTTGCCTCGGGTGATGAAGCCGACGATCGGATCCGGCGGCGCCGGCTTGCAGCAGCTTGCCATCTGCGTCAGCAGGCCTTCGGTGCCCAGCACCAGCACATTCGACTTCGCACCTTGCGTAACGCTCGATGCGCGGCTCTTGCGCGGCACGACCGCTTCATCGACGGGTGTTGCGTGCCGATGCGGGTCGTCCGCATGCAGCGCCTGCTCGACCAGCCGCAGGCTCATCCGTTCATTGCCGACGGCCAGCAGGAAATCTTCCAGCTTGGCGAAGCCCAGTTTCTGCGCGAGGTCTTCCAGGTTGACCGCCGTCTTGCCCTCGCGCTGCAGCGTCTTTTCCAGCAGCACGCGACCATGCCCGAGGGTCTCGGCCTGCTCGATCGCATTGAACCACGCGCGGATTTTCGAGCGCGTGCGCGGACTCGCGGTGTAGCCGTCGGACAGCCAGTCGCGCGACGGCCCGGCCGTGCCCGACGCCGCCGCCTCCCCTTTCGCGGTGATGATCTCGACTGTCTGCCCGTTCTTCAGCCGCGTGTTCAGCGGCACCATCGTGCCATCGACCCGCGCGCCGCGGCAGCGATGGCCGACATCGCTGTGCAGCTGGTAAGCAAAGTCGATCGGCGTCGCGCCCATCGGCAGTTCCAGCAGGCGTCCCTGCGGCGTCAATACGTAGATGCGGTCATTGATCGATGCCGCCTTCAGCTGCTCGACCCATTGCCGCTCGCTGTCCTCCTGCCCGACCACCACGTCGGCGACTTCGCTCTTCCAGGCCAGCAGCTGGCGCAGCCAGGCGATGCGCTGGTCGAAGGATTCATCGGCCGCGCCACCACCTTCCTTGTAGCGCCAGTGCGCCGCCACGCCGTACTCGGCGAAGCGGTGCATTTCCTGCGTGCGCACCTGCACCTCGAGCGTGCGGCCGTCATCGGCCTCGACCACGGTGTGCAGCGACTGGTAGCCATTGGCCTTGGGGCGCGCGATGTAGTCGTCGAATTCTTCGGGTATCGGCGCCCAGATGTTATGGACGATCGACAGCACCGCATAACAGGTTTTCACATCATCGACGATCACGCGGAATGCGCGCACGTCGTGCAGCCGGGAGAAATCGATCGCCTTGCCGCGCATCTTGTTCCAGATGCTGTAGATATGCTTCGGCCGTCCGTACACCTCGGCGCGAATGCCGGCGGCCGCCAGCTCCGCCTTCAGCCGAGCGATCGACTGTTCGACGAAATGCTCGCGCTCGACCCGGCGCTCTTCCAGCATCCCGGCGATGCGCTTGTAGTTCTCCGGTTCGCTGAAGCGGAAGGACAGGTCCTCCAGCTCCCATTTGAGCTGCCAGATGCCGAGGCGGTTGGCCAGCGGCGCGTACAGGTCGAAGGTCTCGCGCGCGTAGCGCAGCGTGATTGCGTTCTCGAGCTTGCGGTCGGCAAAGGAGCGCAGCGTGGTCAGCCGCGACGCGAGGCGCACCAGCACCACCCGCATGTCGGTCGCCATCGCCAGCATCATCTTGCGCAAGGTCTCCAGCTGGCCGGCCGCGCTGCTTTTCGACTTGCCCGACTCCTGCTGCAGGAAGGCGCCCTCGTGCAGCCGCATCAGCTGCCGGATGCCCGCGACCATGTCCGCGATTTCCTTGCCGAAGCGCGGCTCGATCTGCGCGGCCGCGGCCGGATCAAGCAGCGGCAATTCGAACAGCAGGCCGGCGATGCGCGTGTCGATGTCGGAGCGCAGCGACGCCAGCACCGTCGCGACGCCGCGCGTAAAGTCCGCCGCCTCCTGTCCGGTCGGCACCTGCTTGCCCGCATACGGCAGGCGCACGAATTCCAGCGCCGCGAGCAGCCGTGCAGCGTCATCGGCGCGCAGTCCGGCCGTCAGCGGGTCATCACCCTCGCGGGTTGCTACAGAAACCATGTTCAGTCCAGGAAAAAATCCCTCGCCAGCGCGATCTGGTCATCATGCATGAAGGTCGGCGCATGACCGACGCCCGGCAACTCGACCAGCTTCGCGCGCGGCCCGCGCTCGGCCATCAGCAGTGCAGTCTCGCGGGTCAGCAAGTCGGATTCGGATCCGCGCACCAGCAGCACCGGACAGCGGATCGCGTCATACGCCGCCCACAACGCGGCCTCGCCCTGCTTGGCAGCATCGACCGTCAGCGTGCGGAACGGCAGCGCCAGCGCCGGATCGTAATGCCGTCGCCAGCGACCATCGTCATCCTGCCTCAGCACGTCCCGCGCCAGCTTGTCCCACTCGGTATCCGAGTGCGGCCCGAAGGGCGCACTGATCGAGCGCACATAATCGCGCCCTTCCTCGAAGCTGCCGAAGCGCAGCTCATTGCCAATGTACTCGCCGATGCGCGACAACGCACGGAAGTCCAGTGCCGGGCCGACGTCATTCATCAGCATGCGCCGCACCGGCGTCTCCGGCAGCGCGGCCAGCCCCATGCCGATCAGCGCGCCCATCGAGGTGCCGAACCAGTCGACCTGCGGCACATCGAGCCGGGCGACCAGGGTCACCATGTCGCTCACATATTGCGGCACCGCATAGAAGCGCGGGTCCTTCAGCCACGACGAGCGGCCGCGCCCGACCACATCGGGACAGATCACGCGATAGCGGTCCGACATCGCCGCGGCCAGCGCATCGAAATCGTCCGACACCCGCGTCACGCCATGCACACAGACCAGCACGTTCGGGTTGGCAGGGTCGCCCCACTCCTTGTAGGCCATCCGGTGCAGGCCGGCCGGCGACAGGCACTGCACACTGTTCATTCGCGGCTGCGTCATGGCGGCCTGCTCCCTGATGTTGAAATCTTGCTCATTCTAGCGGCACTGGCCTTAAAATTCCGGACGTCCGATCAATCCGACCCAGAGGAAAGTCCATGCAGAACCGTCAGCTGTCAGGCAAAACCGCACTCGTCACCGGCTCCACGTCCGGCATTGGTTTGGGCATTGCCCATGCGCTCGCCGCCGAAGGCGCCAACATCGTGTTCAACGGCTTTGGCGACGCAGCGCAGATTGCCGAATTGCAGCGGGAGACGGCCGAAAAATTCGGCGTGAAGACAGCCTACAGCGGTGCCGACATGACCAAGCCGGCCGAGATCGAGCAGATGATGAACGACGCGATTGCGCAGTTCGGCAGCGTTGACATCCTGGTCAACAATGCCGGCATACAGCATGTGGCGAACATCGAGGACTTCCCGGTCGAGCGCTGGGACGCGGTGATCTCGATCAACCTCACCTCCGCCTTCCACACGACGCGTCTGGCGCTGCCGTCGATGAAGAAGAACAACTGGGGCCGCATCATCAACATCGCTTCCGCGCACGGCCTCATCGCTTCGGTCGGCAAGTCGGCCTATGTCGCGTCGAAGCACGGCATCGTCGGCCTGACCAAGGTGACCGCACTGGAAAACGCGCAGACCGGCGTGACCTGCAACGCGATCTGCCCGGGCTGGGTGCTGACGCCGCTGGTACAGAAGCAGGTGGATGCGCGTGCGGCCAAGCTCGGCGTCTCGCAGGAAGAAGCCAAGCACGGCCTGCTGCTCGAGAAGCAGCCGTCCGGCGAATTCGTCACCCCGGAACAGCTGGGCGCGCTGGCAGTGTTCCTGTGCAGCGCGGCGGCGGCGCAGGTGCGCGGCGTGGCGTGGAACATGGATGGCGGCTGGGTGGCGCAGTAAGCAGCTGATCGAGCCGGGCGCACAAGAAAAAGCCAGCCGGTTTCGCGGCTGGCTTGGTCGATTGGCAGGCCCGCTTCAGGGCTGCTCGTCGTCAGCGTCGTCCGAGGGCGGCATTGCACGCTTGCGCAATCTCGGTTCGTGCCAGTCGGCTTCCCGCTCTTCCCTCGGATACTTGTACAGCGAACGCGTCCTGCGCCGCAGCGTGCGCAACTCGTGGCAGATGGCCTTCCCGAGCTCCACATCGGCAATCCGCGTCGTGTAACGGAACACCGAATTGCCGTACGCATCTTTCCAGCCAAGGAAAGGCGTATTCAGGCAACCGCACAGGAAGCGTATGGCATCCAGATCGGCGTGCATCGCCGCATGAAACACCAGCGACCTGCCATTGGCGTCGCGCAGGTTCATGAAATTTTCCTGCGCCAGCAGAGCCGCCAGTGGCTTCAAGTCGGCCAGCTGCGATGCCAGCGACGGATCGGCGCGATTCTGCAAGTACCACTGCAACGCGGGGTTGTCCGGGTGCAGCGGGATGCCGGCGTTCTGCAACAGCGCCAGCAATTCCGGATGACCATAGGCCATCGCAAGCATCGCAGCATTCTGTCCGAAGCTGTTCAATGCCTGCGGGTTCAGCCCGGGGAATGAATTCAGCAAATAACTCACCAGCGCTTCATTGCCCGACCGGCTCGCATGCATCAGCAGGGTATTGCCCATCGCGTCCCTGGCTGTCGGGTCAAAACCGTTGAGCTCCAGGTAACGGACGAGGCGCGCCGCTGCATCCGCATTCTTTGACGGCGGCACATCCCGCTCAAAGTCGAAAATCAACCTGCCCAATTCGCGTGGCTGCATCGGGACAGGCTGTGTTGCCGGGCGCGGCGGCAGGCCGGCGGCCTGCGGACTGACCGGTGGCTTGCCATCTGCTGCCGGCCGAGGTTCCGACGCGCGCGCCGGCGGCCTGGCCGCCGCGGGCGGTTCGCGGCGTGCGTCCTGACCGGGAGGATGTGCCTGACCTGCCGGCGGCGCGGTGCGCGCCCCGCGTAAATCGACGGGTCTTTCGGACGATGGTGGCCCCGGTTCGGGACGCGCTCCGGCTTGTGACGGAGGTTTCGCTTGTGCCTGCGGTTGCGGTCGTGACTGGAGTTGCGGTTGCGGTGATGATTGAGGTTGCGTTGGCGGCTTTGACTGCGACTGCGGCTGCGGTGACGACTGTGGCGGAGGCTGGAGCTGCGGCTGTGGCCGTGGCTGTGGTTGCAACTGTGATTGCGGCTGCGGCTGCAGCTGTGGTTGGGGTTGGGGTTGGGGCTGTGGCTGCGCTTGCGGCTGTGGCTGTGGCTGTGCTTGCGGCTGTGGCTGTGCTTGCGGCTGTGGCTTGGGCTCCACGCGCGGCTCGGACCGCTGCTCTGCCGGCGGCTTCATGTCATCGGAAAGCGGCCGCTCTTCCCTCTCGAACCGCTTCGGCTCTCGCTCGGCAATCCGAGGGACACCGGGTGCCGCCGGATTTCCGCCTGCAGGTGAAGCGGGCTTCGTGCCGACGTGATTGCTGATGAAGGACTGCTTCCCGTTCGGGCTGTTGATCGGTTTCACAGTACATCTCCGAGGCTACTGCGGGCATTGATGGAATTGCGAGGTCGCAGCGGGACGGGCGCCCCACTGCTTCCATTTCGAAACAATGGTCTGCACAGGGTTCGCGGCAGGTATAAAAAAGCCAGCCGTGGTATCGGCTGGCTTGGCGGCGGAGGCCCGAAAACTTAGAACTTGTTTCGGTAAACCTCGGCGAGATTCGTATCGGGATACGCCTCGTGCAAGCGGGTCAGGAATGCGGCATTCCGCTTCTCGATGGCATCATTCACGATCATGGACGGCAGGTCGATGCCTTTGTCACGGAACCCGAGGGCCAGGTCGAAAAACTGCTTCAGCTTATCCCCGTCGCAGGCCAGCGTGGCGCCGACTATCCAGAGGCAGGACGCCACCGTGGAGGGGGACGGCTCACCCTGGATCGGCTTCAGATTTGCCAGAATCTCTTTACCGACGGTGACGAAGGGGCTTTCTCCTGCCCGCAGTTTCGCCGGATCTTCCTTGCGAATACGCTGCAATTCGACCAGTTCAGCCACCTGCTTGTTCACGAACACGGCATTCAGCCTCGCCGTCATGTTCAACATGATGTCGTCACCTGTCACGTACTTGCTGGCCTTTTCATTCCGATTGAAGACGATCGGCTTGCTGGCTGCGCGGGCGTTGACCTCGCTCGCTGGCGCGACTGCTTTTGCCGCGCTTGTGCTGGAAGTGCTGGAAGTGCTGGAGGTGCTGGAGGTGCTGGAGGTGCTGGGAGCGCTGGGAACGCTGGAAGTGCTGGGAACGCTGGAAGTGCTTGCAGCTCTGCTGGCCACCTGCCGTGGCTCGGTGCTGGCAAGCCGGGTACCCTCAGCGCCAGCGGCTTTTTTCGTGCGCGGGTTCGGCGGAGTGCGGGTGTGAGCCACCCGCGAACCCATGCGCGGCGTGGAGACGGAGGTTTCGCTCTCCCGGGATCCGGAACGGGTGTCGGTCTTTTTTTCCGACTCAACCGGGCTGGTCGGAATCTTGGTCTGGGTAGTTACTGCATCGCGAACGCTCAAGGCATCCTCCGTCGATCTAGAATTGAGAAACCTGATGGCAGACGTCCTGAAATCGTGACGTTTGCATTCAAGAACCGACGCGTGTGTAACCTGCCTTCCCTGCCCGTTCCTCTTGCTCGGGCAAAAAAACACCTCGCGTTTTCCCCGGGAAAACGCGATGGCTCAAAGAAAAGCTGCAGTTCAGACTGTCTTGGGTTGCCGGCAACTACGACACCGGGCAATGCGCTGCGCTACGGAACCAAACCGGCCTTGGCCAGCAAGGCCAACAGCGCCGGCTTCCCCTTGGCAAGACCCGCCGCGTTCTTGCCGTCAGTATTCCGCTTGCGAATGTCCGCATCCTTGCAATGCTCGAGGATGTGGCGAGCGAGCCGCTCATCGCCGGCAGCGCAGGCGCGCATCAGGACGGTGTTGCCGCCACCGTCGGCCGCATTCGGGCTGCATCCCAAGTCGAGCAACCTGATCGCCAGTGCAGACTGCGCAGGAGCAATGCGAGCTGTATCGGTCAGGACGCGGACGGACGCCGTCTGCGCCAGCCGCCGCCCCAGATAGACATCCTTCACCGGCTCGGCATCGAAGCGCAATCCTTGCTCGTCAAAGCTGTCCAGCATGGCGGACAGCAAGTCCCAGTTCTCCGAGACAAGGACAGACTCGAATTTGCTCATCAGGCTCTCAAAAATCGGGTTGTTCCCGGCAAGCGCCTGCGCAAGGAGGCGATCCGAATCCGGGTCCATGGGCGACTTGCCCTGAAGCCAGTCATTCACATCGGACTTTGCCTGCTGCTCGCGCTGCCGGACCGACGGCGGCTTTCTGGTGCGCGCCGTCTCAGGCGCTGCAGCATCGAGATCGGCCTTGCCGTTCACGTCGACCAGCGCCGCCCGGTTGACCTTGCCTTGGCTCTTCATCCCCGCTCCTCCGCAAAGTGCTCCACCACGCGCGATGAAGCCTCGGGTCAGTATGTCCCAAGCCCTGGTGGCAGCGCGGAGGCATAGTGCATCCATGGTGTATTACCGCCTCGCGTACAACAACGCCGCAGTGCAACGGCCTGGCCGAACGGCACGCGCGGCCAGACGCAAAAAAAGCCAGCCGGAATGAACGCCGGCTGGCTTTCTTGCAGAGGCCGCCTTGCAGCGCAGCCGGTCTCGACTCAGCTCAGAAGTGAATCTCGCAGCCCGTGCTGGCGACGAGCTCTTCCTTCGTCACGCCCGGCGCCAGTTCGACCAGCTTCAGGCCATGCTCGGTCACGTCCAGCACCGCCAGGTCGGTGACGATGCGATCGACCACGCCGACGCCCGTCAGCGGCAGGTTGCAATGCTCGAGCAGCTTGTGCGAGGTCGAGCCATCCTTCGCCTTCGCGACATGCTCCATCAGCACCACCACGCGGCCGACACCGGCCACCAGGTCCATCGCGCCGCCCATGCCCTTGACCATCTTCCCCGGAATCATCCAGTTCGCCAGGTCGCCGCGCTCGGAGACCTGCATCGCGCCCAGGATCGCGATGTTGATCTTGCCGCCGCGGATCATCGCGAAGGAATCGGCCGAGCTGAAAAAGGACGCGCCCTGCAGCGCCGTCACGGTCTGCTTGCCGGCGTTGATCAGGTCGGCGTCGATCTCGTCTTCGGTCGGAAAAGGTCCGATGCCGAGCAAGCCGTTCTCCGACTGCAGCCAGACGGTGATGTCCTTCGGCACATAGTTGGCCACCAGCGTCGGCAGGCCGATGCCGAGGTTCACATAGAAACCGTCCTGCAGCTCCTGCGCGGCGCGCGCCGCCATTTGTTCACGTGTCCATGCCATGTCTGTCTCCGCTTACTGTGCACGCACGGTGCGTTGTTCAATCCGCTTCTCGGGGCTCTTGTTCACCACGATGCGGTGGACGAAGATGCCCGGCGTGTGCACGGTGTCCGGATCGATCTCGCCGAGGCCGACCAGTTCTTCCACCTCGACGATTGTGACCTTGCCGGCCATCGCGACGTTCGGGTTGAAGTTGCGCGCGGTCTTGCGGTAGACGAGGTTGCCGACCGGATCGGCCTTCCAGGCCTTGACCAGCGACACATCCGACACCAGCGAATGTTCCATCACGTACTGCTCGCCGTCGAAGACGCGCACTTCCTTGCCTTCGGCAACGATGGTGCCGGCGCCGGTCTTGGTGAAGAAGGCCGGGATGCCGGCGCCGCCGGCGCGCAGCTTCTCGGCCAGCGTGCCCTGCGGCGTGAATTCCAGTTCGAGTTCGCCGGCCAGGTACTGGCGCTCGAACTCCTTGTTCTCGCCGACATACGACGAGATCATCTTCTTGATCTGGCGCGTCGTCAGCAGCTGGCCGAGGCCGAAGCCATCCACGCCGGCATTGTTCGAGATCGCGGTCAGGCCCTTCGCGCCGGAATCGCGCAGTGCCGCGATCAGCGCTTCGGGAATGCCGCACAGGCCGAAACCGCCGACGGCGATGGTCTGGCCGTCCTTCACGACGCCGGCCAGTGCGCTGGCGGCGTCCGGATAGACTTTGTTCATGTGTCTCCTCAGGTAAACTGTATGGGCCGATCCTGCCAGAACGACAGTGCGGGCAAGGTTAAAAGCGACAAAGCCCGCCGACAATACCGTAAAAGTACGATCCCGCCGCTGATGACACCCGCCCAAACTATCGACTTCGCCATGATTTTCGAGCGTGCGCCGGTCGGTTTGTGCGTGTCGCACCAGCGGGTGATCAGCGCCTGCAATGACGCATTGGCGGGCATCTTCGGCTACGGCAGCGAGCAGCTGCGCGGGCAATCCTTCTCGATTCTGTATCCCAGTCCGGATGAATTCGAGCGCACCGGCGCGCGCATCGCGCCCATCCTGAACCGTCAGGGACACTACTCGGACGAGCGGATCATGAAGCGTGCCAGCGGCGAACTGTTCTGGTGCCATGTGACCGGCCGTGCGCTGACGCGCGACGACCCGCATGCGGCCGGCATCTGGACCTTCGAGGATTTGTCGAGCCGGCGGCCGGTGACGGCCGAATTGACCGCACGCGAACGCGAGGTTGCCGCGCTGCTGGTCGAGGGCAAGACCAGCAAGGTGATCGCGCGGCAGCTTGATCTCTCGCCGCGCACCGTCGAGATGCATCGTGCGCGGCTGATGAAGAAATTTGCGGCGGGTACGTCGAGCGAGCTGGTGAACCGGCTGCTGGGCGGGCAGCTGGCCTGAACCCGAGGTCAGGAGATCGCCAGCAAACCGTTTTTCTGGATGACGGTCAGCAAACGCAGCGCCGGACCGCCCGGCTTCTTCACGCCGCGTTCCCAGTCGGACACCAGATTCTTCGACACATTCAGGTAACGCGCAAAAACCGGCTGGGAGATGTTCTCGCGCAGACGCAGTTCACGGATCTGTTCCGGGCTCATCGGCTGCACCGGCGTCAGGCAGGTCTCGTCGAATTCGCGCAGCGTCTGCTTGTCGATGGCACCTGTCTCGTGCAAGGCTTCCATCGTCTCGTGGACGGAAGAATGGGCAGCGGAACGAAATGTGTTGAGCATGACATCAATCCCTCAAACTCCAACTGACCCTTGATCAGGAAGGCACCAACGCAATCCTGAGGCAGTCGCCTCAGGCAACCAGCCCCAGCGACAGCATCTCCCGCACCTGATCCGGCAAAGGCTGCGATTTCTCTATCCGCTGGTCGACCCACACCACCTTCGCGCCGCCTTCGGCATAGACGACCTCCGGCTCGTCGATGCGGAAGATCTGGTGCAGGCTCTGGAAGCTCGAGCGCCCCATCTCGCCTATCCACGACGTGACTTCGATATCGCCCGGATAGCGCAGCTGCCGCAGGAAGGTGCAGTGCGCATTGATGATCACCGGCCCCACGCCACCCGGCGTGGCCGGACAGCCGAGCGCCTCGAACAGCTCGATGCGCGCCTGTTCGAGGTAGCGGAAATACACGGTGTTGTTCACATGGCCCATCGCGTCCATGTCACCCCAGCGGATCGCCATGCGCGTGCGGCTCAGAAGCTTGTAATTCTCGGGAATCGCCATCAGAACGCTGCCATCCCGTCATCCGCCGTGATCACTGCGCCGTTCATGAAGCGCGATTCGTCCGCGGCCAGCAGCAACAGCAGCCCGTCGAGGTCTTCCGGCTTGCCGACGCGCTTGCGCGGCAGCATGCTGACCAGCTTCTGCCCGCCTTCGCTGTGGAAGTAATCGCGATTGATCTCGGTCTCGATGTAGCCCGGGCAGATCGCATTGACGTTGATGCCGAAGCGACCCCACTCGAGCGCCATCGCCTTCGTCATCTGCACCACCGCCGCCTTGCTCATGCAGTAGACGCCGATCTGCGACAGCACGCGCAGGCCCGCGACCGACGCGATATTGACGATCCTGAACTGCCGGTTCGGCTCGGCCTTCGAGCGCAGGATCATCCGCTTCGCGACTTCCTGCGCGACGAAGAACGCGCCCTTGGTGTTCGTATCCATCACATAGTCGTAATCGTCCGGCGTCACGTCGACCAGCTTCTGCGTGGTCGACACGCCCGAGTTGTTGACCAGGATGTCGATCGGCCCTGCCTCGGTCTCCGCATGCGCAATCGCGGAACGGATGCTGGCGTGATCGGTGACGTCCAGCTCGACCATGCGCGCCGCGCCGCCAGCGGCCTCGATCTCGGCGCGCAGCTCCTTCAATCGTTCGATACGCCGCGCTGCCAGCACGACGGTTGCACCGGCCGAGGCCAGTACGGTCGCAAAGCGGGCGCCGAGCCCGCTGGAGGCGCCGGTCACCAGCGCGACCTTGCCTTCGAAATTGACTTCAATGCCCACAAAGTCTCCCTTTATCGATCAGGTCTCAGGATGAGCCGCTATCATTACACGATTCATCCGCGCCAGATCACGGATTTTGGGTGGCGCGCACACCAGAAATGCCCGACAATCCGGCCACGAAAACAACAGCATCCCGAACACCAACGCCATGACCAGCCCCAGCCAGAATCCCAGCTTCCTCGAACAGTTCGGCCCGCGCGAGGCCATGGATTACGACGTGCTGATCGTCGGCGCGGGCCCGGCCGGACTCGCTGCTGCGATCCGCGTCAAACAACTGGCCGAAGCGAAGGGACAGGAGATCAGCGTCTGCGTGCTCGAGAAAGGCAGCGAGCCCGGCGCGCACATCCTGTCCGGCGCGGTGATGGATCCGTCTGCAATCAACGAGCTCTTCCCCGACTGGAAAGAGCGCGGCGCGCCGCTGAACACGCCGGTCAGCGAAGACCGCTTCATGTTCCTGACCGAGACCGGCTCTTACACGACGCCGAACTGGATGCTGCCCGGTTGCTTCCAGAACCACGGCAACTACGTGATCTCGCTCGGCAACGTGGTGCGCTGGCTGGCGCAGCAGGCCGAGTCGCTCGGCGTCGAGATCTTCCCGGGCTTCTCCGCGGCCGAAGTGTTGTATGACGAGAATGGCGCAGTGGTCGGCGTTGCCACCGGCAACATGGGGGTCGACAAGCAGGGCGAGCCGACCGGCGAATTCCAGATCGGCATGGAGCTGCGCGCGAAATACACACTGTTCGCCGAAGGCGCGCGCGGCCACCTCGGCAAGCAGCTGATCACCGGCTACAAGCTCGACGCCGGCAAGGATCCGCAGACCTATGGCATCGGCATCAAGGAGTTGTGGGAAATCGATCCGGCGAAACACCAGCCCGGCCTCGTGATCCACACCGCCGGCTGGCCGCTCGACAGCGACACCTATGGCGGCTCCTTCCTGTACCACCTCGAGAACAACCAGGTCGCCGTCGGCTACGTGGTCGGCCTCGCCTACCAGAACCCCTACCTGTCGCCGTTCGAGGAATTCCAGCGCTACAAGACGCACCCGGCGATCCGCGGCTTCTTCGAAGGCGGCAAACGCCTGTCCTACGGCGCGCGCGCGATCACCGCAGGCGGCCTGCAGTCGCTGCCGAAACTCACCTTTCCCGGCGGCGCCCTGATCGGCTGCGACGCCGGCTTCCTGAACGCCAGCCGCATCAAGGGCAGCCATGCGGCAATGAAGTCCGGCATGCTGGCCGCCGAAGCGGCCGTCGATGCACTCGCCGCCGGCCGCGCGCAGGACGAACTGGCGGCCTACCCGGCCGCGTTCGAGCAATCATGGCTGCACGAAGAACTGCACGTCGCGCGCAACTTCAAGCCGTGGATGAGCAAGGGGCTGTATCTCGGCACGCTGATGGTCGGCATCGACCAGGTGCTCTTCCGCGGCAAGGCGCCGTGGACCCTGCATCACCAGCATGCGGACCATGAATGCCTGCGCCCGGCCGCCGAGTTCTCGCCGATCGCCTACCCGAAGCCCGACAACGTGCTGACCTTCGACCGGCTGTCGTCGGTGTTCATCTCGAACACCAACCACACCGAGCACCAGCCCGCGCACCTGACGCTGAAAGACGCCAGCGTGCCGACCGCGATCAACCTTGCGAAGTACGCCGGGCCGGAGTCGCGCTACTGCCCGGCCGGCGTCTACGAGTTCGTGCCGGACGGCGATGCCGAGCGGCTGCAGATCAATGCGCAGAACTGCGTGCACTGCAAGACCTGCGACATCAAGGATCCGACCCAGAATATCAACTGGGTGGTACCGCAAGGCGGCGAAGGGCCGACCTATCCGAACATGTGATGCTTTATAATCGGCGGGCTAAACC
>CAZTIF010000091.1:0-13523 GCA_964613635.1 uncultured Bifidobacterium sp. | reverse complement strand
CGGGTTCTTCCACAGCTCGATGTCGCGCTGCATGTTGATCTCTTGCGGCATCCAGTGGTTCGCGCAGCCGGCCAGGTACTTGTCCCACGCCCATTTGTACTTGAACGGCACGAGCTGGTTGACGTCGGTGGTGCCGTTGATGATGCGCTTGTCGACCGCCTTCACGCGGCCGTTGGTGTCTTCCTGCGCGGCCGGGCGCGCGAGGATGCCCGGGTCGAGCGCGGCGTCGGCGTGCGTCGCGAACGGCGCGACCGGCATCACCGGCTGCAGCTGCGTTACCGGCTGGGCGGCACGCGCTGCGGGAGCGGCGGCTTCGTCATCCCATGAAAGCATGGTGTAGTCCTTTGTTGCTTGTGTAGGTAAGGATAGTTCTTTATGCGCCGGCCGGATTGATCGACCTCCTGTCGATCGCCGGCCGGCTGCCTTCGTTTACTGGCAGGCCTCGCACTCCTCGAAGCCCGGGTCGCCCGGACGCAGATAGCAGGCCGCTCCCTCCGTCACCGCCGGCGCGGGCGCTGCCGGTGCTGCCGCAGCCGCCGACACCGCCGACATGTCGGCCGACACCGCGTTCAGCGCGCCGGCCTTGGTGGTCGACTTCTCGGCATGCGTCGCGCCGATGGTGCGCAGGTAGTAGGTCGTCTTCAGGCCGCGCAGCCACGCCAGCTTGTAGGTCTCGTCGAGCTTCTTGCCGGACGCGCCCGCCATGTAGATGTTCAGCGACTGCGCCTGGTCGATCCACTTCTGGCGGCGCGATGCGGCCTCCACCAGCCAGCTCGGGTCGACCTCGAACGCGGTCGCATAGATCTCGCGCAGGTCCTGCGGAATGCGGTCGATGCGGGCCAGGCTGCCGTCGAAGTACTTCAGGTCGGCGACCATCACCTCGTCCCACAGGCCGCGCGCCTTCAGGTCGCGCACCAGGTATTCGTTGATCTCGGTGAACTCGCCCGACAGGTTCGACTTCACGTACAGGTTCTGGTAGGTCGGCTCGATGCAGGCGGACACCCCGATGATGTTCGAGATGGTCGCGGTCGGCGCGATCGCCACGCAGTTCGAGTTGCGCATGCCGAAGCGATTGATGCGCTCGCGCAGCACCGGCCAGTCCATGGTCTCGGACGCATCGACTTCCAGATAACCGCCGCGCTCCTCGGCCAGCAGCTTCAGCGAGTCCTGCGGCAGGATGCCACGGTCCCACAGCGAGCCGCGGTAGGAACTGTAGGTGCCGCGCTCCTCGGCCAGCTCGGTCGACGCCATGTAAGCGAAATAGCAGACCGCTTCCATCGAACGGTCGGCGAACTCGACCGCTTCCTTCGACGCATACGGCACGCGCATGACGTGCAGGCAGTCCTGGAAGCCCATGATGCCCATGCCGACCGGACGATGGCGCAGGTTGGAATCGCGCGCCTTCTTGACCGCGTAGTAATTGATGTCGATCACGTTGTCGAGCATGCGCATCGCGGTGCGGATGGTCTTCTGCAGCTTTACGTGGTCGAGCTGGCCGTCCTTCATGTGCGCCGGCAGGTTCACCGAACCGAGGTTGCAGACCGCGATCTCGGAATCATTGGTGTTCAGCGTGATCTCGGTGCACAGGTTCGAGCTGTGCACGACGCCGACGTGCTGCTGCGGCGAACGGATATTGCACGGATCCTTGAACGTGATCCACGGATGGCCGGTCTCGAACAGCATCGACAGCATCTTGCGCCACAGGTCGGTCGCGGCGACCTTCTTGTACAGCTTCAGCTCGCCGGACGCGCATTTCGCCTCGTAGCGCAGGTAGGCTTCCTCGAATTTCCTGCCGACCAGGTCGTGCAGGTCGGGCACGTCGCTGGGGGAGAACAGCGTCCACTCGGCCTTTTCCATCACGCGCTTCATGAACAGGTCCGGAATCCAGTTCGCGGTGTTCATGTCGTGCGTGCGGCGGCGGTCGTCGCCGGTGTTCTTGCGCAGGTCGAGGAATTCCTCGATGTCCATGTGCCAGGTCTCGAGGTAGGCGCAGACCGCGCCCTTGCGCTTGCCGCCCTGGTTGACGGCGACAGCGGTGTCGTTGACCACCTTCAGGAACGGCACCACGCCCTGCGACTTGCCGTTGGTGCCCTTGATGTGAGCGCCGAGCGCGCGCACCGGGGTCCAGTCATTGCCGAGGCCGCCGGCGAACTTCGCCAGCAGCGCATTTTCCTTGATCGCATCGTAGATGCCTTCGAGGTCGTCCGACACCGTGGTCAGGTAGCACGACGACAGCTGCGAGCGCTGCGTGCCCGAGTTGAACAGGGTCGGGGTCGAGCTCATGAAGTCGAAGGTCGACAGCAGGTTGTAGAACTCGATTGCGCGCGCCTCGCGATTGACTTCGTTCAGCGCCAGGCCCATCGCGACACGCATGTAGAACGCCTGCGGCATCTCGATGCGGGTGCCCTGGATGTGCAGGAAGTAGCGGTCGTACAGGGTCTGCAGACCGAGGTAGCCGAACTGCAGGTCGCGCTCCGGGACCAGCGCCTCGGCCAGCTGCGCCAGGTCGAACTGCGCCAGCTTCGGGTCGAGCAGGTCGGCGTCGATGCCTTTCTTGATGAACCTCGGGAAGTAATCGATGTAGTGCTCTTTCGCGTCGCCCTGCGCGACTTCCTGGCCGAACACCTCCTTGCGGATGGTGTGCATCAGCAGGCGCGCGGTGACCTGACTGTAGGCCGGCTCCTTTTCCATCAGCGCGCGCGCCGCCAGGATCGCGGACTTGTACAGTTCCTCGACCGGCACGCCGTCGTACAGGTTGCGCACGGTCTCCTGCAGGATCGCTTCGGCGTCGACGTTCGTCAGGCCGATGCAGGCAGACGTGATCATCTTCTTCAGCTTGTCGAGGTCGAGCGGCACGCGCTGGCCGTCGACGACGATGTGCAGCGCCACGTGCGGCTCGGTCGCGGCCTTCGCCGCCTGCTGCTGCGCACGCTCTTCCTGGCGCTTCGCGCGGTACAGCACATAGGCGCGCGCAACGTCATGCTCGCCCGAACGCATCAGCGCGAGCTCGACCTGGTCCTGCACGTCTTCGATGTGGAACGTGCCGCCGGCCGGCTGGCGGCGGATCAGTGCGGTGACGACCAGCTGGGTCAGCTGCTCGACCAGTTCGCGCACGCGCGCCGATGCCGCGCCCTGCCCGCCGTTCACGGCGAGGAAGGCCTTGGTCATCGCGATGGAAATCTTCGACGGCTCGAAACCGACAACGGCACCGTTGCGGCGGATGATCTTGTATTCGCTGATGCCGGCCGCCGTGGCGACCGTGGACGGCGACAGGTTGGATGCGATGGGCGCAAATTCTTGGCTGGACTTGCCTGTGGATTCTTGAGTAGTAAGCACTGCGCCTCCTGAAGGTGATACTCCGGACGTAATCGTCCCGTTGCACGTAACAGCCCGGCTCGACTTCCGGCGCTGCCGTTTGTTTTTTGCTTCCCTGCTATCGCGCCGCACGCATCGTTGCACGGGCACGAACTGGAAATTGCTTGCTGCCGATGGGCCCTGACCAGACCCGAAAAATCTCGGAATCCTCCGAAAAACGCCTTGACACCTTCCGCGCCTGATCAGCTCATTTGGAAAGCCCCGCCACTATATCTAGTAGATGGAGCCGTGATGAGCACTAATTCTAGTGCCCGAGTAGACAACTTGCAACCGGTTTTTTAGCGCGGGAAACTCAAATTCTGTTGACTTTCCACCAGAGGTTTCCGATCACTCGTTTGCAGTGCCGCAAGCGCGGCGCGAAAACGCGCCCAGTCGAAATGCGGGCCCGGATCGGTCTTGCGCCCGGGCGCCACATGCTCGTGGCCGCGCACGGCGGAAAGCGGGTGGCGCTGCCGCAGCGCGTGGGCCAGATGAGCAAGGCTGTCGTATTGCGCATCGCAGAAATCGGTGGAGTCGCTGCCCTCGAGTTCGATGCCGATCGAGAAATCATTGCAGCGCTCGCGTCCCTCGAAACGGGACAGGCCGGCATGCCAGGCGCGCGCATGGGTGGGCACGAACTGCACCACGCTGCCGTCGCGCCGGATCAGGAAATGTGCGGACACCCGCAGGCCGCGCAACTGGTCGAAGTACGGATGGGCGTCGCAATCGAGCCGGTTGGCAAACAAGTCTTCGATGTAGCCGCCGCCGAACTCGCCCGGTGGCAGGCTGATGTTGTGCACGACCAGCAGGCTGATGTCCGCATCGTCCGGTCGCAGGTCGAAGTTCGAGCAGCTCGCGCGCCGCGCTTCACGGCACCAGCCGTCTTCGTCAATGGTGAACAGTCCGTCAGTCGAGGTCATGAATCGCGAGCCGCTGTATCCTGTAGCGCAACTGGCGCAAGCTTATCCCAAGAAGCGCCGCCGCGCGGCGACGGCAGTGGCGCGCCTGGCGCAATGCGCGCTCCACCAGCTCGCGCTCGATGGCCTCGAGGTGCGCACTCAACGACAGCGGCAACGACATTTCGACGGCCGCGTGCGTCGGGCACGCTGGATCCCCGCCCTGGACCGACTCGAATTGCAAGTCTTCCTCACCGATGGCCGCACCACACCCGAGCGCAAGCGCACGTTCGAGCACGTTCTCGAGCTCGCGCACATTGCCGGGGAAATCGTGCGCGCGCAGCCGCGCCATTGCTTCGGCCGACAATCGTGCCGTCCCTGCGGCGCCAAGGCGCCCGAGTATCGCGGCGCACAGCAGCGGCAGGTCTTCGCGCCGCTCGCGCAGCGGCGGCAGCCGGAGTTCGATCACATGCAGGCGGTAATACAGGTCCTGCCGGAAGGCGCCGCGCCGGACCGCATCCGCAAGGTCGCAATTGGTTGCCGACACGATGCGCACATCGACCGGCTCTTCGCGCTGGCTGCCGAGGCGACGTACGCTGCGCTCCTGCAGCGCGCGCAGCAGCTTGACCTGCATCGACGGCGGCAAATCGGCCACTTCGTCAAGGAACAGCGTGCCGCGATGCGCTGCCTGAAAAAAGCCGCCACGCTCTTCATGGGCGCCGGTGAATGCCCCGCGGCGGTGCCCAAAAAATTCGGACTCCATCAGGGTCTCGGGTATGGCGCCGCAATTGACCGCGATGAAGGGATGCGGGCTGCGCCGGCTGCGCGCATGCAGATCACGCGCGGCCAGCTCCTTGCCGCTGCCGGATTCGCCGACGATCGCCACTGCCGCATCGCTGTCGGCGATGCGCAGGATGCGCTCGCGCACGGCCTGCATCGCCGGCGAATTGCCGAGCAGGCGAAAGCCGGTATCGACGGAAGACACCTCAGCGGTCAGCATGGGGAACAGGATGAAAACGGGAAGTGGCGCAAAGCGTACTGCATGTGCACTGCGCGCGCAGCCACCCGGGGGAGAAATGCAACACCCCGGACGCGCGGCGGGTCAGGAAGAGCGGCGCGCGTGTTCCTGCTGGTGTTCGCTGCAGCAGAAATGGCGCGCGCCCGGGCCGGCGATCGCCTCGGATTGCGGCAAATGGATGCCGCACTGCGCGCAGCTGACCATCTTCTCGATGTCGTCGGCCGGCGGCGGCGAAGCCTGCGCTGCCGGCTGGTTGCCCGGCTCGTTGCCCGGCTTCTGCGCGACATACCAGCGCCACGCGACATAGGCGAGCAGGCCGAGCAGCAGGTACTTCACGCCGCCCCCCGGTGCAGCACCACCTCGAGCACGAACCGGCTGCCGACATAGGCCAGCAACAGGGTCAGGAATCCGGTCAGCGTGAAGGACAGTGCAGTCTTGCCGCGCCAGCCGCGCCACTGCCGGCCGGCGAGCAGGGCGCCGAACAGGGCCCAGGACAGCAGCGTGAATACCGTCTTGTGCTCCAGGCGGAAAGGCTTGCCGAACAGCTGCTCGGAGAAGAATACGCCGGACAGCATGGTCAGGGTCAGCAGCGAGAAGCCGATGCCGATCATCCGGAACAGCAGCCGCTCCATTGTCAGCAGCGCCGGCAGCCGGTCGATCGCCTGCGACAGCCAGTTGCGGTGCGCGGCGGCGCTCTGCAGCGAATGCAGGCGCGACTCCTGCATGGCCATCAGCACCGCATGGAAGGCGGCGATGGTCAGCGAACCGTAGGCCAGCGTGGACAGCGCGACATGCCAGGAAAACAGCGACGACTTGCCCGCCAGCGGAATCAAGCTGCCGGGAAACAGCAGCGGCAGCACGGTGGCGACCGCGGCCGTGGGCAGCACCAGCCGGCGCAGCCCGTCGACGGACAGGTTGCGATTCTCGATCCAGTACGCGGCCACCGACAGCCACAGGGCGGCCGACAGCATGGCGGCAAAACCGAGACGCAGGAAATCGGGAGCAATGACGAGGCCGGCCAGCGCCGCGCCGTGCATCAGCCATGCGAGCGCCGTACCGATGGCGACGGGCTGGCTGCGCCGCTCGGGCAGCAGCGCACAGGTCAGGTAGAGGAGGCCGGCGACGGCGAAGGTGAGGGAAGGCATCGGTTTAGTGTACACCAAGGCCCCGGCGCGACCGGGTGGGGGTGGGGTAAAATCACGGCCTGATTTCCCTCTGCGGCCACGCTTTTTCGCTCGCCGCACACCCTGCCCGGATTCCATCAAGATCATGCTCAACAACCTCACGCAACGCCTGTCCAAAGTTGTCAAAACCATGCGCGGCGAGGCACGGCTCACCGAGTCGAACACCGCCGACATGCTGCGCGAAGTACGCCTTGCGCTGCTCGAGGCCGATGTGGCCTTGCCTGCGGTGCGCGACTTCATCGCGCGAGTCAAGGAGAAGGCGCTCGGCGAAGAAGTGATCGGCTCGCTGACGCCGGGCCAGGCGCTGGTCGGCGTGGTGCATGACGAACTGGCCAGGCTGATGGGCGCGGACCTCGGCCCGGAGGCCGCGCAGCTGTCGTTCGCGACGCAGCCGCCGGCGATCATCCTGATGGCCGGCCTGCAGGGCGCCGGCAAGACCACCACCGTCGGCAAGCTCGCCAAATTCCTGCAGGAGCAGAAAAAGAAAAAGGTGCTGACCGTCTCGACCGACGTTTACCGGCCAGCGGCAATCGGCCAGCTGCAGACTGTCGCGACCCAGGTCGGCGCGGACTTCTTCCCGTCGGAGCCGACGCAGAAGCCGGTCGATATCGCGCTGGCCGCCGTCGACTGGGCCAAACGGCACCATCACGAAGTGCTTCTCATCGACACGGCCGGCCGGCTTGGCATCGACGAGGCGATGATGCAGGAGATCAGCGCGCTGCATGCGGCGGTCAATCCGATCGAGACCTTGTTCGTGGTCGACGCCATGCTCGGCCAGGATGCGATCAACACCGCGCGCGCCTTCAATGACGCGCTGCCGCTGACGGGCATCGTGCTGACCAAGCTCGACGGCGACGCGCGCGGCGGCGCCGCGCTGTCGGTCCGGCACGTCACCGGCAAGCCGATCAAGTTTGCCGGCGTGGCCGAGAAGCTCGACGGCCTCGAAGCCTTCGACCCGGACCGGATGGCCAACCGCATCCTCGGCATGGGCGACATCCTCGCACTGGTCGAGGAAGCGAAAAAGGGCGTCGACATGGCGGCGGCGCAGGACCTGGCGCAGAAGATCAAGGGCGGCGGCAAGTTCGACCTGAACGACTTCAAGTCCCAGCTTTCGCAGATGAAAAAGATGGGCGGCCTGTCCGGCCTGATCGACAAGCTGCCGGCCCAGTTCCAGCAGGCGGCGAACGGCACCAACATGAACCAGGCCGAGAAGCAGGTGCGGCGGATGGAGGGGATCATCAATGCCATGACCCCGCAGGAGCGCTCGAAGCCGGAACTGATCAAGGCATCCCGCAAGCGCCGTATCGCGACCGGGGCCGGCGTGCAGGTGCAGGAAGTGAACCGCTTGCTGTCGCAGTTCGACCAGATGCAGTCGGTGATGAAGAAGTTCAAGGGTGGTGGCATGCTGAAAATGATGCGCAGCATGAAGGGCATGATGCCCGGTCTGCGCTGATCTGTGCCCCGTGGCGCGACCTGCAGCGGTCGCGCCTACCGCAGGTATCCCGCGCAGCGCGCCGCCCGCTGCCCTGCGACCTCCGCTCTCCGGCCGCCTGCCCCTGCGCGCCGCAACCTGCCCCGCCGGCAGCTACCCGAGAGGCCTCCGCCATAGGGGGAAAATGCATAAATTCCCTCTAAAAACACTTGCATCGCGAACAAAACCCTAAGACTATTGGCGGTGCGTGAATCGGCGCAATTTTTCACCATGACAGCATAGGAGGTTCAACAATGGCTACAGCCAAGAAAGCGGCAGCTACGAAGAAGCCGGCCGCGAAGAAACCCGCAGCAAAAAAGGCAGCAGTGAAGAAGACCGTGGCGAAAAAAGCGCCGGCCAAGAAAGCCGTAGCAGCGAAGAAGCCCGTCGCGAAAAAAGTAGTGGCGAAGAAGGCCCCGGCTGCAAAAAAAGTCGCAGCGAAGAAAGCGCCTGCGAAGAAGGCCGCAGCCAAGACCGCACGCAAGCCCAACGCTGCCTTCATGAAGCCCATGACCCCGTCGCCCGCACTGGCCGCTGTCATCGGCGCAAACCCGATGCCGCGTACCGACGTGACCAAGAAGGTCTGGGACTACATCAAGAAGAACAAGCTGCAGGACAGCGTCAACAAGCGCAACATCAATGCAGACGACAAGCTGAAGGCTGTTTTCGGCGGCAAGAAGACTGTCTCGATGTTCGAAATGACCAAGCTGATCTCTGGCCACTTGAAGTGATTTTCAGGTGCCGAACAAAAACGCCCGCAACGTTGCGGGCGTTTTTGTTGGTACCTGCCGATCGGGCCGGCAGCTTCGGCCATCGCTGACTGCAGGCGGCAGCACCGCCGCTCATTTGGCCTTGCTGTAGTTCGAGATGGCCTTCGCAAGATCCTTGTACTCTTCGCAGCCCTTGCCGCAGAGCTTTTCCAGTTCCGCCAGATGCTCGGCCGCCTTCTCCGGCTGCTTCGCCTTCAGGTAGGCCTGCCCGATGTACTCATGCGCGCCGCGATGTTTCGGGTCGATGCGCAGCGCCTCCCTGTAGTGCCGGAACGAATTCTCGAGATCGTCGAGATGGCGATACGCATAGCCAAGGTAGTTGTGCAGGTCCGCATTCGACGGCATGCTCTTCTCGGCCTTCGACAGCGATTCGACGGCTGCCTTCCAGTCCTTGCGCTCGATCGCCTGCCTGCCGGCGACGAAATCGGCATTCTGGTTGTTGGCAGCCGGCGTCGTCATGCCGGCGTTGGCGGCCGCAAGCGGCGTGAAGCAAACGAGGGCAAGGGACAGCAGCAGCTTTTTCATGTTCTTTTCTCCGGTGTCATTCATGGATACTGCCAGCGCTTGCGCGCTGCAAGCACCGCATTCGGGTACTCCGGGCGGCCGCGGCTGCCGTTGTAGCGGCCGAGCGCGTGATACAGGTCGCCCCGCTCCCTGTCGATGTACATCCTCAGTATAGAGCAGCCGTAGCGCAGGTTTGCCTGCATCCGGAACAGCTTCGACGCCTCGCCGTCGCCGACCACGCGGGTCCAGAAGGGCATCACCTGCATGTAGCCGCGCGCACCGGCGCGCGAGATGGCGTACTTGCGAAAGCCCGACTCGACCTGGACCAGCCCGAGTACCAGCGCCGGCTCGAGCCCGGCACGCCGGGCCTCGTACCAGACGGTCTGCAGGAATTCGGAGCGCACCATCGTGTCGGGCATGCGGCTGTGCAGCCGCGTCGACATCACCGCAAACCACCGCTGCCACTCGGCGCGATCGGCATCGCTGGCGAAGCGCAGCTGCGGCGGACGAGGCTCGGTGATGGCGCGGGCCAGTGCGATGCGCACCTGGTCGGCGAGTTTTTCCTCCGCCTGGTTGCCGGCAAAGACCGGCGTCAGCACGCAGCACAGCAGCCAGACCGGCAGCCAGCGGAGAAGACGCCATGCTGACCGGTCGGCACGCATGGCGATCAGGCGGACAGCCGGGCCCGCAGGAACTCGACCATGTCGGCAGGCGGCACAGGCGACGCCGCGTCGTCACGGCGTCCCTGGTATTCGAGCATGCCGTCTTTCAGGCCGCGCTCGCCGATCACCACGCGGTGCGGCACGCCGATCAGCTCCCAGTCGGCGAACATCACGCCCGGGCGCTCGCCGCGGTCGTCCAGCACGACGTCGACGCCGGCCGCCTGCAGCGATGCATACAACGCGTCGGCCGCTTCCTTCACGGCGGCGCTGCGGTCGTAGCCCATCGGGCACAGCACCACTTCGAACGGTGCGATCGACGCCGGCCAGATGATGCCCTTCGCGTCATAGTTCTGCTCGATCGCCGCGCCAAGGATGCGGGTGATGCCAATGCCGTAGCAACCCATCTGCATCAGCTGCGGCTGCCCCTTCTCGTCGAGGTAGGTGGCTTTCATGTCTTCCGAATAGCGCGTACCGAGCTGGAACACATGGCCGACTTCGATGCCGCGCTGAACCTCGAGCACGCCCTTGCCGTCCGGCGATGGATCGCCGGCGACCACGTTGCGGATGTCGGCGACTTCAGGTTCCGGCAGGTCACGACCCCAGTTCGCACCGGTGTAGTGGAAGCCTTCATCGTTTGCGCCGCAGACGAAGTCGCTCATCGCCGCAACCGTACGATCCGCGACCACTTTGACCGGCTTGGCCGTGCCGATCGGCCCGAGGTAGCCGGGCTTGCAGCCGAAGTGTTCGACGATTTCCGAATCGCTCGCGAAGCGGAACGGCCCGATGCCGGGCAGCTTGCCGGCCTTGACCTCGTTGAGTTCATGATCGCCGCGCAGCAGCAGCAGCCAGATTTCGCGCCGGCCCTCGTCGCGCTCGACCGACAGCACGATCGACTTGACCGTCTGGGTCAGCGGCAGGCCGAGCAGCGCGGCGACGTCCTCGCAGCGCGCCTTGCCGGGCGTTGGCGCCTTGACCAGCGCTTGTGCGGCTTGCTCACGCGGCGCTGCCGGCGCCAGCGCCTCGGCCGCCTCGATGTTGGCGGCGTAGTCGGAAGTGGGGCAGTAGACCAGCGCATCTTCGCCGGTATCGGCGATCACATGGAATTCCTGTGAGCCGGAACCGCCGATCGCGCCATTGTCAGCGGCGACCGCACGGAACTTCAGCCCGAAACGGGTGAAGATCCGGGTGTAGGCATCGACCATCAGTTGGTAGGACTGCTTGAGAGCTTCGGCGTCACGGTCGAACGAGTACGCATCCTTCATCGTGAATTCGCGCCCGCGCATCAGCCCGAACCGGGGCCGGCGCTCGTCGCGGAACTTGGTCTGGATGTGATAGAAGTTGACCGGCAGCTGGCGGTAGGAGCGGATTTCGCCGCGCGCGATGTCGGTGACGACCTCTTCCGAGGTGGGCTGCAGCGCGAAATCGCGCCCGTGCCGGTCCTTGAGGCGCAGCAGCTCCGGCCCCATCTTGTCCCAGCGCCCGGTCTCCTGCCACAGCTCGGCCGGCTGCACCAGCGGCATCAGCAGCTCGATGGCGCCGGCGCGGTCCATTTCCTCGCGCACGATGTTCTCCACCTTGCGGATGACGCGCAGGCCCATCGGCATGTAGTTGTAGATGCCGGAACCGAGGCGCTTGATCATCCCGGCGCGCAGCATCAGCTTGTGGCTGACGATCTCGGCGTCGGACGGGGCTTCTTTGAGAGTGGAAACAAAAAATCGGGAGGCGCGCATGAGGGAAAAATTTTTGAAAAATAGAGGGTTATAATCAATCCCAATTTTAAAGTATTCGCGGGCCCGCGCCTTCGGATCGCAGCACCCTTGCACCGGCAGCGCGCCGACTGGACGCGCGCGCCGGACATTGCCGCAAAACCGCCGCGCGGACCGCAGGAAAACCGAGGTGCATCATGCTGGACCGTGAAGGCTACCGCCCGAACGTCGGCATCATCCTGCTGAACCACCAGAACGAAGTCTGGTGGGGCAAGCGGGTGCGAGAACATTCGTGGCAATTCCCGCAAGGCGGGATCAAGCACGGCGAGACTCCCGAGCAGGCAATGTACCGCGAGCTCGAGGAGGAGGTCGGGCTGCGCTCCGAACACGTGAAGGTCATCGGCCGTACGCGCGACTGGCTGCGCTATGACGTGCCCGATCATTTCATCAAGCGCGAAGTCCGCGGCCACTACAAGGGCCAGAAACAGATCTGGTTCCTGCTGCGCATGGTCGGCCGCGACTGCGACGTCAACCTGCGCGTGTCCGACCATCCGGAGTTCGACGCCTGGCGCTGGCATGACTACTGGGTGCCGCTGGATGTCGTGATCGAGTTCAAGCGGGATGTCTACATGAAGGCCCTGCAGGAGCTGTCGCGCTTCCTGCGCCCGGCGCAGGGCGGCGGACGCCGCCCGCGGGAGCGCGCGACGTTGCGCGCACCCGGCCAGTCGACCGCGATGCCGGCGACACCGGCCGTCGCCACCGAACCCGAACAAAAATGAAACCTCTCTTCAAGCTTGCCGCCCTGCACGCGTCCTTGCTGTCCGCGGTCGCGCTGGCCGCGCCGCCGGATGCCGACGAACCGAAACCGGAATTGGTCGAAAGCGCCGTGACGCTGCCGCCCGCGCCGGCGAAGGACAAGCTGCTGCGCTATTACGTCAGCCCGACGGCGACGATGGAGTTTGCGGTGGATCCGAAGTCGGTCAGCGTCGCCGACCGCGTGATCGTCCGCTTCACCAGCGTCATCACCAGCCCGAGCGGCGCAAGCAATGTCAGCCATGAGGGGCTGCGCTGCGACACGCTGGAGCGCCGGCTGTACGCGACCGGCCGCGCCGACGGCAGCTGGGCTCCGGCGTCGAGCGATGCATGGCGACCGATTGGCAATGTCGGCGCGAACCGCTATCACGCAGTGCTCGCGCAGGATTATTTCTGCGACACCGAGACGGTGGCTGGCAAGGCGGAAGCCATCGTCGACAGACTGCGGCGGCAAAAGCCGCTGCCGCGCCCGGGCGAATACAAGTAACCCCTGAGGGTGGCCCGCACGCGGGCTGGCGGGAACGAGGCGCCTGCCGCCGGCTCAGAGCAACACGAGGTTGTCGCGGTGGATGAGTTCTTCCTCGTCCATGTAGCCGAGGATGCCCGCGATCTCTGCCGAAGGCCGGCGCAGGATGCGGCGCACCTCCGCGCTTGCATAGTTGGTGATGCCGCGCGCGATCGCCTGGCCGCCTTCATCGACGCAGGTAACCACGTCGCCCCGACCGAATTCGCCACCCACTTCGATGACACCGATCGGCAGCAGCGACTTGCCCTCGCGGCAGAGCTTCTGCACCGCGCCGGCGTCCAGCACCAGCCGGCCGGCTGTCTTCAGGTGGTCGGCCATCCACTGCTTGCGCGCTGTCAGCCGCGCGGTCTGCGCGGTCAGCTGGGTGCCGATCGCCTCGCCCTGCGCCAGCCGCACCAGCACCTGGTCTTCACGACCCCAGGCGATCACGGTGTGCGCGCCTGAACTGGCCGCGCGCCGCGCCGCGAGAATCTTGGTCAGCATGCCGCCGCTGCCGATGCCGGTGCCGGCGCCGCCGGCCATCGCTTCGAGCTTCGGATCGCCGGCCGTTGCCTCGTGAACGAACTCGGCGGACGGATCCTTGCGCGGATCGGCGGTGTACAGGCCGCGCTGGTCGGTC
>CAZTIF010000090.1:0-13837 GCA_964613635.1 uncultured Bifidobacterium sp. | reverse complement strand
TTCCATGACTGCTGTCGCATCGAGGGCATCATTCCGGCGCTGGAGTCCAGCCATGCGATCGCGTATTCGCTGAAGCTGGCGAAGACCCTGCCGAAAGACAAGATCATCCTGGTCAACCTGTCCGGTCGCGGCGACAAGGACATGCATACCGTCCAGGAATACGACAAACAGCACGCGCAGCCGAAGCACTGAGGCCCAACCGACATGTCCAGAATCCAGAAAACTTTCGCCGACCTGCAGGCGCAGAAAAAGAAGGCGCTGATCACCTTCATCACCGCCGGTGATCCGTCGCCCGAACTGACCGTGCCGCTGCTGCATGCACTGGTCGAGAGCGGCGCCGACATCCTCGAGCTGGGGGTGCCGTTCTCCGATCCTATGGCCGAAGGCCCGGTGATCCAGCGCGCCAACGAGCGCGCGCTGAAGTACAACGTCGGCATGCAGGACGTGCTTGGCTATGTTCGCGAATTCCGCAAGACCGACCCGAACACGCCGATCGTGCTGATGGGCTACGCGAACCCGATCGAGCGCATGGGCGTCGACCGTTTCGTGACCGAGGCGAAGGCCGCCGGCGCGGATGGCGCGATCGTGGTCGACTATCCGCCGGAAGAGGCGACCGAGTTCGCGGCGAAGCTCAAGGCGCAGGACATGGACCTGATCTTCCTGCTCGCGCCGACCTCGACCGAGCAGCGCATCCGCCAGGTGGCGCAGATCAGCAGCGGCTTCTCGTATTACGTGTCGCTGCGCGGCGTGACCGGCGCCGGCCACATCGACACCGTCGAGGTGGCGAGCCGGCTGGCGGCGATCCGCGAGCATGTGAAGCTGCCGATCGGCGTCGGCTTCGGCATCCGTGACGGCGAGACGGCGAAGGCGGTCGCGTCGGTGTCGGACGCGGTGGTCATTGGCAGCCGCATCATCCAGGAGCTGGAGAACACGCCGAAGGAGCAGGCTGTGCCGGCGGTGAAAACCTTCCTGTCGGCGATCCGCAAGGCGCTCGACGAAGTCGCCGCCTGAGCATTGTTGCCCTGCCGCCGCCGATCCCGACTCCGGGGGCGGCCGGCAGGTCATTGCCTTTGTTGAAACTTTCCCTCGCTGGCCGTGCTGTCGAAGCCCGAGTAAAATAGCGGGTTATCCGGCGCCTGCGCCACCTGAAGAAAGAGAGCCCCGATGAGCTGGCTAGAAAAACTGCTCCCGCCCCGCATCCAGCGTTCCGACGCGAACAGCCGTCGTTCGGTCCCGGAAGGCCTGTGGGTCAAATGCCCGTCCTGCGAGTCCGTGCTGTACCGCACCGACCTCGAATCCAATCAGCAAGTCTGTCCCAAGTGCGACCATCACATGCGCATTCGCGCGCGTGAACGTCTCGATGCGCTGCTGGATCAGGAAGGCCGTTACGAGATCGGCCAGGAAGTGCTGCCGGTCGATACGCTGAAATTCAAGGACAGCAAGAAATACCCCGAGCGCCTGAAGGCGGCGATGGATGCGACCGGCGAGACCGATGCGCTGATCGTGATGGGCGGCGCGATCATGTCGCTGCCGGTGGTGGTGGCCTGCTTCGAATTCGAATTCATGGGCGGCTCGATGGGCGCAGTCGTCGGCGAGCGCTTCGCGCGCGGCGCACAGACGGCGCTGGAGCAGAAGGTGCCGTTTGTCTGCATCACCTCGACCGGCGGAGCGCGCATGCAGGAAGGCCTGCTGTCGCTGATGCAGATGGCCAAGACCACGTCGATGCTGACCAAGCTGTCGGAGAAGAAGCTGCCGTTCATTTCGGTGCTGACCGATCCGACGATGGGCGGTGTGTCGGCGTCGTTCGCGTTCATGGGCGATGTCGTGATCGCCGAGCCGAAGGCGCTGATCGGTTTTGCCGGCCCGCGCGTGATCGAGAATACCGTGCGCGAGAAGCTGCCCGAAGGCTTCCAGCGCGCCGAGTTCATCCTGCAGAAGGGCGCGATCGACATGATCGTCGACCGCCGCAAGATGCGCGAAGAGATCGCGCGCCTGCTCGCGCTGCTGCAAGGCCAGGCGGTCGAAGTGCTGGCCTGAACCCGACCGCCTGACCCGAATCGCTGAACTGCAACGACACTGGATCCCGGCCTGCGCCGGGATGACGATTTTGAGGCCTGGCGGCCATTGAAACGTCATCCTGGCGCAGGCCAGGATCCAGTGTCTTTTTGTTTCGAAACCATTCATGTCCAACGCACTGAACGACTGGCTGAACCGCCTCGAGTCCCGGCATCCGAAGGCCATCGACATGGGCCTCGATCGCGTGGCCGAAGTCGGACGCCGTCTCGGCCTGAAGTTCGACTGCCCGGTGATCACCGTCGGCGGGACCAATGGCAAGGGCTCGACCTGCGCGATGCTGGAATCCATCCTGCTGCAGGGCGGCTACCATGTCGGCCTGTACACATCGCCGCACATCCTGAGGTTCAACGAGCGCGCCCGCATCGACGGCCACAGCGCCACCGACGAGCAGCTGTGCGCCGCCTTCGAACAGGTCGAGGCGGTGCGCGGCGATGTCTCGCTGACCTATTTCGAATTCAGCACGCTGGCCATCCTCCGGCTGTTTGCCGATGCCGGGCTGGACGCGGTGATCCTTGAAGTCGGCCTCGGCGGGCGACTTGATGCGGTCAACATCATCGATGCCGATGTGGCCATCGTCACCAGCGTCGACCTCGACCACATGGATTACCTCGGCGACACCCGCGAGAAGATCGGTTTCGAGAAGGCCGGCATCTTCCGGCCCGGCCGCGCGGCGATCTGCAGCGATCCGTCGCCGCCGCAAACGCTGGTCGACCACGCGCATGCGATCGGCGCCGACCTGTGGCTGTTCGGCCGCGATTTCAACTATGCCGGCGACCGCCAGCAGTGGAATTACGGCGGCCGTGCGATGCGCCGCAATTCGCTGGCCTATCCGAGCCTGCGCGGCGCGAACCAGCTGCTCAACGCAAGTGCCGCGCTGGCAGCGCTGGAGGCGCTGCGCGAGCGCCTGCCGCTGGGCGCGCAGGAAGTGCGCACCGGCCTCGTGCTGGTCGAGCTGCCGGCGCGTTTCCAGGTGCTGCCGGGTCGCCCCGCCGTCATCCTCGACGTCGCGCACAACCCGCACGCGGCCGCAACGCTGGCGCAGAACCTCGACAACATGGGCTTTCATCCGTACACCTTCGCCGTGTTCGGCGCGATGGCCGACAAGGACATCGCCGGCATCTTTGCGCAGCTCGGCGACCGCATCGACCACTGGTACCTGTGCGACCTGCCCCTGCCGCGCGCGGCCAGTGCCGAATCGCTGGAAGCGCTGCTGCGCGCCAGCGGCTTCAGCGAAGGAACGCAGCAGGGCGGCGAGCGCTCTGTCCGGCGCTTTGCGTCGCCGGCCGACGCTTATGCGGCGGCGCGGAATCATGCAGGCGAGAATGATAGAATTGCGGTCTTTGGGTCTTTCCTCACCGTCGCGGGCGTGATGTCGGCCAGGCAGCCTGCCTGACACAGCATTTTCCGGAACCAAAGCACTTCTCTATGGGCTTGTTCTCGTTGTTCAGCAAGAAATCTCAGGATTCCGGCGACGACCTTGACGTTCCGGTCAAGCCGCGCCGCAGCCGTGCCGCGAAAGCGCCGGATGACGAGCCCATCGATCCCATGCTGCCGGAGAAGAAGCGCGCGCGCCGGCGGCTGATCGGCGCCACCGCGCTGGTGCTGGCCGCCGTGATCGGCCTGCCGATGATCTTCGATTCCGAGCCCAAGCCGCTGTCCGACGACATCGAGATCCAGATCCCTTCGCGTGACAAGACCGAAGCCGCCGCGTCGCGGCCGATGCCGCTGCCTCCCGATGCCGCGCCGGCCGAGCCCAGGGCCGACGCCCGGGGCGATACCAAGCCCGATACCAAGTCCGACAGCAAGTCCGATACCAAGCCCGACAGCAAGTCCGCCGCCAAGGCCGACGCGCCGCTCGATTTGCCGACCGTGAAGCCGGCCGCCGATGCGAAGCCGCAGCCCGATGCCGTCGCGAAAGCAGTGCCGCCGGCAAGTACCGACAGGAAGCCGGCGACCGTGGAGAAAAAGCCTGCGGCCGCGGAGAAGAAGCCGGTGGCCGAAGAGAAAAAGCCGGCCGATGCCGGCAAGGCGCGCTTCGTCATTCAGGTCGCCGCCGTGTCCTCGCACACGAAAGCGGACGATCTGCAGAACCGCCTGAAAAAGGCGGGCATCAAATCGTATTCCCAGAAAGTCAGCACGAAGGACGGCGAGCGCTATCGCATTCGCGTCGGCCCCTTCGGCAGCCGGGAGGAGGCCGACCGCATGCGCGGGCGTCTCGCCGCGCTGGGCCTGTCCGGAACGGTTCAACCCTTATGAGTTCTGCCGGCCTCGCGGCCGGCCTGTTTTTTGAAGGAGCCCACCATGTGTGGCATCGTCGGCGTCGTTTCCCATAGCCCGGTCAACCAGCTCATCTATGATGCGCTGCTGCTGCTGCAGCATCGCGGACAGGATGCGGCCGGCATCGCGACCAATCACGGCCGCATGTTCAGCATGCACAAGGCCAACGGCCTCGTGCGCGACGTGTTCCGCACCCGTAACATGCGTTCGCTGCCGGGCAATACCGGCATCGGCCAGTGCCGCTATCCGACGGCCGGCTCGTCCAGCGAGGAAGAGGCGCAGCCGTTCTACGTGAACGCGCCGTTCGGCATCACGCTCGCGCACAACGGCAACCTGACCAATGCCGAACTGCTCAAGGGCGAGCTGTTCAAGAATGATCGCCGCCACATCAATACCGATTCGGACTCCGAGGTGCTGCTGAACGTGCTCGCGCACGAGATCCAGCATTGCACGACCGGATTCTCGCTGGATCCTGGCACGCTGTTCAAGGCGGTCGCCGGCCTGCACAAGCGTGTGCGCGGCTCGTATGCGGTGGTGGCGCAGATTGCGGGCTATGGCATGCTCGCCTTCCGCGATCCGTATGGCATCCGTCCGCTGTGCATCGGTTTCGCCGAGTCCGACAAGGGCCCCGAATACATGGTCGCGTCGGAGTCGGTGGCACTCGAAGGCAATGGCTTCCGGTTCCTGCGCGACGTGATGCCGGGCGAGGCGATTTTCATCGACAATGACGGCCAGCTCTACCAGCAGCAGTGCGCCGAGAATCCGACCATGAATCCCTGCGCGTTCGAGTTCGTCTATCTCGCGCGTCCGGACTCGGTGATCGACGGCGCGTCGGTCTACGCGACCCGGCTGAAGATGGGCGAATACCTCGCCGACAAGATCCGCCGCCAATTCACCGCCGGCGACATCGATGTCGTGATGCCGATCCCGGATTCGTCGCGCCCGGCCGCGATGGAACTGGCGCTGAAACTGAACCTGACCTTCCGCGAGGGTTTCATCAAGAACCGCTACATCGGCCGCACCTTCATCATGCCGGGGCAGGGCGTGCGCAGGAAGTCGGTGCGCCAGAAGCTGAACGCGATCAGCTCCGAATTCAAGGGCAAGACCGTGCTGCTGGTCGACGACTCGATCGTGCGCGGCACCACCAGCCGCGAGATCGTGCAGATGGCGCGCGACTCGGGCGCCAAGCGCGTGATCTTCGCGTCGGCCGCGCCGCCGGTGAAATATCCGAACGTGTACGGCATCGACATGCCGACCCGGAACGAACTGATCGCCTACGGCCGCACCGATGAGGAAGTGTGCCGCGAGATCACCGCCGACGCGCTGGTCTACCAGGACATCGACGCAATGAAGCGCTCCATCAGCGACGTCAATCCGGCGCTGCAGCGCTTCGAGGCCTCGTGCTTCGACGGCCGTTACGTCACCGGCGACATCTCGCCGGACTATCTCGACCGTATCGAGTACGCACGCGCCAACCCGAAGGTGGTCGCCGAGGATGCGGTGCGTACCCAACTTAACCTGAACCTTGCCCGCGTCGACTGAGCGCGCAGGGCGACTTCCATGACTGACAAGCACTACGGATTCACCACCACGATCCTGCACAGCGATCGCCAGAAGCCGATCGAGCATGGCTCGCTGCACAAGCCTGTCCATACCGCGGTGGCATTCGGCTACAAGGACGCGCGCGAACTCGCCGAGGTCTTCCAGGGCAAGAAGCCCGGCTACCGCTATGGCCGCCAGGGCAACCCGACCGTCTCCGCGCTGGAGGACAAGATCACGCGGATGGAGGACGGCCTCGCGACGCTGTGCTTCTCGACCGGCATGGCCGCCATCGGCGCGCTGGCGCAGGGCCTGCTGCGCACGGGCGACCATGTGGTGTCGTCGTCCTTCCTGTTCGGGAATACCAACAGCCTGTGGCAGACAGTGAGCCTGCAGGGGGCCGAGGTGTCGTTCGTCGATGCGACCGAGGTCGCGAACGTCGAGCGCGCGCTGAAGCCGAACACGCGGATGGTGTTCGTCGAGACCATCGCCAACCCGCGCACGCAGGTCGCCGACCTCGAGCGCATCGGCGCGCTGTGCCGCAGCCGCGGCATCATCTACGTGGTCGACAACACGATGACCTCGCCCTACCTGTTCCGCCCGAAGGCGGTCGGTGCGAGCCTGGTCGTGAATGCGCTGACGAAGTCGATCGGCGGCCATGGCAATGCGCTCGGCGGCAGCCTGACCGACACCGGTCTGTTCGACTGGTCCGGCTATCCGAACATTGCCGACAGCTACAAGCGCTTCGCGCCGCCGATGTGGGGCATGGCCCAACTGCGCGCGAAGGCGCTGCGCGATTTCGGCGCGGCGCTCGGCCCGGAGGCGGCGCACCATCTGGCGGTAGGCTCGGAAACGATGGCGCTGCGCATCGAGCGTGAATCGGCCAGCGCGCTGGCGCTGGCGCGCATGCTGTCCGACGATCCGCGCGTGGCCGCAGTCCATTACCCCGGCCTGCCGTCGCATCCGCAGAACGCGATCGCGGCCTCGCTGTTCCGCGCCTTCGGCGGTCTGTTCAGTTTCGAGCTGAGGGAAGGCATCGACTGTTTCGATTACCTGAACCGGCTGAAGCTGGCCATCCCGGCCAGCAACCTCGGCGACACGCGCACGCTGGTGATACCGGTCGCGCACACGATCTTCCACGAGATGGGGGTCGAGCGGCGCGCATCGATGGGCATCGCCGAGTCGCTGATCCGGGTGTCGGTCGGCATCGAAGACACCGAGGACCTGCTGGAAGATTTCCTCCAGGCGCTGGGCTGAGCCCTGTCGCCTTCGCTGCGGCCCGCGCTCAGGGGCCCAGCGTACGGGCGGCGCGGCGGCTGAAGACGCTCACGCCGGCCGGCATCGCGAACTGCGCGACGCGGTCGAGCAGCCGCGCAGGATCGATGTCGGCGAGCAGCAGCGCACGATGTTCATTGCGCAGGAAGCCGGCATCCCTCTGGGTATCGAGGAAGGCCAGCAACTGGTCGTAGAAGCCCAGCACGTTCAGCAGCGCAACCGGCTTCTCGTGGTAGCCGAGCTGCAGCCAGGTCCATACCTCGAACAATTCTTCCAGCGTGCCTATGCCGCCGGGCAGCGCAATGAAGCCGTCGGCCTGCGCGGCCATCTGCGCCTTGCGTTCATGCATGTCCTGCACGACCCGCAATTCCGTCAGCCTGTCATGGCCGACTTCACTGTCCATCAGCGCCTGCGGTATCACGCCGGTCACGCGGCCGCCGGCCTCCAGCGCCGCATCGGCAACGATCCCCATCAGCCCGACATGCCCGCCGCCGTAAACCAGGCGGATGCCGCGTTCGGCCATCTCGCGGCCGAGGGCGCGGGCGGCCGCCGCATGGGTTGGGTCGCGGCCGGCCGACGAGCCGCAGTAGACGCAGAGCGCATCGATCTTCCTGTTTGTCATCGGCGGATCATAACCGACACGCCTATTCGTCCGGCATGTCCGGCGGCATCAGCACCGCATCGACACCGTGGATGATGCCGTTGTCGGCCTGCAGGTCGCTCTCGGTCACGCGCGCGCCGTTCACGGTCACCATGCCATTGTCGGATTTCAGCGCCAGCGGCGGCCCGGCGACGCTGGCCGCCGGACCCGGCTTGACCTCGGTGACTTTCACGCGGCCACGGATGAGGTGATACCTCAGCACCCTTGCCAGCGATTCCGGGGATTTTTTCAGTGCGTCCCAGTCGCTGCCGGCCAGCCGGGAAAACGCATTGTCGGTCGGCATGAACACCGTATACGGGCCTTCCGCCTTCAGCTCCCGCGTCAGGCCGGCAATGCGCACCGCCTCCAGAAAGGTCTTGAAGGAGCCGGAGCGCTCGGCGGTGTCGAGCAAATCCCCGGCCCGGACAGGCGCCGCAGCGAGGAAGGCGGTCAGGCAGAGCAGGACAGTTGCTTTACCTCGCATCGCTTTCGGTTCATGCAACAAGGTGGAAAGGCATACGCAATGATTCGGCTGCCGTATAATCCCAAAAGTTCAAAAACCGGCTCGCCTTAAATGCTACCGATGGGTACACAACCAAAATTGTCGTTCAAGCAGCAGCAGCTGATCGTCCGCGAGAACGCCATCGTGGATGCGACCAACGGCCTGCTCGCGAGGAAGGGCTACGACCTGATGACGATGGATGAGGTGGCGGCCGAAGTCGGCATCGCCAAGGCCAGCCTCTACAAGCACTTCCCGTCGAAGGAGGCGCTGGCTGCTGCTGCGATGATCCGGCTGCTGGAGAACACGCTCGCTTTCGTGCGTGCGCTGCCGGCGGAGCAGCCGGCGATAGGCCAGCTGAAGGACGTGCTGAAATGGGCGCTCGAAATCAGGATGAAGGGTGGCTTGCCGACCCTGCCCAGCGAGAACACCACGCTGCGCGAGGCGCTGCTGAACGACACGCGCTACATCACCCGCCTGATGGACCTGAACGAGCTGATGGGCGAGCTGATCGAGAAAGCGCGCGCGCAGGGGGCGATTCGTGCGGACCTGCCGACCGAGGTGGTGCTGTTCACCATTTATGCGCGCTCCTGCGACCCGACGCTCGACTATCTCCGCATCAACGAGCAGTACGACGACCAGCAGGTCATCGGCTTCCTGATGTCGACCTGCTTTGACGGGCTGAGCTGATCTCCGCGACGACCCGTTCGGCGACGCTGCGGTCGAAGCCCAGCGCCACATGCCCGACAAGGTCGAGCGCGACCTGCGTCGCGCCCGGCAGGATGGCCGACGATTGCGGCGACACGATGTTGTCGTGCTGCGTGTAGATCGATACGAACAGGGCGCGCAGCGCCGCATCTTCGGACGCATCCAGCCGCGCGATCCAGCTCTCCGGGTTGCCTGCCGCGGTCAGCATCTGCCTTGCATTCCTGCCGAAGCCGTAACCTGCGAGCGTACTGCCGAAGTGCGGCGTGCCCAGCGTGATCACGCGCGCGACGCGCGCGCTGCCGCAGGCGCGCAGCCATGCGCGTGCGGCCAGTCCGCCCATGCTGTGGCAGAGCAGGATGACCTGTGGCGCACCGGTCGCGCGGCACAGCGCCTGCACCGCGCGCTCGATGTCCGCGGCGTAGTCGTCGATGCCCGCCATGACCGGTTCGAGGTCGATCGCCGCGTGGCTGATGCCGGCCGTACGCAGCCGGCGTGACAGCGGCAGCCAGAAACCGCTGTTCGATCCATACCCGTGCAGCATCAGCACCGGCAGTCCGGCATCGCCGTCGATGCGGACTTCGAAAGGGCGGCCGGTTGGAAAGAGCCGGAACCAGCACAGCGTGCTGCACCAGAATTCCTGCAGGATCCGGCATGCCAGTCGCAGCCGCGGCACAGGCGAGCCGTCGGCCATGGGCTGGCGCAGCGCATCCGACAGGAAGTAATTGTTGAAGATGATGCCGAAGCGGGCGAGGGCCAGCAGCGCCGCACTCGTCGCCGGAGCAGCGATCCAGCCCAGTCCGGCGAAGCGCGCGAGCAGCAGCGCGACCGCAGCGAAGGTCAGCAGGTGAAAGACGATCAGCGCGCGGGTCAGCGACGCGATCATCTGCCGGCTCCGTCAGGCCCGCTTCGCATCGCGCGGCTTCGCGGCCGGCGCCAGCACCAGCCGCGTGCCGGCGATGCGGTCGTGCAGGAACTGCCGGTCCGGATCGAGCCGTGTCGCCATCGCCCACAGCACCACGTTCAGCAGCGGGATCAGCATCAGCATCCAGCCTTGCGCGCCGAGCAGCCAGGCAGCCGCCAGCCCGGGCACGAACCACAGCCAGGCCAGCAGGTAGCGCAGCAGCGCGCGCGGCCAGCCGAGCGCGCCACCGGCGCGGGTGACCACGCGCACCCGCCAGGTTTTCATCGCCAGCGTCTGGCCGCCGTGCGTCCAGAACCAGCCGAAGTAGGCGCCGAGCACGAGGAATTGCCAGGCCTGCTGCGCATGCCGCAGCGCCAGCGCATGGCGCTGCTGCAGCAGCGTGGAGAACAGCCAGCCGGCGATGAACAGCACGCCGAACAGCAGCATGCCCTCGTAGACCATGCAGAACAGGCGGTTTTTCAGCGGCGCGGGAGTCAGGGGCGGGTTCACGGTCTTGCGGTGGCGGACAAAGAACGGGATTGTACGTGCTTGGCCCTTGTCTGCACGACAGCAAGGCCGGCCAGGGATCGCCGCTGCTGTGCCGCATGCCGCCGATGTTCCGTCAAAAGTCTTGATTTCATTGGCTTTTTCCAAGATTTCCCTTGACCTTGGTGCTGCGAGGCAGTAACGTATCGCCTCCCCTCGTCACATCGAGGGGTATTTTTTGACCCCCTGTCGCGCCGCCCATAATGCGATGCGCTCTGCGGTCGCCTTTCCCCGGGGCCTCTTGCCCCAGAAAGAGCTGTTTGCTCTAACCCATGCCACAAGCGTGAGGATCCGCGAGCAGCGGCACGAACGGAAGCTGAACGATGTGCACTCAGCGCCGGTTTGAACTGCACCTGGTGTGCAGGACGGATCGACGTGACCGCACGCCAAAGGAATGCTTCAAGCGTGTCGCTGTCACCGAATCCGCCAGGAGAGAGCATCCGATCAATTTCCAATGGACCTTGAAAGGACGTAGCAATGAGTTCCGAAATTACCGGCGCCGAGATCCTCGTGCGCTGTCTCGCCGAAGAGGGCGTCGACCATGTGTTCGGCTATCCCGGCGGCGCTGTTCTGTACATTTACGACGAAATCTACAAGCAGGACAAATTCGAGCATATCCTCGTGCGCCATGAGCAGGCGGCCATTCATGCGGCCGATGCGTATTCGCGCAGCTCGAACAAGGTGGGCGTGGCCCTCGTGACCTCGGGTCCGGGCGTCACCAATGCCGTCACCGGCATCGCCACCGCGTACATGGATTCGATTCCGATGGTGATCATCACCGGGCAGGTGCCGACGCATGCGATCGGCCAGGACGCCTTCCAGGAGTGCGATACCGTCGGCATCACCCGTCCCTGCGTCAAGCACAACTTCCTGGTGAAGGACGTGCGCGAGCTGGCAGAGACGGTCAAGAAGGCTTTCTACATCGCGACCACCGGCCGTCCCGGCCCGGTGCTGGTCGACATCCCGAAGGATGTCACCATCGCGAAAGCCGGCTATCACTATCCGAAGCAGATCGAGATGCGCTCGTACAAGCCCGTCGACAAGGGGCATGCGGGCCAGATTCGCAAGGCAGTGCAGCTGCTTCTGGCGGCCGAGCGTCCGATGATCTATACCGGCGGCGGCGTGATCCTGTCCGATTCCGCGCCCGAGGTGAACAAGCTGGTCGACAAGCTCGGCTACCCCTGCACCAACACGCTGATGGGCCTCGGCGGCTATCGCGCTTCGAGTGAGCAGTTCGTCGGCATGCTGGGCATGCACGGCACCTATGAAGCCAACATGGCGATGCAGCACTGCGACGTGCTGATCGCAATCGGCGCGCGCTTCGACGACCGCGTGATCGGCAACCCGAAGCATTTCTCCACGCAGCCGCGCAAGATCATCCATATCGACATCGACCCGTCGTCGATCTCGAAGCGGGTGAAGGTCGACGTGCCCATCGTCGGCAACGTCAAGGATGTGCTGCAGGACCTGCTGGCGCAGATCGACGCTGCCGAAACCAAGCCGAACGCGACCGCGATCGCCGACTGGTGGAAGCAGATCAACGAATGGCGCGGCCGCGAATGCCTGAAGTATCCGGCGTCCGACGAAGTGATCAAGCCGCAGTACGTGGTCGAGAAGCTGTGGGAAGTGACCGGCGGCGACGCCTTCGTCACCTCCGACGTCGGCCAGCACCAGATGTGGGCTGCGCAGTACTACGGCTTCGACAAGCCGCGCCGCTGGATCAACTCGGGCGGCCTCGGCACGATGGGCGTGGGCCTGCCGTACGCGATGGGCGTGCAGATGGCGAACCCGGATGCGACCGTCGCCTGCGTGACCGGCGAGGCATCGATCCAGATGTGCATCCAGGAGCTCGCGACCTGCAAGCAGTACAACCTGACGCCGAAGATCATCCTGCTGAACAACCGCTACCTCGGCATGGTGCGGCAGTGGCAGCAGATCGACTACGGCAAGCGCTATTCCGAGTCCTACATGGACTCGCTGCCGGACTTCGACAAGCTGGTCGAAGCTTTCGGCCATGTGGCAATGACGATCACCAAGCCGGGCGACGTCGAAAAGGCGCTGCGCGACGCGTTCGCGATGAAGGACAGGCTGGTTTTCCTGAACTTCATCACTGACCGCGACGAAAACGTGTGGCCGATGGTCAAGGCCGGCAAGGGCCTGACCGAAATGCTGCTTGGCTCGGAGGACCTGTAATGCGCCACATTATTTCTGCACTGCTGGAAAACGAAGCCGGCGCGCTGTCCCGCGTGGTGGGACTGTTCTCCGCGCGCGGCTACAACATCGAAACCCTGACCGTCGCGCCGACCGAAGATGCGACGCTGTCGCGCATGACCATCGTCACCACCGGTTCGGATGACGTGATCGAGCAGATCACCAAGCACCTGAACCGGCTGATCGAGGTGGTCAAGGTGGTCGACCTGACCGAAGGCGCGCACATCGAGCGCGAGCTCATGCTGATCAAGGTGCGCGCGGTCGGCAAGGAAAGGGAAGAAATGAAGCGGACCACGGACATCTTCCGCGGCCGCATCATCGACGTCACCGAAAAGACCTACACGATCGAGCTGACGGGCAACAAGTCGAAGCTCGACGCATTCATCGACGCGATCGATCGCGCCGCCATTCTCGAGACCGTCCGTACCGGCGGCTCGGGCATCGGCCGCGGCGAGCGCATCCTGAAGGTCTGAAACGAATAACCTCCACTTTTTAAATACGGGAACATCATGAAAGTTTTCTACGACAAGGACTGCGACCTCTCCCTGATCAAAGGCAAGAACGTCGCCATCATCGGTTACGGCTCGCAGGGCCACGCGCACGCGCAGAACCTGAATGACTCCGGCGTGAACGTCACGGTCGGCCTGCGCAAGGGCGGCTCGTCCTGGACGAAGGTCGAGAAGGCCGGCCTGAAGGTCGCCGAAGTGAACGAGGCGGTTGCTGCTGCCGACGTGATCATGATCCTGCTGCCGGACGAGAACATCGCTCAGGTCTACAACGAGAACGTCGCTCCGCACGCGAAGAAGGGCGCCGTGCTCGCGTTCGCGCACGGCTTCAACGTGCACTACGGCCAGGTCGTGCCGCGCGCCGACCTCGACGTGATCATGGTCGCGCCGAAGGCCCCGGGCCACACCGTGCGCGCGACCTACACCCAGGGTGGCGGCGTGCCGCACCTGGTCGCCGTGTACCAGGACAAGTCGGGTGCGGCGCGTGACATCGCGCTGTCGTACGCGATGGCCAACGGCGGCGGCCGCGCCGGCATCATCGAGACCAACTTCCGCGAAGAGACCGAGACCGACCTGTTCGGCGAGCAGGCCGTGCTGTGCGGCGGTACCGTCGAGCTGATCAAGGCCGGTTTCGAGACGCTGGTCGAGGCAGGCTACGC
>CAZTIF010000089.1:0-14135 GCA_964613635.1 uncultured Bifidobacterium sp. | reverse complement strand
CCCTCGTCGGTTTTCAAGACCGGTGCCTTAAACCGCTCGGCCACGCTTCCCTTGAGTGAAGGCCGAAATTATACCCTCGCCGCCCTCACCGTCCAGATTTTTCAGTCCGGCAGGAACATCTGTTGCAGATCGTTCAGGAAGCGCTGCCCGAGCTCGGTCGGTCGGATGTGCCTGAAGTCCACTTCCAGCAGCCCCTTCTTTTCCGCCTGCTGCAGAGCCGGCTCGATCAGCTGCTGCGGCAGGCCGGTGCGCTCCATGAACAGCCGCGATTCGAAACCCTCGGTCAGCCGCAATACGTTCAGCATGAACTCGAAGCCCATCTCGTCACGGCCAACCTCGTTTTCCTCGTGGATGGCATTTCCTGCGATCGCCTGCTGCATGTAGGTGGCCGGCTGCTTGTAGCGCGCCTGGCGCACCACGCGATGCGGGAACGACAGCTTCGAATGCGCGCCCGCGCCAATGCCGAGGTAGTCGCCGAACTCCCAGTAGTTCAGGTTGTGCCGCGCACGACGACCGGGCCGCGCAAATGCGGATACCTCGTAGTGCTCGTAGCCTGCGCCGGCCATGCGATCGGCAATCATCTGCTGCATCGCTGCGCTGCTGTCGTCATCGGGCAGCTCGGGCGGATACTTTGCGAACACGGTGTTCGGCTCGAGCGTCAGGTGGTACAGCGACAGGTGCGGCGGCGCAAAACCGAGCGCGGTCTCGAGGTCGGCCGCGGCCTCGTCCATCGTCTGGCCGGGCAGCGCATACATGAGGTCGAGGTTGAAGTTGCCGAAGCTCTGCTGCGCGATCTCGACCGCGCGCCGAGCCTCGTCGCCGTCATGGATGCGGCCGAGCGCCTGCAGGTGGTGCGGGTTGAAGCTCTGTATGCCGATCGACAGCCGGTTGATGCCGCTGGCCGCATAGCTCCTGAATTTCTCTGCCTCGAAGGTGCCGGGGTTGGCTTCCATCGTGATCTCGGCACCGGCCTCGAGCGGCAGCAGGCTGCGGATGTCCGACATCAGCCGGTCCAGGCCCTGCGCCGACATCAGGCTGGGTGTGCCGCCACCGATGAATACGGACACGATCTTGCGGCCCCAGACCAGTGGCAGCGATTGCTCGAGGTCGGCGCGTACGGCGTCGAGGTAGGCGCTCTCGGGCAACTCGCTTCCGGCCTCGTGCGAATTGAAATCGCAGTACGGGCACTTGCGCACGCACCACGGGAAATGCACGTACAGCGCCAGCGGCGGCATGACCGGCAGGTTCAGGATGCCGGGCTTCAGGTAGCTGTCGACCACGCGTCGCGGTGCGGCCTGCAGTACCTCGGGCCGGATGGGAATCATTGCAGCTTTCCGATCAGTGCGCGCATCGCCTGGCCGCGATGCGACAGACGGTTCTTCTCGTCGGGCGACAGTTCGGCGGCGGTCTTGCCGAGCTCGCGCACGAGGAAGTGCGGGTCGTAGCCGAAGCCGCCCGCGCCGCGCGGCTCGGCGATGATGTCACCTTCCCAGCGTCCTTCGGCAATCACCGGCTGCGGATCGTCCGCATGGCGCAGGTAGACCAGCACGCAGTAGTAGTACGCAGACTTGTGCGCATGCTCGGCAAGGTCCTGCACCAGCTTCGCGTTGTTGGCCGCGTCGGACTTCGGCTCGCCCGCATAGCGCGCCGAGTACACGCCGGGCGCGCCGCCGAGCGCGGGCACGCAGATGCCGGAATCGTCCGCCAGCGCCGGCAGGCCGGACAGCCGCGCCGCATGGCGCGCCTTGGCCAGCGCGTTCTCGACGAAGGTCGCATGCGGCTCTTCGGCTTCGGGAATATTCAGCTCGCCCTGCGCCTTCAGTTCGAAGCCGAGCGGCGCGAGCAGCTGCGCAAACTCGGCGAGCTTGCCGCGGTTGTTGGACGCGAGTACCAGCGGCTGCGTCATGCGAGGCCCAGTGCCTGTTTCTGCTTCGCGATCAGGTCGCGAATGCCGGCGTCGGCCAGATCAAGCAGACGGTTCATCGTCGCGCGGTCGAAGGCGTCGCCTTCGGCAGTGCCTTGCAGCTCGATGAAGTGGCCGGCGTCGTTCATCACGACGTTCATGTCGGTGTCGCAGGCGGAGTCTTCCGGATAGTCGAGGTCGAGCACCGGCTGGCCCTGGTACACGCCGACCGAGATCGCGGCGACGAAGTGGCGCAGCGGGATCGCGGTGATCAGTCCTTTTTTCTGCAGCCCGGAAAATGCGTCATAGGCGGCGACCATCGCGCCGGTGATGGCGGCGGTGCGTGTGCCGCCGTCGGCCTGGATCACGTCGCAGTCGAGCTGCAGCGTGCGCTCGCCGAAGGCGGTCAGGTCGAACGCGGCGCGCAGCGAGCGGCCGATCAGGCGCTGGATTTCCTGCGTGCGGCCGGACTGCTTGCCTTTGGCGGCCTCGCGGTCCATGCGGGTATGGGTCGAACGCGGCAGCATGCCGTATTCGGCGGTCAGCCAGCCCTTGCCCTGTCCGCGCAGGAAGGGCGGGACTTTTTCATCGATGCTGGCGGTGCAGAGCACGCGGGTGTCGCCGAATTCGACGAGCACGGCGCCTTCGGCATGGCGGGTGTAGTTGCAGGTCAGGCGCACTTCGCGCAAGGCATGGGCGGCGCGCCCGCTCGGGCGCTGGATCGCGGTGTCGGACACGGATTCCTCGGAATGTTCGGTTGGCTTCAGGGACGATCGGGATGGATGCTGGTGATCACGCGGTCGCGCGGCAGTCCGTCGGTCATCAGGGAGCTCTCGCCGGGTTCTTGCTGGTCATCCAGCCAGGTGACGGCGAGCGCGGTGACATTATCGCCGGTTTTTCCGCCGGCCCGCGCGGCGTCGCCGACCAGCCCGGGGATGGCGCGCTCGAGCGGCGCCGCAGACAGCCGGTAAGCCAGTTCATGCTCGCGCAGGTTGGACCACAGGCCGTCGGAGCACAGCAGCAATTGGTCGCCGGAATGCAGCGGCACGGGCGCGGCGCGATCGACCTGCGGCAGCGTGGGCGCGCCGACGCAGTTGTAGAGCTTGTTGCGGTCGGGATGAGTCGCGCGTTCGCGCGGCGACACGCGGCCGAGCGCGACCAGTTTTTCGATATGGGAATGGTCGACCGTGCGTGCGAGGATGCGGCCGCCGCGCAGCCAGTACAGGCGGGAATCGCCGCAATGCGCCCACCACGCCTGGCCGTGCTGCACGAGGCAGGCGACGAGCGTGGTGCGCGGCGCCTCGGCCAGCCGGTGCCGCGCGCGCCAGGCCAGCAGCGAACGGTGCGCGGCAAACACCATTTCGTCCAGCAATGCAGGCGGATCGGCGACGGCCGGCGTGGCCTTCTCGCGGAACAGCGCGCCCATCACCTGCAGGCTGAGGCTGGCCGCGATCTCGCCGTGCAGGTGGCCGCCCATGCCGTCGGCCAGCAACAGCAGCAGTGCATCGCGGGTGAAGCAATAGCCCATGCGGTCTTCGTTGATGTCGCGGCCGCCGACATGGGTGTCCTGGTAGATGGAGAAGCGCATGCTCAGTGCAGTGCCCGCCGCAGGCGCGACAACAGGCTGGGCGGCCCGCCGCCGTCGGCCGGATGTTGTTGGCCGGGCGAACCGGCAGATGGACGCATCAGCTTTTGCATCGTGTACACGCTCTGCGGCCGCGCCAGCGGATCGAGCGCGAGACTGCGCCGCACGAGGTCGATCAGTGCCGCCGAATAACCGGTCTCGAGCTCGCGCAGGCGCGCCGGCATCGCGTCTTCCTGTTGCCGCTCGAGCGCCGGTTGCGGCGGCACGCCGAGCATGCAGCAGCAGATCGACGCGCCGATGCCGTAGATGTCGGTCCAGGGGCCGAGGTCGCCCTTGCGGTGCAGTTCGGGCGCGGCGAAGCCCGGCGTGTACATCGGATGGATCTGCGCGGGGTCGGCCTGCAGCGTCTGCCGCGCGGCGCCGAAGTCGAGCAGGATGGGCGTGCCGTCGTCGCGCAGGTAGATGTTGGCGGGCTTGAGGTCGAGGTGCAGCAGCTTGTGGGTGTGCACCTCGCGCAGCGCATCCATGACCTGCAGGAAGATCGCGCGGATGGCGCGCTCGGAAAACGGCGGCTTGCGCTGCTGCTGCCGGCGGCGCGTGATGTGCTCCTGCAACGAGCGGCCCTGCTCGTAGCGCATCACAAGGTAGACGGTGTCATGCGCACGGAAGAAATTCAGCACGCGCACCACGTTCGGATGCTCGATCGCGGCCAGCGCCCTGCCCTCGTCGAAAAAATACTTCATCCCGAGCCGGTAGAGCTCGGCACTGCCGGCGTCAACCGCCGGCGCCAGCTGCCCCGGCGCGCGCCGCGCGAGCGCGGCCGGCAGGTACTCCTTGATCGCCACCGGCCGCCCTTCGCGGTCGTGCGCAAGGTAGACGATGCTGAAGCCACCCACCGCAATCTTCTTTACAATTCGGTATCCGCCGAGTTCCAGTCCCTCGGGCAAGGCTGCGCCATGTTGAGCGGCCGTCTTCACTTGTCGTCCACGCTGTACCTCCGGAAGCGGATTGTGTGGATGTATTATCTTTTTGTAAAGTACAGGGGTTCCCTTTGACCATCAGCAGCATGACCGGCTATGCGCTCAGCAGCCGCGACAGCGACGCGGGCACGATCACGCTCGAATTCCGCAGTGTGAACTCGCGCTTCCTCGACCTGCAGTTCCGCATCAACGATGACTTGCGTTCGCTCGAACCGATGTTGCGCGAAGCCATCATCGGTCGCGTCTCCCGTGGCAAGGTCGAATGCCGCGTGTCGTTCGGCCGCAAGGAAAAATCCGCCGGCAGCCTCGCCGCGAATGACGAACTGCTGGCCGCGCTGCAGGCATCGCAGCAAACCATCTTGGAGCGATTCCCGAACGCTCGGCCGATGAGCGTGAATGAACTGTTGCGCTGGCCGGGCGTGCTGTCGGAATCGGAGTTGAGCCAGGAGCATCTGCAGGCGGATGTGCAGGCGACGCTGAAGGATGCGCTGGATGCGTTCGTCGAATCGCGGCAGCGCGAAGGCGCGGCGCTGGAGACGATGCTGTTGTCGCGCATCACCGACATCGAGGCGATCGTCGAGCGCATCACGCCGCTGGTGCCGAAGGCAATCGAGCAATTCCGGCAGAAGGCGATCGAGCGCATGCAGGAGGCGCTGGGCATCGCGACCGGCGACGACCGTCCTGCGGCAACCACCGATGAGATGCATGAGCGCATCCGCCAGGAAGTGACGCTATACGGGATTCGCGTCGATGTGGCCGAAGAACTGACGCGGCTGTCGGGCCATCTGGCGGAGACGCGCGCGATCCTGAAGAAAGGCGGCCAGGTCGGCAAGCGCCTCGACTTCATGATGCAGGAACTCAACCGCGAGGCGAACACGCTGGGATCGAAGGCGGCGGTGAAGGAACTGTCGGATGCATCGATGCAGATGAAGCTGCTGATCGAGCAGATGCGCGAACAAGTGCAGAACCTGGAGTGACGACCATGACCGCGCAAGCTTCGGGCTCGGGCAGCCTGTTCATCGTCGCCGCGCCTTCGGGCGCCGGCAAGTCTTCGCTGGTCGGCGCGCTGCTGAAGCAAGAGCCGGACATCCGGCTGTCGATCTCTTTCACCACGCGCGCGCCGCGCCCGGGCGAGCAGCATGGTCGTGAGTATTTCTTTGCGAGCGAACAGGAATTCCTCGAGCGTGAAGCGAAGGGTGAGTTCCTCGAGTGGGCGCGCGTGCACGGGAACTGTTACGGCACCTCGCGCGTCGTGATAGAGGAGCAGACACGCGCCGGCAAGGATGTGCTGCTGGAGATCGACTGGCAAGGCGCGCAGCAGGTACGCGCGCAGTTTCCGGAGGCGGTGGGCATTTTCATCCTGCCGCCGTCGGTCGCGGTGCTGGAGCAGCGACTGCGCTCGCGCGGACAGGACAGCGAAGAGGTAATCGCTCGACGCGTGCAGGCTGCAGCGGGCGAGATCGCCCATGCCCCTGAGTTCGACTATGTTATTATCAACGACAGTTTCGAGACAGCCTTGTCGCAGCTCGCCGCGATTGCGCGCGCAACGCGTTGCAGGTATCGCCAGCAGGCGGCACGACACGGTTCCCTCTTTGCCGACTACGGCATCCTATCCAGTTTGAAATAATTCCGTTCCCCGGAGACACCATGGCCCGAATTACCGTCGAAGACTGCCTGAAGAAAATCCCGAATCGCTTCCAGCTCTGCCTCGCCGCGACTTACCGCGCGCGCATGCTGGCGCAAGGCCATACGCCGAAAGTCGACAGCAACGACAAGGCGACCGTGGTCGCGCTGCGCGAGATCGCTGCCGGTCATGTCGGCATCGAGATGCTGAAGAAAGTACCGATCTGACACCAGGAGGAAGTCGCCCCTCGGGGGCAGGCAACGCGATGGAACCGACCGCCGCCGTCACAGCCACCACCTCCCCGCCTCGGAAGGCTGCCACCGCTGCGCCCTCCGGCAACACCTCCCCCAGTGAATCCTCCGCGCCGGCCGCTGCCGGCGTGGCCTCCGTGACCCAGCTGAACAACCGGCTGGCGGAGTACCTGACATCATCCGAGCTGAAGAAGGTCAAGGAAGCCTATCGCTTCTCTGACGAGATGCACCTCGGCCAGATGCGCAAGTCCGGCGAACCCTACATCAGCCATCCGATCGCGGTCGCCGAGATCTGCGCCGAATGGAAGCTGGACGCGCAGGCGATCATGGCCGCGCTGCTGCACGACGTGATGGAAGACCAGGACGTGCAGAAAGACGAGCTGATCGAGCGCTTCGGCGCGCCGGTCGCCGCGCTGGTCGACGGCCTCTCCAAGCTCGACAAACTGGAGTTCCAGACGCAGGTCGAGCATCAGGCGGAGAATTTCCGCAAGATGCTGCTGGCTATGGCGCGCGACGTGCGCGTGATCCTCGTGAAGCTGGCCGACCGGCTGCACAACATGCGCACGCTGGATGCGATGTCGAGCGAAAAGCGCCGCCGCATCGCGCGCGAGACGATGGAAGTGTATGTGCCGATCGCGCACCGGCTGGGGCTGAACAATATCTATCGCGAGCTGCAGGAACTGGCGTTCGTGCACCTGCACCCGATGCGCCAGCGCACGTTGGCCAAGGCGGTCAAGGCCGCGCGTGGCAACCGCCGCGAACTGGTCAGCAAGATCCTCGACTCGGTACAGGCGGCACTGACGACGGCCGGCATCGACGCCGCGATCCAGGGCCGCGAGAAGTCGCTGTTCGGCATCTACCGCAAGATGCGCAACAAGCACCTGTCGTTCTCGCAGGTGCTTGACGTGTACGGCTTTCGCGTCGTGGTCGACAGCTTTGCGAACTGCTATGTCGCGCTGGGCGTGCTGCATTCGCTGTTCAAGCCGATGCCGGGCAAGTTCAAGGATTACATCGCAATCCCGAAGCTGAACGGCTACCAGTCGCTGCACACCACGCTGATCGGCCCGTACGGCACGCCGGTGGAATTTCAGATCCGCACCGAGGAAATGAACCGCGTGGCCGAGGCCGGCGTTGCCGCGCACTGGCTGTACAAGAACCAGAATGCCGCGCTGACCGACCTGCAGCAGCGCACGCATGCGTGGCTGCAGTCGCTGCTCGACATCCAGCACCAGACCGGCGACTCGGCCGAGTTCCTCGAGCATGTGAAGGTCGACCTGTTTCCGGACTCGGTGTATGTGTTCACGCCGAAGTCCACCATCATCGCGCTGCCGCGCGGCGCGACGGCGCTGGATTTCGCATACACAATCCATACCGATATCGGCGACCGCGCGGTGTCGGCAAAGATCAATCATGTGGCCGCGCCGCTGAAGACGGAGCTGCGCAACGGCGACATCGTCGCGATCGAGGTGTCGGATGATGCGCGACCGACGCCGAACTGGCTGTCCTTCGTGCGCACCGGACGCGCGCGCTCCGCCATTCGCCATCACCTGCGCTCGATCAATCGCGAGCAGGCGATCGAACTCGGCGAGATGCTGCTCGAGCAGGCGCTGCTGTCGCTGGAGCTCGATACCGACCTGCCGCAGAGCGTGCTGGACAAGCTGCTGGCCGACACTGGCGCGAAGTCGACCGACGACATCCATGCCGACATCGGCACGGGCCGGCGGCTGGCGTCGCTGGTCGCGCGCCACCTGCAGGGACTGATGGAGACGCCGACTGCCGCGCAGGCGGAAGAATCGCCGACGGATCCGAAGATCAAGCCGATGGCCGTCAGCGGCGACGAGCCTGCGAGTTCGGTACAGCTGGCGAACTGCTGCTCGCCGATCCCCGGCGACCGGCTGACAGGCAACCTGCGGCGCGACCAGGTGCTGGTGGTGCATACCGCCGACTGCTATACCGCTCGTCGCTATCGCGCGAAGGAGCCGGGCCGCTGGATCGACGTGAACTGGTCGCATGAGCATGCGAGCCGTTCGAGCTGCCGTATCCGCGTGCTGGTGAACGATGAAAAAGGCTTGCTGGCACGTCTGGCGGCAACGATCAATGAATCGGACTCGAATATCGTCCACGTCGGCATGGATGAAGGCCGCCGCGACGGCCCGCTGACCGAGCTGCGCTTCACGGTGCAGGTGGAAGACCGCGTCCACCTCGCCCGCCTGATGCGCAACGTGCGGCGGGTGCACGGCGTGGAGCGCATCCTGCGCGAGCGGGGCTGATCGCGCGCTGAGCTCGCAGCGCCGCCCGGCTCGGGCGCTGTTGTTTTTTTTGTGGAATTCAGGCCCGGGATAGTGCATCGGGCAGAGGCATTTCCCTGCGCTGCAGCGAGCAGGTTCGCATATGCGTGCGGACCTGCCTGCACTAAGCATGGGATATTCCTTTGATGCGGAATCTTCCATGAAGGCCAGCCTGAGTGCCATCCCCCCGCCGAGGACATCGCTGCCGCTGAGCGATGACACCCAAAGCCGGCAGATTGCGCTGTTCCTGCGTGATCACGCTTCCGAGCGATTCTGCCTCTACACCACCGATGGAAAACTGCATCTCGCCGCGGATGACGAAGGCAATCGCGCCGCCTTCGCCAGCTCGTCGCGCAAGCTCATCGACAAGCGGCTGAAGTCGCTGACCTCGCACAGCCCGGCCGGCGCACTGCTGGCACATATCCGGCAAAGCGCGTTCAAGAGCCCTTCGGCACCCGGCACCTTGCTGCTGCACCGCTCTGAGCTGGTCGCCATGCTCGAGCAGGACCAGTCGGAAGCGGCGCGCCAGCTGGAGCGCTATCGGCCCGACCGCCTGCCGCGCACGCTTGCCGAAGATTTTCGTGCACTCTGGCCGCGGCTGGAACGCCTTTTCGGGAATCCGCCCCGCGATATGAGCGCGCCACAGATCTCGGACGTGGGAACTGCCTGGGCCGAGCGCTGCGCGTCCACTTTCTGGAAAGCCGCCGACTATCCCAGCCTCGACCAGCTGCACCGATTCAAGTTGCTGATGCAGGCCGAGCCGGACCAGCCGCTGGTCGATGCACTGATCGCGCATGTGGCCGGGAAGCTCCGGTCGGGACCCGAGCCGGCCCGGATTGCCGAACTGGCGCAGGTGCTGGTCGGCACATTCAAGATGGCGCTGTCGAGCGGATCGATCGACTGGGACGAGACGCTGCGACTGGGCGAGCACGTGATGCAGCCGGTCGGCCCGGGCTACGAGGGCGGCTTCGGCAGTGTTCGCATCTATTCCGACGGGCGCAGTTCGCCGCCGTTTACGCTGGCGATGAAATCACCGCTGGCTGAAGGCACCGGTGCCGACCTGACGGAAGCCTGTCGAATGGAACTGGCCGGCAACTTGCTCGCGTCGAGCTCGCCGCATGATCACGTCGTGAATCTCCACGGGGCGATTCGCACGGAGAACAGCATCGTGATCCTGATGGAGGACTGCAGCAACGGCAAGCTGGATGATGTCGCCACGAAGATCTCCGATGCGCACGCGCAGAAACTGCTGGACGGCGACCGTGCCGGGCTGATGGCCCTGACGCTCGCGCGCGACATGCTCGCCGGCCTCGATCACCTGCATCGCGTGTGCCGGGTCACCCATGGCGACGTCAAGCTGAACAATGTTTTCCTGGGCATCGACGGCCGCGCAAAGATCGGCGATTTTGACAGGACACGCGCCGGCGAGTCCTACGCGCTGCCGGCAGACGACTTGCCCAAGGCGATACAGTTCCTTTCGCCGGAAATCGTCGCCGAGCAGGCTGCGTATTTTGAGAAGAAGCGTGCGCTGGCGGGCTTGCCCGATACGGAGCGCAGCACAGGGATGGCTGCGCTGGCTCGTGAAGCACGGATCGAATTGTCGCAGTCCTCCGACTGCTTCGCTGCCGGCATTGCGCTGTTCCAGCTCTGCTATGGCGTGAACCCGTTTGACCGGCCGCTGCTGGAGCGCGGGATCACGATCAGTGCGGTCGACTCGGAGGACGAGATCGTGCGCTTTGCATCGATCGAGCCGTCCGAGCGGATGCGCTACCTGTTCGATGGCGCGACGATCAGGCCGGCGCTGGCCCGGCATGAAGACGAACTCAGGCGCAGCATCTTCTCGCTGATGGCGCCGGATCCCGGCTTCCGGGCGAGCGCGGCATCCGCCCTCGGCAGGCCGGTGTTCTCGACCGAGGGCATTGGCTCGCAAGACATCCGCGACGCTCTGGCCGACCTCGATGCAGCGACCCGGCGCATGCCTTCGGCCGCCACCTGACGCGAGCCGCGGCCGTGGCCGGCCGCGCGGCAATGGACGATCAGTGCCCGTCGCCAGCGTCGCGCGTGTGGACGCTCTTGTGCACTTTCTGCATGCCTGCCCAGACGCCGATGGCCACCAGCGGCACCAGCGCGCCGGTCGCCAGGTCGACGTTCAGCGGCAGGCCGACCGCCTTCAGCGCCTTCAGGCCGTAGCCGACCAGGCCGGCAAGGTAATACGAGATGGCCACCACCGACAGTCCTTCGACTGCCTGCTGCAGCCGCAGCTGCTGCGCGGCGCGCCGGTTCATCGACGCGAGCATTTCGCTGTTCTGCCGCTCCTGCCGGATGCCGACACGGGTACGCAGCAGCGAGTTGGTGTTGGCGATGCGCTCGGCCAGCAGCTCTTGCCGGCGCGCGGTCGCGGCGCAGGTGTTCATCGCCGGTGCGAGGCGACGCTGCATGAATTCCTCGATGGTCGGCACGCCTTCGATGCGGCGCTCGCGCAGCTCGGTGATGCGCGACATCACCAGCCCGAAGTAGGCCTGCGACGCGGAGAAGCGATAGCTGTCGTCCACCGACAGCTGTTCGAGGCGCGACGCGAGCTGCGTGATCTGATGCAGCAGCGCCTGCTCCTCTTGCATGCCCTCCTCTTCGGTGCGCTCGCGCTTTTCGCGCGCGACCATCGCCTTGGTCACGGAGGCGAGTTCAGACTCGATGTCGTTCAATACCGGCGCGGCGTGCTGTGCGACGGGCAGGCCGAGCAGCGCCATCACGCGGTAAGTCTCGATCTCGAGCAGGCGCTGCACGAGCCGGCCGGCCTGCTGGCCTTTCAAGCCGGCGTCGAACACGACGAAGCGCGCGAAGCCGTCGGCGTGGATCTGGAAATCGGTCCAGACTTGCGCGCCCTGCGAGGCCTCGCAGCCGATCACGGCATTGGTGTCGAACGCGCGGCGCATGTGCGGCGCGGTGTCCTCGGCGCTGGCGCCGGCGCGGTCGAGCACGACGTGCGTTGCGACCAGCAGCCTGCCCTTGAGCGACAGCAGCCAGCCTTCCGGCAATTCGGACGACGGCATCTGCGCAAACAGTGCGTCAGCCGATGGCGAAGCCTGCGGCGACGACACGAAGGTGTAACCGGCGAACTCGGTATGACATTCCCATTTCAGGCGGAATCGGCCGAAGTCATGAAAAAAATATTTCGCATTGCCGGCCGGTGCAGGTACGCCGAAGTGCGCGCAGAATTCCGCGAGCAGCGCCGACTGCAGACCGAGCTTGTCGGCCGGCGCCAGCGGTTCGTTGCGCCCGTGGACGGCGAGATGGGTGATTTTTTCGGGAGCTTCCAGCCGTATCGGCGGGCGCGAGTGAATTTCGGCAGCCAGCGGCACGCGCTGCGGGTGATTGAGTGTGGAATAGACGATAGGCATGGCGCCTATTGTATGTCAGGCCGGTGCAGGATATTGAACAGAGACAATCTCGAGTTCGTCGTCGCCGGCGGGCGTGCGCAGCGTGACGACATCGCCCTCGCGCGCCTTGGTCAGCGCGCGCGCGACCGGTGACACCCAGCTGATTTTGCCGCGCAGCGGATCGAGCTCGTCGATGCCGACGATGGTCACCGTGTGCTGTTCGCCGGCGGCGTTCACGTAGGTGATGGTCGCGCCGAAGAAGACCTGGTCGCTGCCGTGGTGGGCGCTGGGATCGACCACTTCGGCGAGGTCGAGCCGCTTGGTGAGGAAGCGGATGCGGCGGTCGATCTCGCGCAGGCGGCGCTTGCCGTAGATGTAGTCGCCGTTCTCGGAGCGGTCGCCGTTCGAGGCGGCCCAGTGCACCACCTTGACCACCTCGGGGCGCTCGACGTCGATCAGTTGCAGCAGTTCTTCACGGATGCGCTGGTGGCCCTGCGGCGTGATGTAGTTCTTCGCGCCCGGCGGTATCGGCGGCAGGCCGCCGCCGAGCTCGTCATCGTCGTCGCCTTCCGGCTCCTTGACGAAGGCCTTGTTCATTCGCGTTCCCTGGCAGGCTTGGCGGCCGCGCCGGTCTGCAGCGAGAAGCGCGCCGAACCGTCGCGCGCGAGCGCCTGCACCAGCCACGGCAGGGTCTCTTTCAGCGTGGCGGCGAGCGTCCATGGCGGATTGATGATGAACATGCCGCTGGCGACGAGGCCGCGGCTGTCGGCGTCGGGCGCACCGATCGACAGGGTGACATTGAGCCACTCGCTCTGCGCGATGCGCTTGAGGCGCTCGGGCAGCTGCTGCGATTCGAGCCGGCCGAGTACCGGGTACCAGACCGCATAGGTGCCGGTGGAGAAGCGCTTCTGCGCCTCTTCGAGCGCGGCCTTGACCTTGCGGTAGTCATCCTTGTCTTCATACGGCGGGTCGATCAGCACCAGCGCGCGCCGCGATGGCGGCGGCAGCAAGGCCTTCAGGCTCGCAAAACCGTCGGCGCGCGCCGCGAGGATGCGCTTGCCGCGCGAGCGCTGGCCGTTGGCGGCCGCATGGGCTTCGAGCTTGCGGATGTTCTCGGCGAGCAGCTTGCTGTCGGTAGAATGCAGTTCGAACACGCGCAAGCGGTCCTGCTCGCGCATCAGCCGCTCGCTCAGGAAGGGCGAGCCCGGGTAATGGCGCAGCTTGCCGGCGGGGTTCATCGCGCGGATTTCATTGACGTAGGCAGCGACTGCCTCGGGCAGGTCTTTCCTGCCCCACAGTTTCGCGATGCCCTCGGTGGCTTCGCCGCTCTTCGCGGCGAACTCGCCGTCGAGCGTGTAGACGCCGGCGCCCGCATGGGTGTCGATCACCATGTAGGCGGTGTCTTTCTGGTTCAGGTAGGCCAGCAGTTGTACCAGCACCATGTGCTTGAGCACGTCGGCGTGGTTACCTGCATGGAAGGCGTGGCGGTAGCTGAACATGGTGAGCTTTGTAGGGCGTCGGGGACGTGATTTTAGCCGATGCAGGGCGAATGCCCGATGGCGGATGCCGCCGTGGCCGTGCTGCCGGCGACGGGCGCAGAAACAAAAAAAGGCCAGTCGGTGCGACTGGCCTCGGGGAGCGGGCCGCATTCTTTTGGAATGCGCCCAGCCTGTTGTTATGGACAGCTGTCTCCTCCGTCCTCTTGCTTGTCCGCAGACACACCGGCAATGCCGGTGACTTACGCGACCTTCTTGTCGAAGAACTGTTCGTCTTCGGTCGAGCCATGCAGCGCGGTCGTCGACGACTGGCCTTGCTGGATGGTCTGGGTCACGGCATCGAAGTAGCCAGTGCCGACTTCGCGCTGGTGCTTGACGGCGGTGAAGCCCTTCTCGGCAGCCTTGAACTCGGCTTCCTGCAGCTCGACGAAGGCCGACATCTGATTGCGTGCATAGCCGTGCGCGAGGTTGAACATCGAGTAGTTCAGCGCGTGGAAGCCTGCCAGCGTGATGAACTGGAACTTGTAGCCCATCGCGCCCAGCTCTTTCTGGAACTTGGCGATGGTGGCGTCGTCCAGGTTCTTCTTCCAGTTGAACGACGGCGAGCAGTTGTACGACAGCAGCTTGCCCG
>CAZTIF010000088.1:0-14234 GCA_964613635.1 uncultured Bifidobacterium sp. | reverse complement strand
TCCGCACTGCTGGGCCGTATGCCTTCGGCGGTGGGCTACCAGCCGACGCTGGCCGAAGAAATGGGTCGCCTGCAGGAGCGCATCACGTCGACCAAGACCGGCTCGATCACCTCGATCCAGGCCGTATACGTTCCGGCGGATGACCTGACCGACCCGTCGCCGGCGACCACCTTCGCCCACCTCGACTCGACCGTCGTTCTGTCGCGTGACATCGCTGCACTGGGTATCTACCCGGCAGTGGATCCGCTGGACTCGACCTCGCGCCAGCTGGACCCGAACGTGGTCGGTGCAGAGCACTACGAGACCGCGCGTTCGGTCCAGGGTACGCTGCAGCGCTACAAGGAACTGCGTGACATCATCGCGATTCTGGGCATGGACGAACTGGCACCGGATGACAAGCTGACCGTGGCACGCGCTCGCAAGATGCAGCGTTTCCTGTCGCAGCCTTTCCACGTCGCTGAAGTGTTCACCGGCGCACCGGGCAAGTACGTGTCGCTGAAGGACACCATCAAGGGCTTCAAGATGATCGCCTCCGGCGAGCTGGATCACCTGCCGGAGCAGGCGTTCTACATGGTCGGCACCATCGATGAAGCAATCGAGAAAGCGAAGAAACTGCAGTAATGCTGACCGTCCCGCGGGATGACCCGCGGGACAGCTTTCCGATACCGACAAGGGCTTCCTATGGCAAACACTATTCACGTAGACGTCGTCTCCGCCGAAGAGCAGATCTTCGCAGGCGAGGCCGAGTTCGTCGCGTTGCCGGGTGAAGCGGGCGAGCTGGGCATCTATCCCAAGCACACGCCGCTGATCACGCGCATCCGTCCGGGCGCGGTTCGTATCAAGCTTGCGGGTCAGGCTGATGACGAATTCATTTTCGTCGCCGGCGGCGTGCTCGAAGTCCAGCCGAATGCAGTCACCGTGCTGGCCGACACCGCGATCCGCGGCAAGGACCTGGACGAGGCGAAAGCCTCTGCCGCGAAGAAGGCCGCGGAAGAAGCGATACACAATCGCGAATCCGAGATCGACTACGCGCACGCCCAGGCCGAGCTGGCGTCCGCCGTCGCGCAGCTTGCTGCGATCGAAAGGCTGCGCAAGAAGCGCGGCTGATCCCTCGACGCATGAACGCTACGAAAGGCAGCTTCGGCTGCCTTTCGTTTTTCTGCCGTCATTGCCGACGCCTCCGCACGTCCGGAAACTGCCGGGCGGGCGCGACGATTCGGCGATAATACGGCCTTTGGAATAACCACCGCCCAAGCCGATGCCGACCTCTTTCGCACCGCTGAAAAACGACACCTTCCTGCGCGCACTGTTGCGCCAGCCGACCGACTACACGCCGATGTGGCTGATGCGACAGGCCGGCCGCTATCTTCCCGAGTATCGCGCCACGCGCGCCAAGGCCGGTTCGTTCATGGGCCTGGCCACCAATCCCGACTTTGCGACCGAGGTCACGTTGCAGCCGCTCGACCGCTATGCGCTGGATGCGGCCATCCTGTTTTCCGACATCCTGACCGTGCCGGATGCGATGGGCCTCGGCCTGTCCTTTGCCGAAGGCGAGGGGCCGCGATTCGCGCATCCGCTGCGCGATGAAACCGCCGTGCGCGCATTGCAGGTGCCCGACCTCGGCAAGCTGCAGTACGTGTTCGACGCCGTCACGCAGATTCGCCGCACCCTCGACGGCCGCGTTCCGCTGATCGGGTTCTCCGGCAGTCCGTGGACCCTGGCCTGCTACATGGTCGAGGGACGCGGATCGGACGACTTCCGCACGGTCAAGAGCATGCTGTACGACCGACCGGACCTGATGCACCATATCCTGTCGGTGAATGCCACCGCAGTTGCCGCCTACCTGAACGCGCAGATCGATGCGGGCGCACAGGCCGTGATGATCTTCGATACCTGGGGCGGCGCACTGGCTGACGGCATCTATCAGGCGTTCTCGCTGCATTACATGCGCGAGGTGATTCGCCAGCTCAAGCGCGAGCATGAGGGCACGAAGATTCCGTGCATCGTCTTTACCAAGGGCGGCGGGCTGTGGCTGGACGAGATCGCCGACAGCGGCGCCGATGCCGTTGGCCTGGACTGGACCGTGAACCTCGGGCAAGCACGCGCCCGCGTCGGCCGCAAGGTCGCGCTGCAAGGCAACCTCGATCCGAACGTGCTTTTCGCCAAGCCCGACCAGATCCGCGCAGAAGTACGGCGCACACTGGAGTCATTCGGCGTGCCGGACGCGCAGAGCGGCCATGTCTTCAACCTTGGCCACGGCATTTCGCAATTCACTCCGCCCGAATCTGTCACGGTGCTGGTTGAAGCGGTGCACGACATCAGCCGAGAGTTGCGAACACGTTGAGCGGGCATCGGTGTGCGAGCGAGTACTTATGCACAAAATTGAACGCCGAAGAGAAAATCAACGACTTGCGCATCGATATGAAAATCCAATCCTGAATCCTGCCGCAACCCCATGATTTAAAAGATTTTTGATCTTCCCCTATCGGCGTGAGAGTGCAAACGATATTTTTCCCGGGGTGAAGATTTTCCGTGAAGAATCCGATTGTCCACAAAGATATCCACAAGCGGCGCGAAGCATTGTGGATAGAAGCAATGACAGCCGCAATAAAATTTCTCGGGCAGCCAAGAGCTTTCATGCGAGAAGTTTTCCACCGAGAAAGCGACGCCGGCAGGCGTGAGTGTGAACAGCGCCCGGTTGGCCGCCGAATCGCTGAAAACCCGCATGCGACAAGGCTTTTACATAGACGAGGGCCTACTTGTTCACAAAACCCGCCGATGTCAAGGCCGAAAAAAAAATCTTTTCGCGAATTTGTGCGGATGAAGCATCATCGGCAAGTCCTTGATTTCATTGGACGTGAAGCACTGCATTGAAGTTGAGCAAAGTGTTTGACCCCGCATAAAATCAGGCTTTTCGGCTGTCAAGAGGGGTTTATGCACAAAGTTATCCACAGAACTTGTGGATAGTTGAAAAACTGCTTATTCGACCGAGATTTAGCGCTTCTTTTGAGGATTTACCTTAAGTCGTGACCCGACGCATCCTGACCCTGGCGCTCGATACGCCGCTCGATACGTTCTTCGATTACACCTGGTCGGCGCCGGAAACGGGCAGTGCGGATCCGCAAGTCGGGCAGTTCGCACTGGTGCCGTTCGGGCGGCGCGAGGTGGTCGGGCTCATCACGGACATCAAGCAAGAGACTGACATCGATCTCGCCCGCCTGCGCGAGGTGATCGCGATTCGCAGCCAGCTGGAACCGGTTTCTCCCGACTGGATTGCGCTGTGCCAGTTCGCGGCGGACTACTACCAGCGCCCGCTCGGCGAGGTCGCGCTGCCCTGCGTGCCGAAGCATTTGCGCGCCGCCAAAACCGTGGCGCTGGAGCGGGCGCTGAAAAAGCTCGCTGCGACGAACACAAGGCCTTCGGACCAACCCGTATACGCAAGACCGACGCTGAACCCTGAACAACAGGCCGCTGTCGATGCGATCGTCACCACCAAAGGCTTCCACGCCCACCTGCTGTTCGGCGTGACCGGCAGCGGCAAGACCGAGGTCTACCTGCATGCCGCCGAGCGCCTCCTGCAGCAGGAAAGCGCGCAAGGACGCGCCGCGCAGGTGCTGATCCTGGTGCCGGAAATTAACCTGACGCCCCAGCTCGAGGCGAGCGTGCACGCCCGCTTTCCCGGCCTGCCCATGGCCACCCTGCACAGTCAGCTGGCCGAGGGCGAACGGCTGCGCCACTGGATCGCCGCCCATCAGGGCAAGGCGGCCATCGTGCTCGGGACGCGGCTGGCCGTGCTGGCGTCGATGCCGCATTTGCGGCTGATCATCGTCGACGAAGAGCATGATCCGTCCTACAAGCAGCAGGAGGGACTGCGCTATTCTGCGCGCGACCTCGCGGTGTGGCGCGCCAGCAGGCAGCAGATACCCGTGGTGCTCGGCTCCGCCACGCCGTCCATCGAAAGCTGGCAGCACGCGCAGACCGGCCGCTATCGGCAGCTGTCGCTGACACATCGCGCCGCCGCGCAGGCCCGGCTGCCGCGCGTGGGCCTGATCGACATGGAAATCCACAAGGCGCCCGACGGCCTGTCGCAACCGCTGCTGGCTGCGCTGCGCGCACGCCTCGAACGCAAAGAGCAATCGCTGCTGTTCCTGAACCGGCGCGGCTATGCGCCGGTGATGCATTGCGATGCCTGCGGCTGGATCAGCAACTGCCGCCGCTGCACCGCCTTCATGGTGCTGCACAAGCCCGAGCGGCGCTTGCGCTGCCATCATTGCAGTCTAGAACTGCGCATTCCGACCGCCTGTCCCACCTGCGGCAACGTGGACCTGCAGCCGCTGGGGCGCGGCACGCAGCGCGTCGAAGAGCATCTGCAGAGCATCTTCCCCGACGCCCGCGTGCTGCGCATCGACGCCGATTCGACCCGCCGCAAAGGCAGCGCGCAAGCCGCCTTCGAGTCAGTCCATCGCGGCGAGGTCGACATCCTGCTCGGCACGCAGATGGTCGCCAAGGGCCATGACTTCCAGCGCCTGACGCTGGTCGGCGTGATCAATCCCGACACCGCCTTGTTTTCGCAGGACTACCGCGCCGGCGAGCGGCTCTTTGCCCAACTGATGCAGGTGGCCGGCCGCGCCGGACGTGCCGGCGCGAAAGAGGGTGAGCTCCAGACCAGCGAGGTCTTGCTGCAGACGCGCTATCCGCAGCATCCGCTGTATCAGGCGCTGCTGCGTCATGATTACGTCGGCTTTGCCGACAGCACGCTGGCCGAGCGCCGGGCGGCCGGACTGCCGCCCTTCGTGTATCAGGCGCTGCTGCGTGCCGAGGCGCGCAACCTGCAGGACGCACTGGACTTCCTGCAGCAGGCGCGCGGGCTGCTGCCAACCGAAGGAATCGTACTGAACGATCCGGTGCCCATGACCATCACCCGCGTGGCGGGTGTGGAGCGCGCCCAGCTGTTGGTTGAATCAGCTTCACGGCCGCAGCTGCAGGCATTCCTGAAGCCCTGGATGCAGGCGCTGCGCCAGCAGAAGTCGAGGCTGCGCTGGTCGCTTGAAGTCGATCCGATCGACATCTGACGCAAGCGGCGAATCACGCCGCCGGATTCAGCGCTTGCCCGCCTCCAGCCCGGCCTGCCCCTTGTCGACCAGATGCGGCGGCGCGCACGGATCGAAGTCCTGCCAGTCGCCCTTGACGATCCGGCCGGCCGAGGACTCGAGCGCCAGCGCGCCCTGCGCATCGAGAATCGCTAGCGCGCGCTGCACGCAGCCATCCGTCGGCGCACTGACCGCCACCATCAGGCCGGAATGCCGTACCGGCGGCGAGTCGGACGAATCGCCGTCGTCCTTCATCGTGCCGAGGGCACCGACCAGGTTGCCGACGTGCGCGCCGACCAGGCCGCCGGTGATGGCGCCGATCGGGCCGGTCAATGGTGTGGAAATCGCGCCGATCGCTGCGCCGATCACGCCGCCGGTCGCCGAGCCGGCCATCGTCCCCTTGGGGGAATCTTCGGCGCCCGTCGATTTGTCATGGTCGCCGCCCAGCCGGTAGCGCGCATGCTGACCGGCCGGCGACACATAGAACGTACTGATCTGCTCGGCAGGAAATCCGCCGGCGCGCAACGCATTCACGGCCGCCTCGGCCGCTGCCTGTTCATCGAAACTGCCCGCAATGATGGTCGCCAACTTGTCCTCCGCGATGCTGCCGCAATGGCATCTCCGGTAAGAGAGGACGTGCCGCGCGAAGTTCAGCCGGCAAACAGCGTCCGCAGCGACGTGACGCAGCGGCGGGAACCGGCGACGCAACGCGATGCCAAAAACACATGGCATCCGAAGCTCCCCATCCGGACAAACTGCGAATCCCCGTGATCAGCGAAGAACTGCACGTGGGACGGCGCGTGGTCGACACCGGGCGTGGCGTTCGGCTCAACAAGAGCGTGACCGAGGAAGTATTGCGCATCGACGAAGCGCTGATGCAGCAAGAGCTGGAGATCGAGCATGTGCCGATGGATGCCTGGGTCGATGGCGCGCTGCCTGAACGCAGGCAGGAGGGCGAGACGCTGGTGATCCCGGTGCTTGAGGAAGTATTGGTGCTGCAAAAGCGCGTGCGCCTGAAGGAAGAAATTCGCATCACCGCCAGAGTGCACCGGCATACGGCCTCCGAACAGGTCGTGCTGCGGGACGAGCATGTGTCGGTCGAACGATTCGCAGAGGAGTTCGCGGAGAAATCCGAGAAGAAGGGCGCGCGCCGCAGCGAGCAGGACCCGCCGCCGCACTGATGCGCAGCGGCGGCAAGATCAACCTACCGACAGGAGACAAAGATGAACCAGACCGTCGTGGCCGTCTTCGATGAGTACGGCGATGCGCAGTCCGCTGTGAATGCGCTGTATCAGGAGGCGGGCTTCACCCGCGCCAATGTGAAGCTGAGTCCGGCAGAGGAAACGACCGAAGCGCGCCGCCAGGCTTTGCGTTCGCAGCCGGCCGACGCCGACAGCAGCAGCTGGAGCATCGGCGAATTTTTCAAATCCCTGTTCGGGCGCGATCAGTACGGCGACGACGCCGGCGTCTATTCGGAAGCCGTGCGTCGCGGTGCGTACATGGTCAGCATCGATGCGCAGACCGATGAACAGGCCGACCGCGCGGCCGACATCCTGCAGCGATTCAATGCCATCGATCTCGAACAGCGCGCTGCCGGCTGGCGCAGCAGCGGCTGGAGCAGCTATCAGGACGATGCCCCGCTGTACACGGCCGAGGAGATCCGCAAAGACCGTGACCTGTACAGCAAGACCACCGTGAGCGGCGTTGCGGCGGCCGGCCCGACGGCTGCATCGGCCACGTCCAGCACGGTAGCCAGCGGCACCGGCGAGACGATACCCGTCATCGAAGAGCAGCTGCAGGTCGGCAAGCGCGAAGTGCAGCGCGGCGGCGTGCGCATTTACCGGCAGGTGACCGAGACGCCGGTCGAGGAATCCGTGCAACTGCGCGAAGAGCGGGTGACCGTCGAGCGCCGCGCGGTGGACGAGCCGGCGAGCCCGGCCGACATCGAAGCCTTCCGCGAGGGCACACTGGAGATCCGCGAAACCGCCGAAGAGCCGGTGGTCGCCAAGACTGCGCGCGTGGTCGAGCAGGTCGAGGTCGGCAAGGAAATCACCGAACGCACCGAAACCGTCAGCGATACCCTGCGCCGTACCGATGTCGAGGTCGAGCCGCTGGGCGCGCAGGCGAGCACGACTGCCATGCCCGGCGACGACGAGTTCCGCACCCACTGGCAGACCGCTTACGGCAGCAGCGGCGGCCGCTACGAGGACTACTCGTCGGCGTATCGTTATGGCGCGGGCCTCGCCGGCCAGAAGCAGTACCAGGGATACCGCTGGGACGAACTCGAGCCGCGCGTGAAATCCGACTGGGAAGCGACCCACGCCGGCTCGCCGTGGGAGCGAACCAAGCAGGCGGTTCGGTATGGCTGGGAAAAAATGACATCGCGCTGACCGCAGGCACGGCCCGGCGGGTCTCTCCACGGCCTTTCCCCGGGCCGTGCCGAGACCCGGTGCGGTGAAGCGTCTACTGCAAGGGCGCGTCCAGCTGACCTTCCTGCGCGAGCTGCCGGATCATTCGTATCGTGTCGATGTCCGCTTCCTTGTAGGCCTCGCGCCGGAAATCGTTATAGAACGATTCTTCCTCCGTCTCCTGCGCGGGGTTGTGGTCGTTGTACTCGAAGCGCACCAGCAGCGCGCCCGGTTGCGGCTCCTCGATCGTCATCCGCAGGTCCGACATCGGTATCTGTTCCTGCTGCGGCACGTGGTAGTGCACATGCTCCGGCGGAGTGAAACGCACATGATCGCGCACCACCAGCTGCCCGAAGTGCAGCGTGCGCGACAGTCCGCCCGGTTCGCGCGCAGTAATGTCGCAGCTGTCCAGCCCCAGCAGGAACAGCGTCGGCCGTTCGGCGCGCAGCACCAGCCCGCGCCACAGTTGTTCCCGCGTCAGTGGCGCCAGCAGCGGGTTGCCGGGCATGTTGATTTCGATAAGGTGGGTGAATTTCATCGGTACTGGAAGGTGATTTCCTTTTCACTTTAACATGCGGACAGCGCGCAACGACCGCGGAGGGCGGCCCATTAATTCGCTACAATGGCGCGCTCCGATCATTCCTCCCGCCCCCGCCCTCCATGCAGCACGGACTGAATGCCCCGCAGCGCGAGGCAGTCAATTACATCGATGGTCCCTGTCTCGTGCTGGCCGGCGCCGGCTCGGGCAAGACGCGCGTGATCACGCAGAAGATCGCGCACCTGATCGAATCCTGCGGCTACGAGGCCAGGAATATCGCGGCGCTGACCTTCACCAACAAGGCCGCGCTCGAAATGCGCGAACGCGTCGCCAAGCTGCTCAAGCAGCCCGGCCAGGCCAAGCAGCTGACCGTCTCCACCTTCCACTCGCTCGGCGTGCAGATACTGCGCCGCGAGGCCGCCGCACTCGGCCTGAAGGACCGCTTCTCCATCATGGACAGCGACGACTGCTTCGCGATCGTGCAGGATCTCGCCGTGACGACCGACAAGGCCGTGATCCGCCGCATCCAGAACCGGATGTCGCTGTGGAAGAACGCGCTGCTCGACCCCGAGCGCGCACTGAAGCAGGCGCAGGACGAAGACGAGGCGCAGGCCGCACGCATCTACCGCAACTACGTCGCCACGCTGTCGAGCTACCAGGCAGTGGACTTTGATGACCTGATCCGTCTGCCGGTCGAATTGTTCCGCAATGACGAGGCTGCGCGCGACCGCTGGCAGCGCCGGCTGCGTTACCTGCTGCTCGATGAATATCAGGACACCAACACCTGCCAGTACGAGATGGTGAAGCTGCTGGTGACCGGCGTCGGCAAGAAGCCGATGTTCACCGCCGTCGGTGACGACGACCAGGCGATCTACGCTTGGCGCGGCGCGACGATGGAAAACCTGCGCATCCTGCAGACCGATTTTCCCGACCTGAAACTGATCAAGCTGGAACAGAACTACCGCTCCAGCACGCGCATCCTGCAGGCGGCCAATGCCGTGATCGCGAACAATCCGAAGCTGTTTGAAAAATCCCTGTGGTCAGAACACGGCATGGGCGACCCGATCCGCGTGATGCCGATGGACGATGACGAGGCCGAGGCCGACCAGGTGGCGATCATGCTGTCGGCGCACAAGTTCGAGCGGCGCGCGAAATTCTCCGATTACGCGGTGCTGTATCGCGGCAACCATCAGGCGCGCGTGCTGGAAAAGGCGCTGCGCCGCGAGCGCATACCTTATGTGATGTCGGGCGGGCAGAGCTTCTTCGACCGTGCCGAGATCAAGGACATCATTGCCTACCTGCGCCTGGTCGCAAACGGCGACGACGATCCGGCCTTCATCCGCGCGGTGACCACGCCAAGGCGCGGCATCGGGCAGGCGACGCTGGAAGCGCTCGGCGACTTCTCGCGGCAGTGGAACTGCTCATTGTTCGAGGCGGTGTTCAAGGGCGGCATCGAGGCGAAGCTGAACGAGCGCCAGCTGGCGCCGTTGCGCGATTTCTGCGAATTCATCAACCAGCTCGAGTCGCGCGCGTCGCGCGTCGGCCCGGCCGGCTCCGGCGAGAACGCCGGCGCGGTGCTGGACGACATGATGAAAGAGATCGATTACGAGAACTACCTGTTCAACACCTTTGACCAGAAGCAGGCGCAGGACAAGTGGCAGAACGTGCTCGACTTCGTCGGCTGGCTGAAGGAAAAGGGCAACGGCGGTCGCGACGGCACCGATGCGGAAAAGTCGCTGCTCGAGCTCACGCAGATGGTGGCGCTGATGAGCATGCTCGAAGGGCGCGACGAAGAGCCGGATGCGGTGCGGCTGTCCACGCTGCACGCGTCCAAGGGACTGGAGTTCGGCCATGTGTTCATGGTCGGTGTGGAGGAGGGGATCTTGCCGCACAAGGGCGATCCCGATGCGCCCGACGACGTGCTCGCGCAGCGCATCGAGGAAGAGCGGCGGCTGATGTACGTCGGCATCACGCGCGCGCAGCGCAGCCTGACCATCACCTGGTGCAAGCGGCGCAAGCGTGCGCGCGACAGCGTGCCATGCGAGCAATCGCGCTTCATCAAGGAGATGCGGCTGGACGAAGACACCGCGCCGCCGCAGGAGGGCGAACTGCTCACGCCGAAGGACCGGCTCGCCAACCTGAAGGCGCTGCTGCAGAAGCCGAAGGCGGCGTGACGATGGAAAAGCGTGCGCCGGCATTCCGCAATCCGCATGACCTGCCGGTCAAGACCTGCGCGAGCTGCGGACGCCCCTTCACCTGGCGCAAGAAATGGGCGCTGAACTGGGAGCAGGTCAAATACTGTTCCGACGCCTGCCGCAGCAAGGCGCCGAAATCCTGAAAGGACAAACATGGAAGACCGCCTGGTCAACCTGGAGAGCAAGCTCGCGCACCAGGAATACCTGCTGGACGAGCTGAACAAGACCGTCTACCGGCAGCAGAAAAAGCTCGATGAGCTGGATGCGCTCTGCGTCGCGCTGGCCAAGCGGCTGGCCGATGTGCACGCGAGCCTGCCCGACGGTCTGCCGGCCAACGAGAAGCCGCCGCATTACTGAGAACAGAGGAAAGCTCCATGATCAATGAAAAAATCCTCGCGTCACTGCGCCGCGAGCTCAACGAGCAGACCGCGCAGATGCGCTGGAGCGAGCTTGAGCGTTTCTTTGCCGGCGGCACGGTGATTTCCGTGGCCGGCGAACTCGACCTGATCGACGTCGGCGCGCGCATTGCCGCCGACGACAAGGACAGCATGCTGACCTGGATGAATGCGGGCCTGATCTGCAAGGTCACCGATGACGAGGCCGGCAGCTGGCAGGCGCAGGATGCGCCGCTGTGGACCGTGGTCGTCAAGCCGTGGATACTCGTGCAGCACCGCCGGCAGCAGCCGCCATCGACCGCGCAGTAATCGCCGCACTCCACCCTGTCCGGGCGCGCCTTTTCTTCCAGCGCAGGCTTCGACTTGCCATGCCGGAAAAATTCCCGCGTGGCGGCCTGAGCCGCGCGGCGCCGCAGGTAGAATGACCGCCCGCTTTTCTTCGGTAACTCCCCATGTGGTTCAAGAACCTGCAGTTGTACCGCCTGCCCAGGCACTGGCCGATGACGGCCGATGAACTTGAGGCCGCACTGGCGCCCCAAGCCTTCCTTCCCTGTACCAGCCAGCAGCCCGCCAGTCAGGGCTGGGTGCCGCCGACGGCCGACGGCCGGCTGGTGTTCGCCAGCAACCGGCAGCTGCTGCTGAAGCTGCGCAGCGAGAAGAAGCTGCTGCCCTCGTCCGTGATCAATCAGGTCGCGCGCGAGAAGGCAGCCGAGATCGCCGAGCAGCAGGGCTTTCGCTGCGGCCGCAAGCAGATGAAGGAAATCAAGGAACAAGTCACCGACGAGCTGCTGCCGCGCGCATTCTCGCTGCAGTCCGACACCGGCGTCTGGATCGACACGGTCAACGGCTGGCTGGCGATCGATGCCGCGTCGAGCGCGCGCGCCGAGGACGCGGTCAAGCTGCTGCTGAAGGCGGTCGACAAACTTCCGCTGGCGACGCTGCACACGCAGCGCTCGCCGGTGGCGTCGATGACGGACTGGCTGCTGTCGGACGAGCCCCCGCACGGCTTCACGATCGATCAGGATCTCGAGCTGCGCTCGGCCACGCATGGCAACGCGACCGTGCGCTATGTGCGGCACTCCGTCGAGCCCGAGGAAGTGCGACGGCACATCCAGGCCGGCAAGCAATGCACGCGCGCCGCGCTGACCTGGCGCGACAAGGTGTCCTTCGTACTGACCGAATCGCTCGCGATCAAGCGCGTGGCCGCGCTCGACGTGCTCAAGGAAAGTGCCGACCTGTCGGCCGCCGAAGACGAGCGCTTCGAATCGGATTTCCAGCTGATGGCCGGCGAATTGGCGCAGATGCTGGACGACCTCATTGGCGCGCTCGGCGGAGAGCAGATGGAAAAGGCAGCGTAACCCAGGCCCCGCGATCCCGGTCAGGGCCGGGATCGTCCCTGCGGGGACGGAGCATCCGGCATGACCGGAACCGCAAAAAGAAAAACGCCTGCTTGCGCAGGCGTTTTGTGTTTTGGCGGAGCGGACGGGACTCGAACCCGCGACCCCCGGCGTGACAGGCCGGTATTCTAACCAACTGAACTACCGCTCCAATCGAGAGAATTTCTTCTCGAGAAGCCGCGCATTCTACATAAGGCATTTCGATGTGTCGAGCGGGAAATGCAGTTTTTTTCAAAAGGGCGTAAATTGTTCGTTGCCGGTTCGCGTCTTGCTTGACTGATGGGCGAGGTCTTTTGCGTTCGCGCGGACTCCGGTCGTTTATGATTTTCATTACATTCACCTGCGGGAGGACGTCATGCAAGAGAGCCACATCGAGACTGTCAGGAACGACCTGAAGACGCTGGTCCGCGATGCGCAGGCCCTGTTCGACGAGGCGACTGCGGCCGGCGGCGCGAAGGCCGATCAGCTGCGCAGCCAGGGCATGCGCCTGCTCGACAAGGCGATCGATCGCGCGCACGAGTTTCAGGAAGCGGCGATACAGAAGGGCAAGAAGATCGCGCATGACACCGACGCGTACGTGCATGAGCATCCGTGGCGTGCGATCGGCATCGCCGGCGCGGTCGGCGTGCTGCTCGGCATGCTGATTGCCCGTCGCTGATTCATGGGTGACGACACCCGGTCGTCCGGGCCGGGCGTTCTTTCCGGCGCCGGCGCGCTGGCCGGCAGCTTGCTGAAGCTGCTGGGCGTGCGCGTGTCCTACGCGGTGCTGGAACTGGCGGATGCGCGCGACGCGCTGCTGCGCGTGCTGTTGCTGGGCGTGGCGGCGCTCGGTGCTGCGGCGCTCGCGCTGGTCAGCCTGTCGGCGCTGCTCGTCGTGCTGCTCTGGAAAGCCCTCGGCGGCTGGATACTGCTGATCCTCTTTGTCGTTTATGCGGCGGCGGCCATGCTGCTGCTGCGCCATGCCGCGCGCATCGTCGCCGAAGGGCAGCTTGGCCTGCCCGTGACGGTGGCGGAGTTGCAGAAAGATCGTGCGGCCATTTTCGGTGGCGCGGTCGGTGACGGAGAGGCGCGATGACCAGCGAGACACCGCGCGAGGCTCGCAAGAAGCTGCTGCTGCTCGAAGGTACGCTGCACCGGCTCGAGATCATGCAGGCGAGGGCGACTCTGCTCGGTGCCGCCGCCAACAGCGCCATCGGCCGCGGGCTGCCGGGCATGCTGTCGTTCCTGCTGCGGCACAAGGCGGGTGCGCTGCTCGCCAGTGCGCTGCCCTTGCTGATGGGAGGCAGCCGGCTGTCCCGTATCGTGCGCCGTGGCGCGCTGCTGCTGGGGGCCGGCGCGGCGCTGCTGCGCCTGTTCAGCGGTGACCGGGCAGGCGGTCGGACGGACGCTGCAGCAGCGCCGGAAGAAGAACGTACAGGCGAAAAAAATCCCGGCCAGGGCCGGGATTGATTTGAGCTGCAAGTACAGTGCGAATGATTATTTCGCTTCTTCCGCCTTCGGCTGCGGAGCCGCGGGCTCCTTGAACTTGCCGCCGGCAGAGTTCGCCATGTGAACCACGGCGCGCGCCACTTCGACATCATCGAGATCCGGGTTGCCGCCCTTGGCCGGCATCGCGCGGATGCCCTTGATCGCGTGCGAGACCAGCGTGTCGTAGCCCTGGCCGATGCGTGCGCCCCAGGCGCCGGCATCGCCGAATTTCGGTGCGCCCGCAGCGCCCGAGCTGTGGCAGGCCGCGCAGGCCGCGTTGTAGACCTGCTCGCCCGACTGCAGCTCACGTGCGCCGCCGACGGCCACCAGCTTGAAGCCTTCATCGGCGACTGGGCGGATACGCTCGGCAACGGCCTCAGGCGATTGCGCGCTCGAGCCGGCACCCGTCTTCGGTGCGAGATTAACGTAATGCACCAGCAGGACGATGATCGCAATCGGAATGACAAAGCCGGCGATGATGGCGGCGATCAGCTGGGCCGGCGTCTTGATCAGGGATTCGTGCTCGTTGTGGGCGTCGCTCATGATTTCCTCGGTTGGTGTTGGCGCGATACCAGGGATTGTTCGCAAAGCCCAAGATTATAGACGAAAAGGTGTCCAACATTCCCAGAAAGCCGGGCGTTTCGTGGACTGCCCGCCTGAAAACCGGTATCCTTGCCGGTCTTCCAGTCACGCGGCTGTAGCTCAGTGGATAGAGTATTGGCCTCCGAAGCCAAGGGTCGTGGG
>CAZTIF010000087.1:0-14288 GCA_964613635.1 uncultured Bifidobacterium sp. | reverse complement strand
TAATTTTTTCCTTCGATGCGCGGCCGCGGGTTCATCACGGCCTCGACGCCGGGCTGGTGGTCTTGCTGCTGCGGGGGGAAGTCGGGTTCGCTCATGATCGCCGCGCGGAGTGGTTCGCGCAGGATCATTTGCAGCTTCCGTGCCATCGCACGGAAAGCGCTTTACGCGGCCAGCGGCAATGCCTGCGCGGCGCGCAGCACCAGTCCCGGGTCGCTGTTGGCCAGCAGTTTCGAGTCCGACAGCGTCTGCCGGAACTGCCGTGCGCCGCGCAGCCCGGTCATCAGGCCGAGCATGTGGCGCACGATGCTGTTCAGGCGCGGACCGCCGGCGGCAAGCTCGCGCTCGATGTAGGGCAGCATCGCCTCGACCACGTCGATGCGGGTCTTCGCCGATGCCTCGTCGCCGTAGTAGCGTTGATCGAAGGCCGACATCAGCCAGGGGTTGTGATAGGCCTCGCGACCGACCATCACGCCATCGACGTGCTGCAACTGCGCATCGATCTCGTCGAGCGACCTGATGCCGCCGTTGATGATGATTTCGAGTTCGGGAAAATCTTTCTTCAACCGGTACGCGTAGTCGTACTTCAGCGGCGGTATCTCGCGGTTTTCCTTCGGCGACAGGCCTTTCAGGATCGCGTTGCGCGCATGGACGATGAAGGTCTTGCAGCCGGCATCGGCGACGATGCCGACGAAGTCGCGCACGAAGTCATACGATTCCACCTGGTCGATGCCGATCCGGTGCTTGACGGTGACATCGATGTCGACCACGTCGCGCATCGCCTTCACGCCGTCGGCCACCAGCGTCGGCTCGAGCATCAGGCAGGCGCCGAATGCGCCGCGCTGCACGCGCTCCGACGGGCAGCCGCAGTTCAGGTTGATTTCGTCATAGCCCCATTGCTGGCCGAGCTTCGCGCAGATGGCCAGTTCGTCCGTCTCGCTGCCGCCGAGCTGCAGCGCGACCGGATGCTCCTGCTCGCTGAAGTTCAGGAAGCGCTGCTGGTCGCCATGGATCAGCGAACCCGTCGTGACCATCTCGGTGTAGAGCCAGGTATGGCGGGTGATCAGCCGATGGAAATAGCGGCAGTGGCGATCGGTCCAGTCGAGCATGGGCGCGACGGACAGGCGGCGCGGCGGTAGGGTTGTCTTCTTGGTCACGGCTTGCAATGCGGGTCAGGGCGGATGAATCAGGCGGCATTGTACCGGCTTGGCGACTGCCCCACCGACGACCCCAAGGCGACTGAAAAAGCGACGAAAAAACGGCGACCGAAGTCGCCGTTCCTGCCGAAGCGGATCAGGCTGAAGCTTATTGCCTGTGCGCGGACGATGCGCCGGACGCGCTGCTCGAGGAAGAGGAAGACGGATTCACGGCGGCGTTCATGGCGGTCGTCGTCGGCGCCGCATCGGCGTCCGGGCCTGCGTTGCGACGATTCGACGCGCCGTTGCGCGCGAGCGCCGCGCCTATCCTGACCGCCTGAGCGTCGCTCGGCGAATTCTTGCCGAGGCCGAGCTTGTCGATGGTGCCGCTCTTTTCCGCCGCCACGACAAGCAGATCGATATCGGCCGACGACAGCTCGCTGCCTTTCAGCTCGAGCGTGACGAGGCCCTTGTGCTGCGCGACTGACTGGCAGAAATAGCCGAAGTCGCTGCGCCACTCGGCCGCAGCGCGCTCGGGATACAGCGACAGCCGCGGCCCGCAGCTGCATTCGAGCGTGCGCAGCGTAACAACCTTTTCCACGACATAGGCCATCACATCCGACGGCAGGTTGCCGGCGGCGGTCGGGTGGATGACGAGCGATTCCAACCGCTTGCAGGTAGCCAGCGCAAACAGCACGCTGCTCCAGCCCGGCACGAGCATGACAGCGCCGTGCAGGGAGAAGCGCTTCAGGCTGCGATGATTCTCCAGTCCGCTGGCCAATGCCTGCGCGGTGTCGTCGCTGATCATGCATTTTTCGAGATGCAGCGCTTCGAGCGTGCACTCCGGCTGGGCGAGGAACGCGGACAGGGACTTGAAGTCCTCGTGCTTCAGCGTGCAGGCACCCAGGTCGAGCGACTTCACGCAGAGCGCGGAGTCCAGCAGGTTCTGCAGCAACTCGCCGGGGGCGACCCACTCGCAGTTTTTTTCGCGCGCCAGTTTCTCGAAGTTGCAGCTCAGCTTGAGCGCATGCACCGGCGTGCCATCCTTCAGCACCGGCCCGTCCTTCAGGTAGTTGCAAAGCGCGACCAGCTGCGAGCGCGTCTGGATGGTGATATCCAGCGAACCCTTCCCCTGCTCGGCCAGCTGCGCGCATTTCAGCGTGGAGGGTATCTGGTAGAGGTTGCGGCTCACGGTCTCGGTGCGAACCAGCTGCCTTTCAGTGTGCTTGCGCGCGAGATTCGGAACGCTGTGCGGCAGCACCTGCGCGATCTGGATGATATGGGTCGGCGTGGCCGGGCTTGTCGCAGGGGTGGCCGACGCGTCGGCGGGCTTGCTGGCCATGGCGGGCTGCGGCTGGACTGCCGGCGCCACAGCCGGCGTGACCGGAGCTCCGCTCGTCGTGGCCACGGAGCTTGCCGGCGTGGTGACTGACTGCAAGGCGTTGGGAATCATGGGCATGGACATGGCGTGCGCTCCTTGTATGAGATGACGAGGGCCGTAAGTAGCTGAACCCCGGCGAATGTTCCGTGCGTCTCGCGCGCACCGCCGTCGTTGCCCGCAACGTTGGCAGGTGCGGGCTTCACTCGCCGCGCTTTTTCGGCGCCGGTGCATCCGTCGTGTTTCTCCCGTCGGTTGCTGGCGCTGCGGTGGTCATGGGTGTGCGCTGCGTCGATCCGGATGACGGCCCGTTGGCACCGGACGATGCGGGTTCGGAGACGATACCGACCTTGCCCTTGCGCGGCGACTTGCCGAATCCGGTGTCCACGCCTTTCTTCAGCTGTTCGAGCGTGGCGTTGCTCATATGCGAAGCGAGGACGCCGCTGAGCTCATTCGGCCAGATGTCCGGCGTCACGGTGCCGACCAGCAGGTCTAGCCCGGCCGCCGCGTACGGTAACAGCGCTTCACGATGGGCGCGGCGGTTGCGCAGCAGGTGGGAGTTGATCAGCGACGCGAGCTCGCTGCCCGGCCTGTTGGCGCCGTACTCCAGCCACAGAAGGCTCGTGTTGAATATCAGCGCCTCGAGCAGCGATTTGAAATCACGTTTGGTGAGATCGAGTCCTGACACGTCGAGCAGGCGCAGCGACTTATTCACACTGAGCATATGGCAGAAATCCTGGAAACGGTCATTCCAAAGACGCACATCGCGCCCTGCCATTTTGACGCCCGTCGGATGCTGCAATCCGAGGTAGCTGCAGTGCTCGGCGACCAGCAACAGCCGCAGCAGCGGCAGCTGCTCTTCGCAACCATTCACATTTTCCAGCCAGAGCGAATTGATGCGCGGATTCCGGATGACCGCCTCGATGATCCTTTTCAGACCGGACGATACCAGCGCCGTGCCGGACAGTGACAGCATGTTCAGGCTGAGATTGCCCTCCAGACCCCTGGCCAGGCTGGCGGCCTCCTTCTCGCGCATGTACTGTCCGCCGAACAGCAGGCATTCCACCTTGCAGTGCTCATGCATCAGGAAGCGCCTCAGCATCCGGTAATTCGCGGGAGTGAGCTTGCAGTCGGACAGATCCAGCACCCCGATGTCATGGCAGGCAGCCAGCATGCGCTCGAACAGCTTCACATCGAGCATTTCCGGCTTCGAGTGGCCACCACCTTTGTCATCGTCCTCACTGTCCTCGCTCAGCGTCAGGTGCATGCCGCCGAAATCGCAGCGCAGCCGGAAGACCTGCACCGGCTGCCCGAGCTTCAGCCAGCTGATCAGCGCTTCCATCTCCTGCGCCGTGCGAATGTCCATATCCAGCTCGCCCTCTTCTTCCTTCAGGATATTGTCGAGCTTGAGGTGCATCTGTTTTTCCCTCAGGTTCAGCACGCGTTCATGGCGATGCAGCTGCTTGAGCGGGTTGCGGACGGGCGCTGTGCTGTCCGCCTTTGTGCTGTCGATGTCGCCATCGGGCTTTTCCTTGCTGCTGGCGCGAGCCTGCACGCTCGGATCGGTATGCACGGCTTCTGCCGGCGCGCCATCGGGTGCGCTGACCGTCGCCGCTTCGTGATGGCCGGATGCAGGCTCGCGTGTCGAGAAGGTCGGCAGCGGTGCGGATGTCGAATCGGGCGCGCGCTCTTCTTCGGTGCTTGAACTGACGGTGGCATCGGAAGAGTACGAGGCCTGCGAGCGCGGGCTGTCGGTAGGGGTGGTGTTGAACATCGGGCCGGCCTTTTCGGAATCAGGATGAGCGTGAGATCGCAGCACATCGCATGCACTGCCCGGACTGCTCAGTACCTGAGCCCTCACCCCTGTTCCTGTGCCCGAATGAGCGTTCCATCGCCGAACAAATGAACGTCGGGGGACGACCTGCCTATGCAGTTCTTGTTCATCGGCTCGCAGCTGCGCTCCACATCCGACGGCAGGTTAGAGCCTCTTAGTGGCTTTACGATTGAATGCACTTGCTCGACTTTGGTTTTGCCGGTGCAATGCGTTCAACGCCTGACTGCTTCAGCGCTTCCAGCGTCCCTGCCTCCATCATGGCAGCGATCAGTTGGCTGAGCTCGTGCGGCCAGACATCGCCTGGGTCGAGCAAGGCTGGCACCAGCCTGTCCAGCACCTTCGCCGCCGCCCACTCTGCCACTTGCCGTGCGATCTGGTTGTTTGCTTCGTTGAGTTCGAGGCAGCGTGTGATCAGTTCGCGCTGCTTGTCCGTCATCGCAATCGCTCCGAGCTCCAGGCTCTCGAGATGCGCATTGCGCTGCAGGGCCGCCAGCAAGGCTGCGACATTGGCCTCGTTCAGGTCAAAGCCGGACAAGTCCAGCGAGCGCAAGGTCCTGTCCGTGGCAAGCCGCTCGCAAAACTCGGCAAATGTCCGATCCCATTCCCGCTGGTCCTGCAAGTACAGCCTCACTCGATACGCGCAGGATATCGCCAGCTGCACGCGGCTGCCGCTCGCCAGCACGCTTTCCAGTTGCCATGGCCAGATCATGCAGCCCCGAATGTACGCCAGCCGCAGCACGGTGATGGACGGTGTCCTGGCAACAGCATTGATGATCATCGCCATCGCCGTGGACGACACACGGGAAAACGCGCCATCCAAAGACAATTCACGCAAGCTGTGGTTCAAACGCAAGGCCTTCGCCAGATGTCCGGCGGACTTGTCATCCATCTGCTGGTCGAGCAGGCTCAGTGCCTGCAGCTTGCAGTCTTCCTGCATCAGGAAAGTGGCCAGCGCGAGAAAGCTGTCTTGCGACAGGCGGCACTCGTCGAAGACAAGCTTTCCGATGCCGCGGCAGGCTTGCAACAGGCGCGTGAGCAGCCGCCCGTCCAGTACTTCACGGTTGTCATAGTCGGGATCGTCATAACAATGCGGCCCGCCGAAGTCGCACTCGAGATGCAACGAGTTTGGCGCAACATCTGACTCCAGCCAGCGGATCAGGTTCGCCATCTCTCGTGGCGTAGTGATCTCGAGTTTCTTGCCGTCTCTGGCCCGTTTCACCATCCGCGTGTCGTCGAATTGCTGCCTTGCGGCCTTCAGGTCCACTGCACAATCGCGGCGGACCAGCTTCGGCCTGCCGCTCGCGATGACCGGCGAAGAAGGGGTGCTTGCGTCGCTTGTCGCAGGCAGGGCGAGGGGTTGCCTGCCATTCACTTGCATGCCCTGCTGCGGCCGTGACTGCTGCTGCATCTGCGGCTGTGGCTGTGGCTGTGGCTGCGACTGTGGCTGTGGCTGCGACTGTGGCTGTGGCTGCGACTGTGGCTGTGGCTGTGATTGCGAATATGGCTGTTGCGGCTGGCCAGTAATGGCGGGCAGTGACATGAGCGGCTTCTCGGGATGAGTGGTGGCGGGCTGGGGTGTGCCTTACTGGCGCTTTTTCTCCTGCCCGGGTGCAGGCGGCGCAGCCCGGGCAGACGAGCGCTGCCTGAGCGCAGATGTCGATGATGTGGAAGCGGTGGAAGCGGGCGCCGAAGACGCTTTCAACTTGCGCCAGCGTCTCGGCCTGGGGAATCCTTCCTCCAGACCTTGCTTCAATTGCGCGAGGGTGGAATTGACCATCTCGGCGGCAACGAGATCGCTGAGCTCTTTCGGCCAGATTCCCGACACCGTGGCGCCGGCCAGCAGGTCGAGTGCCGCCTTCGCATACGGCATCAGCGCCTTGCGGTTGGCGATCCGGTTGCGCTGCAGGTAAGCCTGGATCAGACCGGCTTGTTCTTTGGTCGGTATATTTTTTCCAAGCACCAGCCATTCGATGTGCGCATTGCATTTCAGGGTGTGGACGATATCCCGCGAGTTCGATTTCGTCAGATCGAAACCCGACAGGTCGAGCAGGCGCAGCGATTTGTTCGCCAACAGTTGCGCACAAAAACCCTTGAACAGCCCATTCCAGTGTTTCACGTCGCGCCCGATCATTCTCACTCCTTCGGGATGCGATACCGACAGGTGGACGCAGTGTCCCGCAGCCACCAGCTTGCCGAGCGCAGGCAGCACTTCAAAGCATGCATCCACATTTTCCATCCACAAGGATGTGATGCGCGGGTTCAGGATCACGGCGTCAATGATGCGCTTCAGATTGTCAGGAGAAATCGATGTCTCGCACAGCGAGAGCTCGGTCAGGCTTGCATTGCTCTGCAGCCCCCTCGCGAGGCGCATGACATCCTTGGTGTACATCCCCTGTCCGCCAAACAGCAGGGATTCAAGCTCGCAGTCCTTGCGCATCAGGAAGTAGCGCAGCATGCGGTAGCTTTCCGGGCTGAGCTTGCAATCGGAAAGATCGATGGTTTCGATGCCACGGCAAGTGTCGAGCAGGCGCGCGAACAGCTGCTCATCCAGCTTCCCGGCCTTCTGCTTTCCGCCGCTGTCCTCGCTGTCATCGAGGCTCGTGATATTTCTGAAATGCAGGCCGCCAAAATCGCAGGTCAGTCGGAGGATCTTCACGGGAGGACCGGCCTTCATCCAGCTGATCAGGGCTTCCATCACCTCGGCACTTGGAACATCAACGTCGATCTCGCCTCCGCCTTTCTGCAAGCGCTTGTCGAACTCGACATGGAACTGCCTCTCCTTCAGGTTCAGTACATGTCCGTGGCGCTGCAGCTGCTTGTGCGGAGCGCGCGCTTTGGGAGTGCCGGTCGGCTCAATGTCAGCTGTGCTGGTCGGGCCTTTCTCCTTGCCGCTTTTTTCATCACTGCGCTTTTCATCGCTGCGTCCGTCGTCGCTGCGCCTGTCGTCGCCATCTCGCGCTGAGCGCGCATGGCCGATGCCTCCCCCTGCGCGAACCTGCACGCTCGGATCGGTATGCACAGCTTCTGCCGGCGCGCCATCGGCAGCGCTGACCGTCGCCGCTTCGTGATGGCCGGATGCAGGCTCGCGTGTCGAGAAGGTCGGCAGCGGTGCGGATGTCGAATCGGGCGCGCGCTCTTCTTCGGTGCTTGAACTGACGGTGGCATCGGAAGAGTACGAGGCCTGCGAGCGCGGGCTGTCGGTAGGGGTGGTGTTGAACATCGGGCCGGCCTTTTCGGAATCAGGATGAGCGTGAGATCGCAGCACATCGCATGCACTGCCCGGACTGCTCAGTACCTGAGCCCTCACCCCTGTTCCTGTGCCCGGATGAGTGTTCCGTCGCCGAACAAGTGAACGTCGGGGGATGCACTGCCGGAAAAACAAAAGGCACCCGGAGGTGCCTTTTGTGGAGTGCCTGAAGCGAATTACATCAATTACGCCGCTTCGCGCGATGCCTTCTTGCGCTCGTGCTCTTTCAGGAAGCGCTTGCGCAGGCGGATGCTCTTCGGGGTGATTTCGACCAGCTCGTCATCCTCGATGAACTCGACCGCGTATTCGAGCGACAGCTCGATCGGCGGTACCAGGCGCACGGCTTCGTCGGTACCGGAAGCACGCACGTTGGTCAGCTGCTTGCCCTTGATCGGGTTGACGACCAGGTCGTTGTCACGCGAGTGGATGCCGATGATCATGCCTTCGTACACCGGATCATTGTGGCTGACGAACATGCGGCCGCGATCCTGCAGCTTCCACAGTGCGTAGGCGACCGCTGCACCATCGTCCTGCGAGATCAGCACGCCATTGCGACGGCCGGCCAGTTCGCCCTTGCTGGCGTCGACCGTGCCGTAGGCATCGAACACATGGCTCATCAGGCCGGTACCGCGGGTCAGGGTCATGAACTCGCCCTGGAAACCGATCAGGCCACGCGCTGGAATACGGTATTCGAGACGCACGCGTCCCTTGCCGTCCGGCTGCATGTCCTGCAGGTCGCCACGACGGCGTCCCAGCTCTTCCATCACTCCACCCTGATGGGTTTCTTCGACGTCGACCGACAGGTTCTCGAACGGCTCCTGACGCACACCATCAACCATCTTGAACACGACACGCGGGCGCGACACGGCCAACTCGAAACCTTCGCGGCGCATGTTTTCGATCAGGATGGTCAGGTGCAGTTCGCCGCGACCCGAGACTTCGAAAATAGTGTCATCGTCGGTCGGCGCCACGCGCAGCGCGACGTTGGATTTCAGTTCGCGGTCAAGACGATCACGCAGCTGGCGGCTGGTGACGAACTTGCCTTCGCGGCCGGCCAGCGGCGAAGTGTTGACCATGAAGTTCATGGTCAGCGTCGGCTCGTCGACGGTCAGCATGGGCAATGCTTCCGGGGTGTCCGGAGCACACACGGTCGTACCGATGCCGAGGTCTTCGATACCGTTGATCAGCACGATGTCGCCGGCCATGGCCTGCTCGACCAGCACGCGCTCCAGACCCTTGAAATTGAGGACCTGGTTGATACGGGCCTTTTTCGGCGTGCCTTCCGGGCCGTCGATGATGACCACATCCTGCAGCGGCTTGACGCGGCCACGGGTGATGCGGCCAATGCCGATTTTGCCGACGTAAGACGAGTAATCGAGGGACGTGATCTGCATCTGCAGCGGGCCGTCGACGTCATCATCGCGCACCGGCACGTGTTTCAGGACGGCGTCGAACAACGGATCCATCGTGCCTTCGCGGACTTCCGAATCCAGGCTGGCGTAGCCATTCAGCGCCGAAGCGAACACGACCGGGAAATCGAGCTGCTCTTCGGTCGCGCCCAGTTTGTCGAACAGTTCGAAGGTGGCATTGATGACCCACTCCGGACGCGCGCCCGGACGGTCGATCTTGTTGACGACGACGATGGGCTTCAGGCCCAGGGCCAGCGCCTTGCGGGTCACGAAACGGGTCTGCGGCATCGGGCCTTCGACGGCGTCAACCAGCAGCAGCACGGAGTCGACCATCGACAGCACGCGCTCGACCTCGCCGCCGAAGTCGGCGTGGCCCGGGGTGTCGACGATGTTGATATGCGTACCCTTGTACTCGACCGCGCAGTTTTTCGACAGGATCGTGATGCCGCGCTCTTTCTCGAGGTCGTTCGAGTCCATCACGCGCGAATCAACCTGCTGGTTCTCGCGGAAGGTGCCGGACTGCTTGAGCAGCTGGTCGACGAGAGTGGTCTTGCCGTGGTCAACGTGGGCGATGATGGCGATGTTGCGCAACGCGCGGTCGGTATTTGACATGGGATTCCGGGAAAGGCTCAGAAGGAAACCGGCGATTGTAGCACCTTCAGGTGTCGAAACGATTAAATTCCTTGAATTTTCAATGGCTTGCATGCAAGACCGGCCGGATGTCAACGGGAACGCCTGATACCAAAAAGCTACACATGCTCAGAAATCAAAACAAAAGACAAGAAAACCTTCTTCACCGTAAGAGTTTTCTTGCTTCCGAGCGCAAATACCAGAACGAGGCACGATGGACAGTGCATCCTCCCCCCGCCAGCAGCTGGAAGACTTCCGCCAGTTCCTGGCGCAGTCGCTGGAAACGGGCGGCGGCAGCGCCAGTGGCATGGCTGAAGCCGGGAACCTGAGCCCCTCTGCGCTGGCCGCAAGGCTCGCCCGCTCGACCTTTCTCCAGCCATACACACCCAGGGAGGCCACCCCGTGAAACCTGTCTCCACCACCCCCGCGCATGCACTGGTGAAATTGCAGAACCTGCTGGACGACCAGCACGGCAAGGAAAAAATGTCGGGCACGCTGTACACCGAGAAGGCGGCCGATGGCACCGTGAACCTGTACCGGACCAAATCCGAATCCGACACAGTGATCAACCGCGCCCTGCACCGTTTCAACGCCCACTCAGCCGACGCCCGCGAACTGGTGCGCGCAAAAATCATCGACGTGCTCAAGCAGAGCGGTCTGGAGATTACCGAGGACATCAGAAAGGCGCTGCCAAGCAAGACCAAGCTGGGCAATACCACGATGCTGCGCGACGCGATCGCGAATGAAAAATACAGATTCGACGTGGCAAAGTTACAGGCGGACCTGCAAGAGCATTCGCCTGCTGGCGGCGCGAAAGAAATTGCCGTCAAACTGAAGCCCGACCTCGAATCGATGGACTGGAGCCGCACGGCTTCCGTCGGCAATCTCTTCCGCGGCAAAACCGACGGAATCAAAGCCTTGAGCGCCCATCTGGCGGGTCAGTTCAAGGAGGCTGCCGACATGTGCGCCGCCAATGCCCTCAAGGCCGGCATGCGCAGCCTGAAGGAGACCGGCAGTCCGGATCAGGCAATGATCGCCGCTCACCAGGCCTTGCTTGTCAGCCTGAAGCTTGTCCAGTTCAGCCCGCAATTCAAGGAAGTCGTGCGTGAACTGACCACGATGGTGGATACGGTAGCCCGGGAAAAAACGAGCTCTGGCGCGCGGGTGCCGACCAAAGCAGGCGATCCGCCCGGTGACTTGATCGCACCGAACATCATCAACGATGTCGCCAAGACGGCCAAAGAATTTGTCCTGACCACAGTGCTGCTGCGAACCCTGTCCACCGAACTGAACGACAGCCTGACACTCGTCGACCGCGCCTTTCGACGAGAAGCGGAAACCGCAACCGGCCATACGCCACCCGCCGAGTTTTCGCTCACGCGAGTGCAGAGTTACGTGCTGGCCCTGCTCAACAAGGCGGACAAGAGCGAGACACTGGGTGGCGCAGGGAAAGCCGATGCCAAGGCGGCCCTGCCCGACTACATGGCATTCCTGTCGAATCCTGCGCGGAACAACCTGGACGAGTTCACGGCGCTGAAACTGCTGGAACAGGAAATGCTGAAGAACGGAGCGGCGACCTGACCGGTTCAGGCTGAAGGCGTTTGCTGCACCAGTCGCTCCGGCGCCAGCAGGGCGAAGGGCAGCAGTTGCGCCGTGCCGAGCAGCCTGCCGCCGGCGGCCATGACTTTCACCCTGCCCTCTGCGGCAGGAGGCACGATGCCTTCCTTTTCGAGCGCCAGCCGCTGCCCATGCAGGAAACGGCGTGCCAGCTCATCATTCAATTCGACCGCCGGGAAGCTGGACAACAGCGCATCGACCGGCGCGAGTGATGGCGCACGTGATTCTTCCGGCAGTGCCGCGAACGCCGCCAGCGTGACTGCCCCGTCCAGCGTCAGGCTGCCCACGCCGATGCGGCGCAAGGCCTGCAAATGCGCGCCGCAGCCGAGTGCCTTGCCGATGTCCTCGCCCAGCACGCGAATGTAGGTGCCCTTGCTGCAGGCGACGCGCAATGTCAGCAACGGCGCTTGATAGTCCAGCAGTTCCAGCAAATGAATCGTGACATCGCGCGCGTCGCGCTCGAGCGTGATGCCGGCACGCGCGTATTCGTACAGCGGCTTGCCGTCGCGCTTCAATGCCGAATACATGGGCGGTACCTGCTTGATCGGGCCGCGGAATTGCGCAAGCACGGCTTCGATCTGCCCGATGCCGACCGCGACCGGCTGCGTCTCCAGCACCTCGCCTTCGGTATCGCCGGTATCGGTACTGACGCCCAGATGCACCACGGTCTCGTAGGTCTTGTCGGCTTCCAGCAGGTCTTGCGAGAACTTGGTCGCCTCGCCGAAGCACAGCGGCAAGAGGCCGGTGGCGAAAGGATCGAGCGTGCCGGTGTGGCCGGCTTTCTCGGCATTCAGCAGCCGCTTGGCCTTGATCAGCGCGTCATTGCTGCTCATGCCCGCGGGCTTGTCGAGCAGGAGCACGCCGTGCACGGGCACGCGCTTGCGTTTCGCGGACAAATTCATGCAGTGAAAAGGCTTATTGCTCGTCCGCGTCTTTCGCGCGGCTGGCGTTGGCCTGGTCGATCAGCTTCGACAGCGCGGCGCCGCGCGAGGGCGAGGTGTCGTGCACGAAATGGAGTTCTGGCAGGGTGTGGATATGCAGCCGCTTGCCCAGCTGGGCGCGCAGGAAGCCGGCGGCTTTGCGCAGGCCCTGCAGCGTGTTCTGCACCGCCGCTTCGTTGTCGAGCAGCGTGGTGAAGAAGATCTTCGCGTGCGCATAGTCCGGCGTCAGCTGGACCTCGGTCAGCGTGATCATGCCGACGCGCGGGTCCTTGAGCTCCATCGCGATCAGCTCGGCCACATCCTTCTGGATCTGGTCGGCGACGCGCTGGCTGCGGCCGGGAATGGATTTGCTGTGTTTGGCCATGAAGGGTGGAGGGTTTAAAGACGCCGGACCCCGGCCTGCGCCGGGATGACGAATCGGGATCTGTTCCGCTTCAAACTGTCACCCCGGCGCAGGCCGGGGTCCAGTGTCTTTGGGTATTACAAGGTACGAGCGACTTCCTGCACTTCGAAGACTTCCAGCTGGTCGCCTTCCTTGATGTCGTTGAAGTTCTTCAGCGACAGGCCGCATTCGAAGCCGGACTTCACTTCCTTCACGTCGTCCTTGAAGCGCTTGAGCGACTCGAGTTCGCCAGTCCAGACCACGACATTGTCGCGCAGCAGGCGAACGCTTGAGCCGCGCTTGACGATACCGTCGAGTACGTAGCAACCAGCGATCGAGCCGATCTTGCTGACATGGAAGACCTGGCGGATCTCGACGAGACCGATGTTGTGCTCACGCTTCTCCGGCGTCAGCATGCCACCCATCGCCGCACGGATCTCGTCGATCGCGTCGTAAATGATGTTGTAGTAGCGGAGGTCGATACCCGAGCTCTCGGCCAGCTTGCGTGCGGATGCATCGGCGCGCACGTTGAAGCCAAGGATGACGGCTTTCGACGCGAGCGCGAGGTTGACGTCGGATTCGCTGATGCCGCCGACGGCCGCATGCACGACCTGTACACGCACTTCGGACGTCGACAGCTTCTGCAACGAAGCGACCAGCGCTTCCTGCGAGCCCTGCACATCGGCCTTGATGATCAGCGGCAGGTTCTTCACCTCGCCCTCGGCCATCTGCTCGAACATGTTCTCCAGCTTCGCGGCCTGCTGCTTGGCCAGCTTGACGTCGCGGTACTTGCCCTGCCTGAACAGCGCGATCTCGCGCGCCTTGCGCTCGTCCGTCAGCACCATCGCCTCTTCGCCGGCGGCCGGCACTTCGGTCAGGCCCTGGATCTCGACCGGAATCGACGGTCCGGCTTCGGCGATCGCCTTGCCGTTCTCGTCGAGCATCGCGCGCACCCGGCCGTAGGCCGAACCGGCGAGGATGATGTCGCCGCGCTTGAGCGTGCCGGACTGGACCATGATGGTCGCGACCGGGCCGCGGCCCTTGTCGAGCTTGGCTTCGATGACGAGGCCCTTGGCCGGCGCTACGACCGGCGCCTTCAGTTCCAGCACTTCGGCCTGCAGCAGCACGTTTTCCAGCAGCGTGTCGATGCCTTCGCCGGTCTTCGCGGACACCGTGATGAACGGCGAATCGCCGCCGTAGGCTTCCGGCACCACCTGCTCGGCGATGAGTTCCTGCGTCACGCGCTCCGGGTTCGCACCCGGCTTGTCGATCTTGTTGATCGCGACCACCAGCGGCACGCCGGCAGCCTTCGCATGCGAGATCGCTTCCTTGGTCTGCGGCATCACGCCGTCGTCGGCCGCCACCACGAGGATGACGATGTCAGTCGCTTTCGCGCCGCGCGCACGCATGGCGGTGAACGCCTCGTGGCCCGGGGTATCGAGGAAGGTGATCATGCCGCGCGGCGTCTCGACGTGATAGGCGCCGATGTGCTGCGTGATGCCACCGGCCTCGCCCGCGGCCACGCGGCTGCGGCGGATGTAGTCGAGCAGCGAGGTTTTGCCGTGATCGACGTGGCCCATCACGGTGACGACCGGCGCGCGCGGCTTCAGCTCGGCCTCGGTCGCCGCGGCTTCCTCCTCGAGGAAGGCGTCCGGGTCGTCGAGCTTGGCGGCGAAGGCCTTGTGGCCCATCTCCTCCACCAGGATCATCGCGGTCT
>CAZTIF010000086.1:3453-14300 GCA_964613635.1 uncultured Bifidobacterium sp. | reverse complement strand
CGCTTACCAAGAACCAAGGGATGCGCGATGAACTTCTTCCGGACAGTAGTGAGCTTTCGCTGGGATGACGATTTAAAAGCTGTCAGCCCTTGAAACGTCGGTGGTCAGGCGCGCGGCCGCAGACAGGTCGACCTCTACGGCAAGCAGCGCAATGACCGTGGCAGCGCTTTGCCGCGGGAACCAAGACGCTGGATCCCCCTTCGGGCCACGGACAGGCTTGCAAGCCTGTCCGCTTCGACGGGCGCAGTGAATACACTGCGACCCTTGCAGGGCGCGCTGCGGCGAATACGCCGCAGCCGCTTCGCGAGCGTGCCGCATGCGGCACGAAACCCTCGCTACGCCCCCCCGTCTCACCCTGCGCCGGGATGACGTTATCGAGTAACGACCGCCCCACGCCTTCATCACCGAGCCGCCACCGCCACCGCACCCTAAGCGCCGCGCGCAGCCACCCACGCCCCAAACGATTCAGCCGTCATCGGCTTCGCATACAGGTAGCCCTGCGCCTCATTGCAGCCGCGCTGCTGCAGCCACGCGGCCTGCTCCGGCGTTTCGACGCCTTCGGCGATCGACGTCAGCCCGAGGTCGGACGACATCGAGATCACCGCCTGCACGATGGACGCGCTGTCCGAATCGCTCATCAGGTCGCGCACGAAACTCTGGTCGATTTTCAACTTGTGGATGCTGAAGCGCTTCAGGTAGGACAGCGACGAATAACCGGTGCCGAAATCGTCGATGGACAGCCGCACGCCGAGGTCGTGCAGGGCCTGGATCAGCGCGATGGCGCGCTCGGGGTCGCCGGCGACGGCGCTTTCGGTCAGCTCGATCTCGAGCGCGTTCGCGGGCAGCCCGCTGTCGGCCAGCACCTCGGCCACCTGCTCGATGAAACGCTCCTGCCGGAACTGCACCGCCGACACGTTGACCGCCACCGTCATCCGGTGCAGTCCGGCCTCGCGCCAGGCCTTGCATTGCGCGGCGGCAGTCTTCATCACCCACGCGCCGATCGGCAGGATCAGCCCGCTTTCCTCGGCGACCGGCACGAATTCCGCCGGCGAGCGCATCCCGACCACCGGGTCGCGCCAGCGCAGCAGTGCCTCGCAGCCAACCAGCTCGCCGCCGGCCATTCCCACCTGCGGCTGGTAGTACAGCTCGAATTCCCCGTCGCGCAGCGCGCGGTGCAGCGCACTCTCGGTCTGCAGCGTCCGGTTGACCTGCTGCTGCAACTCGACCGAATGGAAACGGAAGGCATTGCCGCCGGCCTGCTTGGCGCGATACATCGCCAGGTCGCTGGCCTGCAGCAAGGCATCGACATCCTGTCCGTCGGCCGGGAAGGTCGCAATCCCGATCGACGCCGACATCACCAGCTGCTGCCCGCTCAGGCTGATCGGCCGCGCCAGCGCATCGAGCAGATTCTGCGCCACGTGCGCAGCGTCGTCCGCATCGCCCTCGGGCAACAGCACCGTAAATTCGTCACCGCCGTGCCGCGAAACGGTCGTGCCCTCGCCAAGGGCCTGCAACAGCCGGTGCGATACCTCCACCAGCAGCGTGTCGCCGACACTATGGCCGAGCGATTCGTTGACATTGCGGAAGCGGTCGAGGTCGACATAAAGCACCGCCAGCGCCGCGCGGTGGCGCTGCGCCTCGGTCAGCGCCAGCTGCAGCCGGTCGTGCAGCAGCACGCGGTTCGGCAGGTCGGTCAGCGCGTCATGATGGATCAGGTGCACCAGCCGCTGCTCGGTCGCCTTGCGCTCGGTGATGTCGCTGAAAATCGCGTAATAGTGGCGCACGCTGCCGTCCGCGGCACGGTCGACGTTGATGGTCAGCCATTCGAGGAAGAGGCGGCCGTCCTTGCGCCGGTTCCAGAGCTCGCCCTGCCAGCGGCCTTCCGCGCCGACCTGCTGCCACATCTGCCGGTAAAACTCCGGCGAGTGCCGGCCCGACGAGATCACGGACGGCTTCTTGCCAACGACCTCGGCCTGCGAATAGCCGGTAATGTCGGAGAAGGCCTGGTTGACGGCGACGATGCGCGTGTCCGGATCGCAGATCATGATGCCCTCGAGGCTGTGCATGAACAGGCTCGACTGCAACTGCTGCTCGGCGGCGCGCTCCCGCATGACGGTCAGGTCGGTGTGCGTGCCGATCACCCGCACCGGATTGCCGGCGTCGTCGCGGTCGATCACCTTGCCACGGTCGAGGATCCATTTGTAGTCGCCATTCTTGCAGCGCACCCGGTGCTCGTTGCTGTAGTAGGGCACCTCGCCGTTCAGCATGCTCTGCACATCGACCAGCACATCGGGCATGTCGTCCGGATGCACGCGGCTTTCCCATTCGGACAGGCCACTGCCGACGTCGGCCGGCTGGTAGCCCAGCATGGATTTCCACTGGTTCGAGAAAAACACCGTGCCGCTGGGCACATGCCAGTCCCACAGCCCGAGCTCGCTGCTGTCGAGCGCAAAGCGCCAGCGCTCCTCGGCGGTGCGCAGATTGTCCTGGTCCAGCTTGAGCCGGGTGACATCCTCGGCAAAGATCGCGACGGTCTCGACCCGGCCGTCGATCACCTTGCAGGGACGGCATTCCCAGCGCAGCCACAGCACCGCGCCGTCGGCGCGGATGAAACGTTCTTCCTCGCAGCGGGTGACCGCGCCGGCCAGTGCGCTGCGGTGGATGGAAGACCATTTTTCTGCCGCCTGCGGAAAGATTTCCCGGTGCAGCCGGCCGACGACCTCGTCGCCGGCCAGGCCGAAGTCGGCCAGCCAGCGCTGGCTGGCCACCAGGTAGCGCATGTCAGGGTCGAACAGCGCGACGGCGGCGGGCACATGGCGCACGAAGGTCGACAACAGCTGCTCGCGGTCGGCCAGCGAGGTCGTCAGCTTCGCCTGCTGCCGCGTCTCGCGCCGCACCAGCACGAAGAGCAGCAAGGCGGTCAGCAGGACAAAGCCGGTGCCCTTGAGCGACTGCATTTTCGCCGGCATGCCGTCCGGCATCCAGGCGTCGAGCAGCCAGTCGGATCCCCAGATCCAGGCACCGGCAAGGACGAGATAGATCGACGCGATCTTCAGTGCGGCAAGGTTCATTCGCAAGCGTTCATTCGTGTTCAGGCGCCGTGTCCGGCTGCAATGTTCTGCGCTGAGCCGGTTCGCGTGCACACGCCAGCATTATGCACGCGCCGCCGGCGTCGGTCGGTTCCGCCCCGGACGATGTCCCGGCCGGTGCATGACAGCCGGCAAGGCTTGCCATTTTGGCATAATCTACCAAATATCAGATCGATATCATTTTTGTTGACGCAGCGGCAGGCGGACCCGGCAGGGCCGCGGCCGCACGCCAGCCGAGGGGAATCCGTGTGGACAGGAAAAAGATCATCGCGGTGCTGACCGGGCTGCCCTTGCTCGGCGCGCTCGGCGCCTTCGTGCTGTACCTGCTGCTCGGCTATCTGGCGGTCGATCCGCTGGCGCGGCGCGCGCTGCCCTGGGTCGGGGAAAACCTGCTCGCCAGCCGCATCGCGGTGCGCGAGGTGAAGTTCGATCCGCTCAGCCTCGAGCTTACCGTCAGCGATTTCAGGCTCAGCCGCCCCGACGGCAGCGCGCTGGCCGGCTTCGGCCAGCTGTATGTCGACCTGCAGGCCGACAGCCTGTTCCGCTTCGCCTGGCACCTGCGCGACATCCGCATCAGCCGGCCCGACATCAGCGTCGAAGTCGGCAAGGACGGCCAGCTCAACTGGGCCGCGCTGCTGGCGAAGCTCAACGAGGACAGCAAGCCTTCGTCGACCATGCCGCGCGTGCTGATCGACCGCCTGAAAATCGACGACGGCCGGCTGCAGTATGCGGAGCTGAACCGCGCACAGCCTTTGCGCACCGCGCTCGCGCCGCTGGCACTGGAGCTGGGGAAATTCTCGACCCTGCCGGAAGACCGCGGCGATTACCTGGTCGCGGCCGAACTGGCGGGGCTGGGCGGCCGCCTGCGCTGGAAGGGCAACCTCGGCGTCAATCCGCTGGCGTCGGCCGGCGCGGTCGAACTGCAGGGGCTGAAGCTGGCCAGCCTGCTGGCGATGCTGCGCCCGCCGGGCCTGCCGCTTTCCCTCAGCGGCGGCGAGCTCGGGCTGCGCTTCGGTTATGACTTTGCGATGGTTGCCGGCAAGCGCCAGCCTTATCCGCAGCTGCGGCTCTCGCAGGTCGGCATTGACGTGAAGGAGGTCACCGGCACGCTCGGGCCCCGTGCGGCCGTGGCGCTGCAGCGCCTGGGCGCGACCGTGCCGGCGATCGACGTGCGCATCGACGGCAGCGCCAGCGTGCAGATTCGTCCTTTCGATGTCAGCGCGAGCGGTCTGCAGCTGCGGCACGAGGGGCAGCCGCTGTTCAGCCTCGAGCGCGCGCAGGCCAGCGGGGTTGACTACGACCCCGGCGAGCAGCGGCTGAAGCTTGCCTCGGTCGCGCTGGCGCAGGGAGCAGTGCGCGGCACGCGCTACCAGGACGGTACGCTGGACTGGCAGCAGCTGCTGCCGGCCACCGCCGCGCCGTCGCCAGAAGAGAAACGCGCCGACGCGCGCCCGTTGCGTTTCGAGATCGCTGAATTCAGGCTGGACGGCTGGAAGCTGGCGCTGGAAGACCGCTCGTTCGCGCAGCCGCTGCGCGCCACCATCGATCGGCTAGATGCGCGGCTGCAGCTCGCCGATGCCGGCGACGGCCTGCGCATCGGCGGCTTCGACGCCGAACTGGCAGCGCTCGCCCTGCAGGCGGCCGGGCAACAGTCGGTGGCAAGGCTGGCGCGCATCGCACTGTCGGGCGGCGAGCTGTCATTCGGCGAGCGCCGCGTGCGCGCCACGGCGCTGGACCTGACCGGTCTGCAGACGCATGTGGTGGTCAATCCCGACAAGTCGCTGAACTGGCAGGCGCTGCTGCAAGCGGCCGCGCCGCCTCCTGCGTCGGCCAAGTCGTCCGGCGGGCCGGGCTGGAAGCTCGCGCTCGACCGGCTGCGCGTCGACAAGATCGGCGTGCGCTTCGAAGACCGCAGCCTGCTGCAACCGGTCGCCGTCGACCTGCAGGATGCGCTCGTCGAGCTGCGCGGCGTCTCGCTCGACCGGGCGCGGCCGATGGCTGTCAGCGCGCGACTGCCGATCCGGCAGGGCGGGCAGCTGGAAGTGAGCGGCAAGGCGTCCGCGCTGCCGGCGCGCGGCGACCTGCAACTGAAACTGGCCGGGCTGCAGCTGAAGCCGTACTCGCCCTACGTGTCGCAGTTCGTGATGGCGAACCTGACCCGGGGGCAGGCGGCGCTCGACGGCCGGCTGTCGTTCAGGCAGGAGAAGGCATTCAGTGCGCGCTTCAACGGCGGGTTCAAGGTCAGCGAGCTGGCGATTGCGAAGGAAAGCGACGGCGCCGAATTCCTCAGTTGGGATGCGCTGTCGAGCGACTCGCTGACGCTGTCGCTGGCGCCGAACCGGCTGCATCTGGGCGAGCTGCGCATCGCGCAGCCGACCGCGCGGCTGGTCATCTTCGAGGACAAGACGATCAACCTGCAGCAACTGGTTCGCGCACCGTCGGCCGCCGCGCCGACTGCCGCGCCGGCAGCGGCGGCGCAGGCGACCAAAGCTGCCCCGGCCGCCGATTTTCCGTTCGCGATCGACCGCGTGCGCATCACCGGCGGCGACCTCGAATTCGCCGACCTGTCGCTGCGACCGCAGTTCGGCGCCCACATCCATTACCTCGACGGCGTGATCAACGGGCTGTCCGCCGACCCGGCCGGCACCGCGCTGGTCGAGCTCGACGGCAAGGTCGACGACTACGGCTCGGCGCGCGTGCGCGGCACGCTGCAGCCATTTCGCGCGACTGATTTCACCGACCTGAAGGTCGAGTTCCGCAATCTCGAAATGAACCGGCTGACGCCGTATTCGGGCAAGTTCGCCGGCCGCAAGATCGATTCGGGCAAGCTGACGGTGGATCTCGAATACAAATTGAAGAACCGGCAGCTGGTCGGCGAGAACAAGTTCGTGATTGACAAGCTCCGCCTCGGCGAGCGTGTCGACAGCCGTGACGCGATGAGCCTGCCGCTCGACCTGGCGATCGCGATCCTCGAGGACAGCAACGGCGTGATCGACGTCGACCTGCCGATCACGGGCAGCCTCGACGATCCGCAGTTCAGCTACGGCAAGATCATCTGGAAGGCGATCTTCAACGTGCTGGAGAAGGTCGTCACCGCGCCATTCCGCGCGATCGGCAAGCTGCTCGGCATCAGCGCGGACAAGCTGGAAGCGGTCAGCTTCGACCCTGGCTCGGCCGCGCTGTCGCCGCCGGAGCAGGAGAAGCTGAAGTCGGTGGCGACCGCGCTGGCCGCCCGTCCTGCGCTGACGCTGCAGCTGGCGCCGGCCTATGACGCCGCCGCCGACAAGGCCGCGCTGCAGGAGATGGCGACGCGGCGCGACGTGGCCGCCGAGCTGGGGCTCAAGCTCGGGCCGGGCGAGCCGGTCGGCCCGCTCGACCTGTCGAATGTGAAGGTGCAGACGGCGATCACCAACCTGCTGAAGGATCGCTCGGGCGAGCGCCGCAGCCTGAAGATGGTCGACAGCGTGAAGGATTATTTCCGCGAATCGACGCCCGAAGACCTGCCGAAATACACCGCCCTGCTGGAGAAGCTGAAGGCGACCGTGAAGATCGGCGACGCCGAGCTGGATGCGCTGGCCGGCGCGCGCGCGGCCGCGATCCGCGCCCACCTGGTCGAGGCGGGCAAGCTTGATGCGGCGCGCGTCAGCATCGGCGAGCCGGCGAAGGTGGCCGGCGACGGCAAGGCGGTGGCGCTGAAGATGTCGCTCGGGACGCGGCGCGGGCAGTGACGGGCAGGGCGGCGAACGGCTGCGCTACTTGCGCGCGCACAGCACCAAGTTTGTCGCCGTCGTCGCCACCGTCTGCACCTCGCGAAAGCCGGCCTGCTGCAGCACGATGGCGAGCTTCGCGGGGCCGGCCTGCGCGCCCAGCGCCATGCCGACTTCCTGCGCCAGCGAGGCGGGCACGCAGCCCATCGTCGAAGCGCTGTAGAACATCTGGCCAACCACGTTGAAGTTTTCCTCGAGGCTGTCGCCGGCGAAGGGCTCGATCAGCACCAGCAGGCCGTCGTCGTTCAGCTGCCGGAACGCATGCGCGGCCGCACCGACCGGGTCGCCCATGTCGTGCAGGCAGTCGAAGAAGCTGATCACGTCGAAACTTCCCGCATAGTCCTTCGCGCTGCACGCCTCGTAGCGAATGCGCGAATCCAGTCCCGCCTCGGCCGCGAGGCGGCGCGCCTCGTCGATCGACGGGCCGTGGAAATCGAAGCCGAACACCTTCGCCTTCGGGAAGTGCTGCGCGACCAGCATGGTGGACACGCCGTGGCCGCAGCCGACATCGGCAAAGCTGCCGCCGGCCTCGAGTTTCTCCGACAGCGCCGGAATCTTCGGCAGCCAGCGCGACAGCAGGTTCGACTTGTAGACCGGCTTGAAGAAGCGCGCGGTGCCGCGGAAATAGCAGGGATGATGGTCGCTCCACGGGACGCCTTCGCCGCTGACGAAGGCGGCACGCACCTTGGGCTCGTCCATCACCAGCGACGCCAGGCTGTCATAGGCGCCGATCATCAGCGAGGTGGAATCCTCGTCGGCAAACACCGCAGCCTGCTCCGGGCTCAGGTAGAAATGGCCGGCATCGCTGTCATACGACGCATAGCCGGCGGCGCACATCGCGCACAGCCATTCGAGGCTGTAGCGCGGATGGATGCCGGCCGCCGACGCGAACGCGGCGTTGTCGCAAGGGCCGGCCTCGGCGAGGCGGCTGAACAGTCTCAGCTCGTCACCGATGCGCATCAGTGGAACGAGCTGCGCGGCCGCCACGTTCTCGAACACCTTCCATTGCAGCGCCTTCAGCTTTTTCGGGTCCATCGGTATCGGTCTCCGTCGTCGAATGCATGCCGGATTCTATAACGGCACGCCAAAGGGCCTGCCGGCCGGGGAGGCAGATATAATCGGGCCCTTCACGCGGCAGGGCATCGCAGTTGCTGCGGCCCCGACCCCGACCACCTGACCCGACACCCCGACGATGCGCCGATTCGCCCGACTGATCCTGCTTTTCCTTGCCCTGTGCCTGCCGGGAGCGGCCGTGTCCGCCGGTGCCGGGGGCCGGCTGCTGGTCGGCGTATCGGTCGAGCTGCAGCCGGCAATGCAGCAGATGATCGCCGAGTTCCGCAGCCAGTCCGCAGACATCGAAGTGTCGATGGTGACGGGCTCCTCGCGCGCACTGTATGCCGACATCAAGCGTTCCGTCCCCATCGACGTCTTCTTCGCGGCCAACCTCGGCTATCCTGCGCGGCTGTCCGACGAGGGGCTGGCGGCCGCGCCGCCGGTGGTCTATGCGCGCAACGAGCTGCTGCTGTGGACGCGGCTGCCGGGCGCGACCGAGCCGACGCTGGAGATGCTGGCCGATCGCAAGGTGCATGTGGTCGCCATTCCATCCCGCCACCTCAGCCCCTTCGGGCAGCGTGCCGAGCAGGCGCTGCGCGAGGCGCGGCTGTGGCCGAAATTGCAGGCCAAGCTGGTCACCGGCGACAGCGTGGTGGACGTGGCGCGCTTCGTGAAGAATGGCAGCGCGGGCGCCGGCATCGTCACTCGCTCGGTGCTGCACCGGGCCGAATTTGCCGGCATTGGCGCGTCCTCGGCGGTCCCGCCCGAGCTCTACAAGCCGATCGCGCAGGCTTTCGTGCTGACGCTGCACGGCGAGCACAACCCGGCGGCCCGCGCGTTCGTCGCCTTCGTTTCCAGCGAGGCCGGCCGGGCCATATTCACGCGCCACGGCTACCTGCCGCCCGGCGACCAGGTGGCGGCAGAGCACTGAGCCGGCGGCCTGCCTCCGCCGCGCCCGCGTCCCGAAGGCCAGCTTTCGCAATTACAAAGGAAATAGCGGCGCACGCACCTTTGCGGCATGCGGCGGCTATGTGAACATGCGCACCTGCCGTGGCGGGCGAGGGCACGAGGCGGACACGTCTGCTGAACCGCGTCCCGTGCCGGACGCCCCGGCGCCACGGCTGCCGATCACTCCATTCCTGCCCTGACATGACAACGATTCCTGCAACAATGAAGGCGATGGCCGCGACCGCGTTCACGCTGGACGCGATCGCACCGATCGAACTCGACGTGCCCGCGCCGAAGCGCGGCGAGATCCTGGTGAAGATTTCGGCCGCCAGCCTGAACTACCGCGACCTCGCGGTCCTGAGCGGCAAATACATTCCCGGCCTGCCGTTGCCGCTGGTGCCGGCGTCCGATGCCTGCGGCACCGTGGTCGCGCTCGGCGAAGGCGTCAGCGAATGGAAGGTCGGCGACCGTGTCGCCCCCGTTTACACGCAGGGCTGGCACGACGGCCTGCCGACCGTGCAGCAGCGCACCCGCCAGACGCTCGGCGCGCCGCTGGCCGGCGTGCTGCAGCAATACATCGCGGTGCCGGCCCTCGACGCCGTCGCGCCGCCACCCTCGCTGTCCGACGTCGAGGTCGCCACGCTGCCGATCGCCGCGCTGACCGCCTGGTCGACGCTGCAGGAAGGCGGCGTGAAGCCGGGCGACACCGTGCTGCTGCAGGGCACCGGCGGCGTGTCGCTGTTCGCGCTGCAGTTTGCGAAGGCCGCCGGTGCGAAGGTCATCATCACCTCGTCGAGCGACGAGAAGCTCGTGCGCGCGAAGGCGCTCGGCGCGGACGAGACCATCAATTACCGCAGCAACCCGGACTGGGAACTGGCGGCGAAGGAAATCACCGGCGGACGCGGCGTTGACATCGTCGTCGAGACGGCCGGCGCGACGCTGTCGAAATCGCTGGCCGCGACCGCGTTCGGCGGCTTCGTCGGCGTGGTCGGTTTTGTTGCCGGACCGGAGGCGACGATCTCGCTGCGCCAGTTGTTTGGTCCGCTGATCCGCGTGCAGGGCATTGCGGTCGGCTCGAAGACGCGCTTCGAACAGATGAACCGCGCGATCGAGCAGAATCGCATCAAGCCGTTGCTCGATTCGGTGTATGCGCTGGAGGACGCGCAGGCCGCTTTCAAGCATATGGCCAGCGGCGCGCATTTCGGCAAGGTCGCGATTTCGGGCTACTGAGCCCAGCTATTTTTCAAGGAAGCTGACATGGCAAAACGCATCGCCGTGATTCCCGGTGACGGCATCGGCAAGGAAGTCGTTCCCGAAGGCTTGCGCGTGCTCGACGCGGCCGCGCGCAAGTTCGGCATCGACCTGCAGTTCGACCACTTCGATTTCTCCAGCTGGGACTACTGCGAGAAGCACGGCAAGATGCTGCCGGATAACTGGAAAGAGCAGATCGGCTCGCATGATGCGATCTACTTCGGCGCGGTCGGCTGGCCCGAAAAGATTCCCGACCATGTGTCGCTGTGGGGCTCGCTGCTGCTGTTCCGCCGCGAGTTCGACCAGTACATCAACCTGCGTCCTGCGCGGCTGATGCCGGGCATCGTCGCGCCGGTGGTGCGCCGTGACGGCAGCCCGCGCGCGCCCGGCGAGATCGACATGTACATCGTGCGCGAGAACACCGAGGGCGAGTACTCGAGCATCGGCGGCCGCATGTACGACGGCACCGAGCGCGAGATCGTGATGCAGAGCACGGTGATGTCGCGCATCGGCGTCGACCGCGTGCTGAAGTTCGCATTCGAGCTCGCGCAGTCGCGCCCGAAGAAGCACCTGACCAGCGCGACCAAGTCGAATGGCATTTCGATCACGATGCCGTACTGGGACGAGCGCGTGGCGGAGATGGCGAAGTCCTATCCCGACCTGAAGCTCGACAAGTTTCATATCGATATCCTGACCGCGCACTTCGTGCAGCGGCCGGAATTCTTCGATGTGGTGGTCG